>NZ_CP159534.1:4527504-4829338 GCF_040529335.1 Streptomyces sp. HUAS MG91 | reverse complement strand
GGGGAACCCTGCGGTCCGGTGGCCGCTTCTCGCGCAGTTCCCCGCGCCCCTGAGATGCGCACTTCGTGCGCATCTCATCAGGGGCGCTCACCTCAAGGGGAGGCTGCGCGGAGCGCATGCCTCAGGGGCGCGGGGAACTGCGCGAGAAGCCCCACCGGCCGGTGGACGGCGGCGAGACCTGGAAACCCGTTTGCGGCACCGTGGGATACTGGCGGGACCATCACACAGCCCCGACCAGAACGGCAGCCCATACCCATGGCCCCGGTCACGTCCATCACCGCCAGCGTCAACCAGCGCCTCACCGCCGCCCTCACCTCGGCCCTGCCGGAGGCGACCGCCGCGGACCCGCTGCTGCGACGTAGCGACCGGGCCGACTACCAGGCCAACGGGATCCTGGCGCTCGCCAAGAAGGCCAAGGCGAACCCGCGGGAGCTGGCCGCCCAGGTCGTCGCGGAGATCGAGACCGGCGAGCTGCTCGCCGACGTCGAGGTCTCCGGCCCCGGCTTCCTGAACGTGACGGTCACCGACAAGGCGATCACCGAGACCCTCGCGGCCCGCGCCGCCGACGGCGACCGGCTCGGCGTGCCCGCGAAGGACGCCCCGGGCATCACGGTCATCGACTACGCGCAGCCGAACGTGGCGAAGGAGATGCACGTCGGCCACCTGCGCTCCGCGGTGATCGGCGACGCCCTGCGCGCCATGCTCGACTTCACCGGCGAGAAGACGATCGGCCGGCACCACATCGGCGACTGGGGCACCCAGTTCGGCATGCTCATCCAGTACCTGATCGAGAACCCGGCGGAGCTGGCCCCGGCCGACGAGGCCGACGGCGAGCAGGCCATGTCGAACCTGAACCGGATCTACAAGGCGTCGCGTGCCGTCTTCGACTCGGACGAGGAGTTCAAGGAGCGGGCCCGCAAGCGGGTCGTCGCCCTCCAGTCCGGCGACAAGGAGACGCTCGACCTGTGGCAGCGGTTCGTGGACGAGTCGAAGATCTACTTCTACTCGGTCTTCGAGAAGCTCGACATGGAGATCCGGGACGACGAGATCGTCGGTGAGTCGGCGTACAACGACCTGATGCCGGAGACGGCGCGGCTCCTGGAGGAGTCGGGTGTCGCGGTGCGCTCGGACGGCGCGCTCGTCGTGTTCTTCGACGAGATCCGCGGCAAGGACGGCGAGCCGGTGCCGCTGATCGTGCAGAAGAAGGACGGCGGCTTCGGCTACGCGGCCTCCGACCTGTCCGCGATCCGGAACCGGGTCACCGACCTGCACGCCACGTCGCTGATCTACGTCGTGGACGTACGGCAGTCGCTGCACTTCAAGATGGTCTTCGAGGCGGCCCGCCGGATGGGCTGGCTCAGCGACGAGGTCACCGCGCACAACATGGGCTACGGCACGGTGCTGGGCGCGGACGGCAAGCCGTTCAAGACGCGTGCGGGCGAGACCGTGCGCCTGGAGGACCTGCTCGACGAGGCCGTCGAGCGGGCCACCGCGGTCGTCCGGGAGAAGGCCGAGAAGGTGGGCCTGACCGAGGAGGAGATCGTCGAGAACGGCCGGTACGTCGGCATCGGCGCCGTGAAGTACGCGGACCTGTCGACGTCGGCGAACCGGGACTACAAGTTCGACCTGGACCAGATGGTGTCGCTGAACGGCGACACCAGCGTGTACCTCCAGTACGCGTACGCGCGGATCAAGTCGATCCTGCGGCGCGCCGGGGACTCGGCGGAGCCCGTCGCGCACCCGGAGCTCGAACTCGCCCCGGCCGAGCGGGCGCTCGGCCTGCACCTGGACGCGTTCGGCGATCTGGTCTACGAGGCCGCCGCCGAGTACGCGCCGCACAAGCTGGCCGCGTACCTGTACCAGCTGGCCTCACTGTTCACGACGTTCTACGACCAGTGCCCGGTGGTCAAGCCGCGCCCGGCGCAGGAGATCGTCGAGAACCGGCTGCTGCTGTGCGACCTCACGGCCCGCACCCTGCACCAGGGCATGGCGCTCCTCGGCATCCGTACCCCCGAGAAGCTCTGACGACCGGCCGTCCCGGCTCTTCCGTCTACTGTTCCTCGCGCGCGATCCATTCGCCGCCGCCGAGGGGATAGTCGTAGCCGGGGCGTCCGACGTCCGCGCTGGTGCGGAACGGGGTGCCGCCGTCGGTGACGCGTACGGTGCCGTGGCGGCCCCCGCTGGAGTATTCGAGGGAGAGCTCCCAGCGCACGTCGTGCGCCTTGGTGTGGGCGACGACGTAGAAGACCTCCGGGTCGGACTCGCTCACCTTGTACGGGAAGTCGCGCTGGCCGCCCTTGACGGTGACGGCGGGGCTGCCGTTGTCGAGGTCGACGTCGAAGGACTTGGTGTCGACGCTGCCGCCGCAGCCGACGCCCATCGAGTAGTCGTTCCAGGCGAGCGGCGCCGACTTGGAGACGACGCGGACGCGCAGCGCCTCCAGGACGACGGTCTGCGCGCCGGTGCCCTGGACGGTGAGCGCGATCTCCTGCTCGCCCGAGGAGACGGCGCCGTAGGCGGCGGCCCAGCGGGTCGCGTCCTGTTCACCGGCGGGCGGTCCGACCTGGGCCGGTTCGCTGTCGACGAGGAAGTGCTGGCTGCACGGGCTGTCGTAGACGTAGGGGCGGGTGTTGACGCTCAGCGGGGCGGCGCCGCCGTTGTCCGGCGCCTTGGCGTCCCCTGATCCGGAGCCCGGCCGGGCGGTGGACGACGCGGACACGCTCGCGGACCCCGACGGCTTCGGCTTCTTCGAGGCGCTCGCGGAGGGCGACGTCGCGGCGGACGCCGACGGGTCCCGCTCCGCGCCGGTCCGCCCGGTGGCCGTGGCCCCGGCCGCCTGCTGCCGGTCCGCGTCGCCGCCCCCGCCGCCGAGGTTCACGGCGAGCACGACGGCGCCGGTGACGGCCGCGACCGCGATGCCCGCGACGACGGCGGTGCGCCTGCGGGAGGCGGCGGGGCGCACGACGACACCCTCGTCCGGCTCCCGCTCGGACTCCGGCTGTGGGTCCGGCTCCGGCTCCGGCTCCGGCGCGGGCTTCGGGGCCGGAGCGGGTGCGGGTGCCGGTGCGGGGTCCCCTTTTCGTCCCCGTGCCGCGTCCGCCAGGATCCACCGCCGGTGCAGCTCCACCAGCTCCTCCGGGCTCGCCCTGCAGAGCCGCGCGAGCCGTTCCACCGGCGCGTACTCGGTCGGCACGGCGGTGCCGTTGCAGTAGCGGTGCAGGGTCGACGTACTCATGTGCAGCCGCTTCGCGAGCACGCCGTAACTCAGCCCCGAACGGTCCTTCAACTCCCGCAGCAGCTGCGCGAAACCGTCTCCAGACACCCGTTCCTCCATGCCCCCGCGTCCCATTCCGACGTTCCAGGGGACCGGCGTTCCCCCAGGTCAGAGCCCGTTTCAGTGTTCCAGCGTGCCGAACTGCCGGTCAGTTGTGGCACCTGGGACGGATCACCCCGCAGGCTCTGGGTCATCCAAGCACCACACCGACCCGAACTCCCAAGGGGCTCAAGCAATGTCCAGCATCCGCACCTCCCGCACCCGCCTGCTGACCACCGCCGCGACCGTCGCGATCGCCGCGCTCTCGCTCACCGCCTGCAACGACGGATCGGGCGTCAAGGACGAGGGCGCGTCGGCCGCCTCCTCCTCCGCCGCGTCCTCCTCGACCGGGTCGAAGGGGGCGTCGGAGGCCCCGGCCGGCGACGACGCGAAGTCCGGTACGGACACGAACGCGGGCTCGGACTCCGGCTCCGGCTCCGGCTCCGGTACGGCGTCGAAGACCTCGGGCGGCACCACGGCGAAGGCCCCGGCCAATTCGGCGGCCGCCGCGAAGCCGGTCACCTGCTCGGGCGCCAACACCAGGACGGTCGCGGCCCCGATGGCCCGGCCCGTCAACCACATGCTGCTCACGGTCACCAACACCGGCGGCAAGCCCTGCTACCTGTACGGCTACCCGGTCGTCCGCTTCAGCGAGGCGCAGTCGGTGCCGCCGGTGGTCGAGGACTCCAAGCCGCAGGCCGTGGTCACGCTCGCGCCCGGCGCGTCCGGCTACGCGGCGGTGCTGCTGTCCGCCGCCGACGGCAGCGGCTCGAACGGCTACACCGCGAAGAGCCTGGAGGTCATGTTCCAGCCCCGCTCCATGAGCGGTTCGCTGCCCGCGACCGCCCACCCGGCGCTGCCCGCCGGCGGCACGTACATCGACGACTCCCTGAAGGTCACCTACTGGCAGCAGGACCTGGACAACGCCGTCCAGTGGTGACGCCCGTGAAAGGCTCACCCCATGAGTCGCGTCGATGAACTGGCCGGCCGCGCGCGAGCCCTGGTGTCCCGGGGCCCGCGCCGCGTGCTCGGCATCGCCGGTCCGCCCGGCGCCGGCAAGTCCACGCTCGCCGGGGCCGTCGTCCGCGCGCTCGGCGCCGACGCGGCGCTGGTCCCCATGGACGGCTTCCACCTCGCGGACGCGGAACTGCGCCGGCTCGGCCGCGCGGACCGCAAGGGCGCCCCGGACACGTTCGACGCGTACGGGTACGGCGCCCTCCTCGCCCGGCTCCGGGCGCCGCGCAACGGCGAGACGGTCTACGCGCCGTCCTTCGAGCGGGAGCTGGAGCAGCCGCTGGCGGGCGCGCTGCCCGTCCCGCCGGACGTGCCGCTGATCGTGACCGAGGGGAACTACCTCCTCCTCGACGAGGAGCCGTGGTCGACGGCGGTCCGCCCGCTGCTGGACGAGGTGTGGTGGGTGGCGGTCGACGACACCGTACGGGTGGAGCGGCTGGTCGCGCGGCACGTGGAGTTCGGCAAGAACCCGGCCGAGGCCCGCGCGTGGGTGCTGCGCTCGGACGAGGCGAACGCCCGCCGGGTGGCTCCGGGCCGCGAGCGGGCGGACCTGGTCGTGGACCTGGACGCGCTGCGGCTCAGCCCGCCCGCAGCTCCTGCTTGAGCACCTTGCCGGAGGCGTTGCGCGGCAGGTCCGTGACGAACCGGACGGTCCTGGGCACCTTGTAGTTGGCCATCTCGCGCCGGGCCCACGCGATGAGGTCGTCGCCGGTGAGCACCGAGCCCGGCCGGCGCACGACATAGGCCCTGCCGACCTCGCCGAGCCGTCCGTCGGGGACGCCGACCACGGCCACGTCGGCCACGTCGGGGTGGACGCCGAGCAGTTGCTCTATCTCGGCGGGGTAGGCGTTGAAGCCGCCGACGATGAACATGTCCTTGATGCGGTCGGTGATCCGCAGGTTGCCGCCGTCGTCGAGGACGCCGACGTCGCCGGTGTGCAGCCAGCCGTCCTCGGTGATGACCTCGCGGGTGGCGGCGGCGTCCTCGAAGTACTCCCGCATGACGTTGAAGCCGCGGACGAGGACCTCGCCGGGTTCGCCGGGCTGTGCCGCGACCCGCAGTTCGGTGCCGGGGATCGCCCGGCCCGAGGTCGACGCGATCGTCTCGGGGTCGTCGCCGCGGCGGCACATGGTGACGATGCCGCTGGCCTCGGTGAGGCCGTAGGCGGTCAGGACGGTCGCGACGTGCAGTTCCCCGCGCAGCCGCTCGACCAGGCGCAGCGGCACCACGGCCGCCCCCGTCACCACCACGCGCAGCGCCGACAGGTCGTGGGCGTCGCGCGCCGGGTGGTCGAGCAGCGACTGGTGCAGGGTGGGCGGTCCGGGGAGGACGGAGATGCGCTCGGCGGCGATGTTGGCGAGCACCGTGTCCACGTTGAAGACGGGCTGCGGGATCATCGTCGCGCCGCGCATCAGGCAGGCGATGACGCCCGCCTTGTAGCCGAAGGTGTGGAAGAACGGGTTCACGATCAGATAGCGGTCGCCCTCGCGCAGCCCGGCGAGGTCGGCCCAGATCTCGTAGCCGCGCAGGGTCTGTTCGTGGGTGATGACGGCGCCCTTGGGGCGTCCTGTGGTGCCGGAGGTGAAGATGATGTCGGAGGCGTCGGCGGCCGTGACGGTGTCCGCCCGCTTCCGCGCCTCCGCGGCGGTGACCTTCTCCCCTCCCGCGAGGAACTCCTTCCAGGTGCGGTAGCCGGGCGCGTCGGGTGCGGTGTCGGCGAGCACCACCACCTCGTCCAGGTGCGGGAGTTCGGCGCCCGCCTCCTGGGCGCGGCGCAGCGAGGCGACGTAGGAGGTGCCGAGGAAGGTGCCGGTGACGAAGAGCAGCCGGGCGCGGGAGCGGGCCAGGATGTCGGCGGCCTCGGCGCCCTTGAAACGGGTGTTGAGCGGCACCAGGACCGCGCCCGCGCTGACCGCGCCGAGCGCGGAGACGATCCAGTCCAGGGTGTTGGGGGCCCAGAGGGCGACCCGGTCGCCGGGCTCGACGCCGGAGGCCACGCAGGCGGCGGCGGCCCGCTCCACGCGCTCGCCGAGCTCGGCGTAGGTGATCCGGGTGCGCCCGTCGACCACGGCTTCCCGCCCGGCGTACCGCGCGACCGCGTCCCTGATCAGTCCCGGGATGGTGCTCCACGTCTGCGCGTTCATCGACCGACCTCCCACAACGCCGTACCCGACCCGTAGCTGACTATCCGTCAGATTAGCTGTAGCCTGACGCGCTGTCAGCCCAGAGATCCAGCTGCACAGGCGGGAGTGCCATGGTGAGCGGCATCAAGGACGCGACGGCCATCGTCGGCATAGGCCAGACGGCCTTCGCGAAGCAACTCCCCGAATCCGAGAAGACCTTGGCGTGCCGGGCCATCCTGGCCGCCCTGGACGACGCGGGCCTCGCCGCGTCCGAGGTGGACGCCTTCGCCTCGTACACGATGGAGGAGACCGACGAGGTCGAGGTGGCCAAGGCCGTCGGCGCGGGAGACGTCACCTTCTTCTCCAAGGTCGGTTACGGCGGCGGCGGTTCGTGCGCGACGATCGCCCATCTCGCCGCCGCGGTCGCCACCGGCCAGGCGAGCGTGGGCGTCGCCTGGCGCTCGCGCAAACGCGGCAGCGGGCCGCGCCCGTGGAAGAACACCACCGTCCAACTCCCCACGCCCGCCCAGTGGACGAGGCCCTTCGGACTGCTCCGTCCCGCCGACGAGATCGGCATGCTGGCCCGCCGCTACATGCACGAGTACGGCGCCACCCGCGACCACCTCTTCAACGTCGCCCTCGCCTGCCGCAACCGGGCCAACCAGAACCCGGCCGCCATGATGTACGAGCGCCCGCTGACCCGGGACATGTACATGAACGCCCGCTGGATCAGCGAGCCGCTCTGCCTCTTCGACAACTGCCTGGAGACCGACGGCGCGCTGGCCTGCGTCATCGTCTCCGCCGAGCGCGCCCGCGACCTGCGGCACAAGCCCGTCTACATCCACGCGGCGGCGCAGGGCCTGCCCGCCCAGCACCACGGCATGGTCAACTACTGGAACGACGACCCGCTCACCGGCCCCGCCTGGACGGCCGCGCGCCACCTGTGGAAGAACTCCGACCTCACCCCGCACGACGTGGACGTGGCCCAGATCTACGACGCGTTCACCCCGCTCATCCCACTGTCTCTCGAGGGGTACGGGTTCTGCGGCCGCGGCGAGGGCGGCGCCTTCACCGAGGGCGGCGCCCTGGAGATCGGCGGCCGCCTCCCCATCAACACGGGCGGCGGCGGCCTCTCGGAGGCCTACGTCCACGGCTTCAACCTGATCAACGAGGGCGTGAAACAACTCCGCGGCATCAGCACGGCCCAGGTCCCGAACGCCCGCACCTGCCTGGTAACAGCCGGCGAGGGCGTCCCGACCTCGGCGGTACTGCTCCGCAACTGACCCGGACCACGGGCACCGCCCGAAGACCGCGCACCCGGCGCTGGGGGCCGCCTTGCCCACCCTGCCGCCCCAGGCGGCAGATTGCCCAAGGCTCCGGGCACAGGAGCGCCCCGTAAGGGGCGCGGGGAACTGCGCGAGCAACCACCCACGACCGGCACTCGGAAAGGGACCGCACATGGCAGACGCGACGACCGACCACCTGCTCGCCCCCGTACCGGACGACGACGGCGCCCCCTTCTGGGACTACGCCGCCCGAGGCGAACTGCGCGTACAGGCCTGCGCCGACCCGGAATGCGAAGAACTCCGCTTCCCGCCCCGCCCCTGCTGCCCGCACTGCCAGTCCTTCGACTCCACCTGGCGGAAGATGAGCGGCAAGGGAAGGATCTGGTCGTACGTGATCCCGCACCCGCCCCTGCTCCCGGCGTACGCCGCCCTGGCCCCCTACAACGCGATCATCGTCGAACTCGCGGAAGCCCCCCGCATCCGCCTGGTCGGCAACCTGGTCACGACGGCCGACGCCCCGCTGAACTCGGTCCCCCAGGAGCGCCTGCGGATCGGCGCCAAGGTCCAGGCCGTGTTCACGGAGATCGACGGCGTGCACGTCCCCCGCTGGGTCCTGGAGCGGCCATGACCGTGGACGTGACCCGCCACAAGGACACCGGGGTGGCCGTGGTCACCCTGGACCGCCCGCACCGCCACAACGCCCTCGACCAGGAGACGATCACCGAACTCCGCACCGCCTGGCGGGAGTTCCGCCACGACGACACCGTGCGGGCCGTCGTGCTCACCGGCGCGGGCGACCGCGCCTTCTGCACGGGCATCGACCGCGGCCTGGACGTCCCGCAGCCCCCGTCCCCGTACTCCATGGACGATCCGCTGCTCACCGTCGGCCCGAAGGCCAACGACCTGTGGAAGCCGGTGATCGCCGCGGTGAACGGGATGGCGTGCGGCGGCGCGTTCTACCTGCTGGGCGAGGCTGAGTTCGTCGTCGCCGACGAGCACGCGACGTTCTTCGACCCGCACACCACGTACGGCATGGTCAGCGCCTACGAGTCGGTGTACCTGGCGCAGCGCATGCCGCCCGGCGAGGTGGCGCGGCTCGCGCTGATGGGGTCGGCGGAGCGGATGTCGGCCCGGCGGGCGTACGAGACCGGCCTGGTCAGTGAAGTCACCGCGCCCGGCGCCGCGTTGGCGGCGGCGGTGCGCTGCGCGGAGACCGTCGCCGCGCACCCCACCGAGGCGGTGCAGGGCACGGTGCGGGCGGTGTGGGCGGCGACGGAGGCGGCCCGCGAGCGGGCCTTCGCGCAGGCCCCGCACCTGATCGCGCTCGGCAACCTGCCGCCGGAGCGGCAGGCCGGGCTCTTCAACTCCCGTTCGGCGGGGAAGTTCCGAACCCGCTAGTTCCGGGTGAGGGTGGCTTCCGGGTCGACCTTGCAGTGGTCGATGTCCTTGAGGTAGCGGCTGGAGACGGGGACGGCCACGGTCTTCTTGCCGTTGCCCGGCACCTCCACATCCCTGGAGTCGAACGTCAGCAGCTGCTCCTGGGCGTCGTAGAAGTCGACGGAGACCCGGAACTCGCCCGTGCTCCGGTTCCCGTTGCTCACCTCGACGGTCGCGTACGAGCGCTTCTCGGTCGCGCAGTTCACGAGCCGCGCCCGGCCGTCGCGCAGATCGGACCGGCGGGTCGACGACGATCCCGACGTGCCGCTGGTCGAGTTGTACGACGAACCGCTCGACGAGCCGTACGTCGAATCGTCCGACTTGCCGAGCGAACCGCTCGACGAGCCGCTCGACGTACTGCTCGACGAACTGTCGTGGTCCTGCGACGAGCTGCTGCACCCGCCGCCGCTGCCATGGCTGCTGTGGTGGCGGCCGTGCCCCCGGGAGAAGCCCGTCAGGGCGAACACCACGACGGCCGCGACAGCCGTCAGCTTCAGAATCCTGCGTCCCCGTGTCATCACGCCGGGCACCCTACCCGGCACCCGCCCGCGTGACCCGGGGAACGGACTATCGACTGGTCCCGGTCCCCTTCTCCGCGTCCAGCGCGTACACGCAGCGGTCCTTGCTGCACGCGTAGACGACGCCGTCGGTGACGACGGGCGTGCCGGTGATCTCGCCGCCGGTCGCCAGCTTCCAGCGCAGCCGGCCGTCGTCCGCCTTGAGCGTGTAGAGGAGGTGGTCGGTCGAGCCGAAGTGGATCCGGCCGTCGGCGACGACCGGGGAGCCGACGATCTCGCCGCCTGCCTGGAACCGCCACTTCGGCGTGCCGGTCACCGCGTCCAGCGTGTAGAGCCCCTGCCCGCTGCCGACGTGGACGTGGCCGCGGGCGACGAGGACCGGGTCGATCGACGAGGGCCGGGCCTCGGTCGCGATGCGCCAGCGGTCGCGGCCGTCGGCGGCGTCGAGCGCGTACACCGTGCCGTGGTGGTCGACGAGGTAGACCCCGCCGCCGGTGACCGCGGGCCCGGGCACGAACGCGGGCGGGCTCAGGAAGACGGCCGGTGCCTCGAAGTGCCAGCGCAGCTGACCGGTGGCGATGTCGAGGGCGAGCACCCGGGCGCCGGCGGCGACGTACACGCAGCCGTCGTCGGCGGGGGTCAGCCGGACCGGCACCCCGCCGCAGGAGGCGGCGTCGCCGACCGGGTACGACCAGCGCTCCTCGCCGCTCCTGGCCTCCAGGGCGCGCAGCCGCGCGTCCTGCCACACGTAGACGGTGCTCTCGTGGACGACGGGGCCCGCCTCGGCCGTCTCGAAGTCGGTCTGGCAGCCGGTGATCTCCCACAGCGGGTCGCCGCTGACGGCCTCGCGGGCCTGGGCGCCGCCGCCGCGGGTGCCGGTGACGACGGTGCCGTGATCGGCCTGGACGGAGTAGACCCAGGCGTCCGTCTGGAGCCGCCACAGGTCGGAGCCCTCGCGGGCGTCGAGCGCCCACAGGGTCGGCCCGTCGGAGGCGTGGATGATGCCGTCGGCGACGGTCAGCGACCAGGCGACGTCGCGGGTCTTGAAGCGGCGCCGGCCGGTGGCCGTGTCGAGGGCGTGCACCTCGAAGGAGGTGACGTAGACGAGATCGCCGGCGACCTTGGGGGTGCCCCACACGTCGTTCGACATGCGGAACCGCCACGGGCGCCAGCCGGCCGGGCCCTCCGGCGGGGCGGGCGCGGGCACGACGGGGTCGGGCGCGCCGTTCACGGACGGCTTCGCCCGGGACCAGGAGGCGGCGAGCCCGGACTCGGCGGGCGGCGCCTGCACGGCGGCGGCGCGGGCGTCGGCGACCCGGGGCCCGGGCCCGATCGGCACCTGCGCCCCGGCCAGGTGGACCGGCCCGTCGGAGCCGCGGCCGACCGGCGCGGGGACCGGCGACGCGGCGGGTGAGCCGCGCCAGCCGTCGGTCGAGGCGGGGGACGGGGGCGGCTGCGGCGGCATCGCGGGGATCGGGCCCGCCGCGGCGCGGGACGCCTGGGGGCGGACCACGGTGCGGCTGCCGCGGCGCGACTCGATCAGCGCGACGGACCGCTCGGGCAGCCAGGCGGACGCGGTGCCGCTGTCGTCGCTGCCGGAGCCGAAGAGGTGCGGGGCGAGCTGGGCCTGGAGGTCGGCCGGGGACGGGCGCAGGCCCGCCTCCATCTGCATGCAGGACTCGATCAGCGGGCGCAGCTCGTCGGGCAGCCCCTCGATGTCGGGGCCCTCGCGCAGCAGCATGAAGACGGTCTCCACCGGGTTCGCCCCGTGGAACGGCGCGTGGCCGGTCGCCGCGAAGACCAGCGTGGAGCCGAGCGAGAAGACATCGCTGGCGCCGGTGACGCTGCGGGAGTCCTTCGCCTGCTCGGGCGACATGTAGGCGGGCGTGCCCACCGCCACGTTCGTCATGGTCAGGCGGGTGTTGGAGACGCCGGACGCGATGCCGAAGTCGATCACGCGCGGGCCGTCCTCGACGACGAGGACGTTCGACGGCTTGAGGTCGCGGTGGACCAGGCCCGCGCCGTGGATGGACTGGAGCGCCTCGGCGACCCCGGCCGCCAGCCAGCGCACCGCCTGGGCCGGCAGCGGCCCGCAGTCGTTCACCATCTCTTCGAGCGAGGGCGCGGGGACGTACGCGGTGGCGAGCCACGGCACGGCCGCGCGCGGGTCGGCGTCGACGACGGCGGCCGTGTAGAAGCCGGACACCGCCCGGGCCGCCTCGACCTCGCGCGTGAACCGGACCCGGAACAGCTGGTCCTCGGCGAGCTCCGTGCGCACCGTCTTGATCGCCACGCGCCGGCCCGAGGCCGAGCGGGCCAGATAGACCAGCCCCATGCCGCCCGCGCCGAGCCGTCCCAGGACCTCGAACGGACCGATCCGCCTCGGATCGTGCTGCGTCAGCTGATCCACCACTCGCCTGCCACCTCCCCGTACGGGGCCATCGCACTCACGGCCCCCGACAGCGTCTCACCGCCGAAGCGCTACGGCGGCACGCACCCCGATTCTTCCTGTCCGGGGCCCCGGTTGCGAACCCGGGGGCACATCGGGGTGTCTCACACCTCCCGTACGGCGAACAGGGCGCCCTGGTCGTCGGCGAGCACGGTCACCCGGCCGGCCCCGGTCGGGTGCGCCGCGACCCGTATCTCGCCACCGAGCCGGAGGGCGTCGGCGGTGGTGGCCTCCAGCTCGGCGGTGCCGAAATGCACGAGAAAACCGCCGGTCAGCGGCGTGTGGAGGGTGGAGCGGCGGCCGGCGACCGCGGTGGCCGGGGAGGGGAGGGTCCCGGCGGGCGCCCATAACCGCAGCCCGCCGGCGCTCCCGGGCCCGGCTCCGGGCTCCTCGGGCCCGGCGTCCCCGGCCGCGTAAGAGAAGACGGTCTCGTAGAAGAGGTCGGCCCGTGCCGTGTCCCGCGTCGGCAGTTCCGTCCAGCAGAAGGCGGCCGGCTCCCCCGTCACCTCGAAGCCGGGGTCGCTGCCCGCCTGCCACAGCCCGAAGACGCCGCCGTCACGGTCGGTGACCAGCGCCATGGTGGCGGCCGTGCCCACGGAGAGCGGGCCGCTGACCACCCGGCCGCCGGAGCGGGTGACCCGGGCGGCGGTGGCGTAGGCGTCACGGACCGCGAAATGCACGGTCCAGGCCGGTCCCGCGGCGCCGAACAGGGGGGCGAGGGCGGCGACGGCGCGGTCCTCGCTGTACGCCGCCGTGTAGTAGCCCCGCTCGGCCCCGGCGCCCTCGTCGAAGGTCCACCCGAAGAGATCCCCGTAGAACCGTTTGCCCGCCTCGACGTCCGGCAGCTGGACGTCGGCCCAGCACGGGGCGCCTTCCGGGAACGCGCTGCGTACGGGGGCCATGGCGGCACGCTAGCGACGCAGGTCGGGGCCGAACTGTTCACATTCGAACGAATGGCCAATTCCCGTCGCTCCCGGCACCGGATTTGACCGGCGACCGGTCCCGTTTCACGGGCCCCAACCCCATTTGCAGTCGGCCAGATCGCGCTCCGATCACCCCTCGGTAAGCTGACGGCATGACAGGACAAGTACGTACCGTCGACGGTCGTGTGGCCGGACGGCGTGGTCAGGCAACACGTCAAAAGCTGCTCGACTGCCTCGGCGAGATGCTCAGCTCCTCGCCCTACCGGGACGTCAAAGTCATTGATGTCGCGCGAAAGGCGGGCACTTCGCCCGCGACCTTCTACCAGTACTTCCCGGACGTCGAGGGCGCCGTCCTGGAGATCGCCGAGCAAATGGCGGCCGAGGGGGCCGAGTTGACCGGCCTGGTGGCCGACCGCTCCTGGGTCGGCAAGGCCGGCTGGGCGACCGCGCAGGAACTCGTCGACGGCTTCCTGGAGTTCTGGCGCAAGAATGACGCGATCCTGCGCGTCGTCGACCTCGGCGCGGCCGAGGGCGACAAGCGATTCTACAAGCTCCGCATGAAGATCCTGAACTCGGTGAACAATTCCCTCGCCGATGCCGTCAAGGACCTCCAGGACAAGGGCAAGGTCGACAAGGACGTCAGCCCGGCGGCCGTGGCCGGCTCGCTGGTCGCGATGCTCGCGGCGGTCGCCTCGCACCAGAAGGGCTTCCAGACCTGGGGCGTCAAGCAGGCCGAACTGAAGCCGAACCTGGCGCTGTTGGTCCACTTGGGCGTGACCGGAAAGAAGCCGACGAAGTAGCGGCACTCCCTTCCTCTGGTCCTGTCGGACGGCGGCGGTTCGCGTGGTCAGCGTGAGCCGCCGCCGTTGCCGTTGGGGCCCGCTCCGGCGGCCCGCCCGCGTCAGGGCCGGCGCCGCTCCAGCCGGAACAGCCTGATCTCCCGGTCCACCCGGGCCTGGTACGCCGCGTACGGCGGCCAGAACTTCAGCGCCGCCGCCCAAGCCTCGTCCCGCTCGGCCGAGTTGAGCAGCCGCGCGGTGACCGGAATGTCTTTTCCGCGCCAGTTGATCTCGGCGTCGGGGTGGGCCAGCAGGTTCCCCGTCCACGCCGGATGTCCGGGACGCCCGAAGTTCGACCCGATCAGCAGCCAGGTGCCCGTACCCTCCTCGGGCATGCAGGCGAGCGGTGTACGCCGTTCGAGGCCGCTCCTCGCGCCGCGCGCGGTGAGGATGACCCCGGGCAGCATCTGGGCGCTGACCAGCACTTTCCCCTTGGTCAGCCGGTGGACGGCGCGGTCCATGGCCGGGATGACGTGCGGCGCGAGCCGGGCGAACGTCCTGGTCGACGACACCTTCTGCACGAGGCGCAGCCCCGGCGGCGCCATCAGGCGCTCACCGCGGCGGCCGGACCGAAGAGGCCGGCGGTCTGCGCGGCGCGGGCCCGCAGCAGGTGCACGGGCCCGAAGAGCAGCTCGTCGCCCGCGGCCCGCTTCAGGTACAGGTGGGCGTCGTGCTCCCAGGTGAAGCCGATGCCGCCGTGCAGCTGGACGGCCTCGGCGGCGGCGGTGCGCAGCGCCTCCAGCGCCTGGGCGAGCGCGAGGGCCCCGGCCCGCTCGCCGCCGGTGTCGCCCGCGGCCCAGGCCGCGTAGTAGGCGGCGGAGCGCGCCGCCTGCACGGTCACGTACACATCGGCGAGCCGGTGCTTGACCGCCTGGAACGACCCGATCGGCCGCCCGAACTGCTCGCGCTCCTTGACGTACTGGACGGTCCGCTCCAGGGCCCGGTCGGCGGCGCCGACCGCGTCGGCGGCGAGCAGGGTGGCGGCGGTGTCACCGGCCGCGGCGAGCGCGCCCCGCACGTCGGCCTCCTCCTCACCCAGCAACTCGGCGGGTACGTCGCGCAGTTCGATCCGGGCCTGCGGCCGGGTCTCGTCGAGCGAGGTCTGCCGGGTCCGGACGAGACCGGCGGCGTCCTGCGGTACGAGGAACAGCAGGGTCCGGGAGCGGGCGAAGCCGCCGGTGTGCGCGGCGACCAGGAGGAGGCCCGCGCTGTGCCCGTCGAGGACCTGCTCGGCCTGCCCGTACAGGTGCCAGCCGCCGTCCGCCCTGCGGGCCTGGACCCCGCCCGCGCGCCCGCCGCCGGCCCAGTCGCCGGTGTTCTCCGCGACCAGGCCGAGGGCCGTGGCCAGGCCGGTGCCGGGGACGGCGAGGGCGACGGTGAGGCGGCCGCCGGCGATCTTCGGGAGCAGTGCGTCCCGCTGGGCGTCGGTGCCGAGGGCGGCGATCAGCGGGGCGGCAAGACCGCAGGTCGCGAAGAGCGGGGAGGGGGTCAGGGCCCGCCCCAACTCCTCCTGCGCGAGGGCGAGTTCGGTGACGGTGGCGCCGACCCCGCCGTACCGCTCGGGCAGCGCGAGGCCCGGCAGTCCCAGCTCGGTGCCGAGCGCGCCCCACAGGGCGAGGTCGTGGCCTGCCGGGGTGCGGGTGGCGGCTTTGACGTCGTCCGGGGTGCAGCGTTTCGTGGTGAGTTCGCGCAGGGTACGGCGGATCTCCTGCTGTTCCTCGGTGAACGTGGCGTCCATGCGGGCCCCTTTCTGACGGGGCGTCATGTTAGAGCGCGCGGCCACGCATGCCCAGACTTTTCCGCTCCGGATCCGCCGCGGCGCCCCTGGGGAGCGGCCGGGGCTGACGACCCACCCGAATCTGATGTACCGTCAGATTCATGACTGGCTCCCAGCACAAGGTCGCCATCACGGGCATCGCCCTCTCCGACTGCGGCCGGGTCGACGAAGCCACCCCCTACGCCCTGCACGCCCAGGCCGCCCGCAGGGCACTGGCCGACGCGGGCCTCACCCCCGACGTGATCGACGGAGTCGCCAGCGCCGGACTCGGCACCCTCGCCCCGGTCGAGGTGGCCGAGTACCTGGGCCTCAAACCCCGCTGGGTGGACTCCACTTCGGTGGGCGGCTCCACCTGGGAGGTGATGGCGGCGCACGCGGCGGACGCCATCGCCGCCGGGCACGCCCGCGCCGTCCTCCTCGTCTACGGCTCGACGGCCCGCGCCGACATCAAGGCGAAGCGGCGCACGTCGAACCTGTCCTTCGGCGCCCGCGGCCCGCTCCAGTTCGAGGTCCCGTACGGGCACACGCTCATCGCCAAGTACGCGATGGCGGCCCGCCGCCACATGCACCAGTACGGGACCACCCTCGACCAGCTCGCCCAGGTCGCGGTGCAGGCCCGGCAGAACGCGGCGGCGAACCCGGACGCGATGTTCCGCGACCCGGTCACGGTCGACGACGTGCTCGGCGGGCCGATGATCGCCGACCCGTTCACCAAGCTGCACTGCTGCATCCGCTCCGACGGCGGCGCGGCGGTGCTGATGGTCGCCGCGGACCTCGTACCGGACTGCGCGACCTCCCCGGTGTGGGTGCTCGGCTCGGGCGAGCACGTCTCGCACACCACCATGTCGGAGTGGGACGACTTCACCGTCTCCCCCGCGGCCGTCAGCGGCCGCCTCGCCTTCGAGCGGGCGGGGGTGTCACCGGCCGAGATCGACATCGCGGAGATCTACGACGCCTTCACCTACATGACGCTGGTGACCCTCGAAGACCTCGGGTTCTGCGCCAAGGGCGAGGGCGGGGCCTTTGTCGAGAAGGGCCGGCTGCTGCGCGACGGCGAGCTGCCGACGAACACCGACGGCGGCGGCCTGTCCGCCCAGCACCCCGGGATGCGCGGACTGTTCCTGCTGGTGGAGGCAGTGCGGCAGCTGCGCGGCACGGCGGGCGGCCATCAGGTGCGCCGGGCGGACGGCTCCCCGCCCGCGCTCGCCGTGGCGTCCGGCACGGGCGGCTGGTTCTGCTCGTCCGGGACGGTGGTGCTCGGCCGGGAGTGACCGGCTCGCGCTCTCACCGATGAGTTTCTTTGTCGGTCGCGGTCATCATGGGCGTACGGACGACAACCGTGACGCGCACGACGACCGACCGCGACCCGAAGAGACCAGGAGCCCCTCATGCGTACGCTCATCAGCACCGCCTTCATCTCGCTCGACGGCGTGATGGAGGCCCCCGGCGGCGAGAGCGGCTACCGCAACGCCGGCTGGACGTTCAAGGACATCGACTTCGTGCCCGAGGCCTTCGAGATCAAGGGCCGCGAGCAGAAGGAAGCGGCGGCGATGCTGCTCGGCCGGGCCAGCTACGAGGCGTTCAGCCCGGTGTGGCCCGCCATGGAGGAGTTCGGCGACTACAAGGACCTGCCGAAGTACGTCGTCTCGACCACGCTCACCGAGGACGCGCTGGTCTCCGACTGGGGCCCGACCACGATCCTGCGCTCGCTCGACGAGGTGGCCGCGCTGAAGGAGACCGAGGGCGGCCCGGTCATCGTCCACGGCAGCATCGCCCTGAACCACGCCCTCTCCGACGCGGGCCTGATCGACCGCTACCACCTGCTGGTCTTCCCCCTGCTGCTCGGCGCGGGCAAGCGCCTGTTCAGCACGGCGGACCAGGACACCCGGAAGCTGCGGCTGGTGGAGCAGGAGGCGTATGCCAACGGGGTGCAGAAGCAGGTGTTCGACGTGGTGCGGGGCGCCTAGCGGGGCGCGGCCGTTCGGGGGCGACAATCGCCGCATGACCTCCGATCTCGAACCCCTGCTGCGGTCCCTGCGCGTCTGGGACACCGAGCTGCCCGCCTTCGACCCCGGGGCCGCCCCCGCCGAACCGCTGCCGCTGTTCGTGGAGTGGTTCGCGGCGGCCGTGGCGGCCGGGCAGCCCGAGCCGCACACCCCCTCGCTCGCCACCACCGACGCCGAGGGCCGGGCCGATGTCCGTACGGTGATGCTGCACGGCGCCGACGCGGCCGACGGCTGGACGTTCGCCTCGCACGCCGGCAGCGCCAAGGGGCGTCAGCTGGCCGCCCGCCCGTACGCGGCGCTCGGCTTCTACTGGCCGGTGCAGGGCCGGCAGGTCCGGGTGCGCGGCCCGGTCCGCACGGCGCCCGCCGCCGTGGCCCAGGCCGACCTGCACGCCCGCTCGACCGGCGCGCTCGCCGCCGCCCTGACCGGCCACCAGAGCGAGACCCTGGCCTCCCTCGACGAGCTGGAGCGGGAGTCGCGGGCCGCGTGGGACCGGGCGCAGCGCGAGCCGGACGCACCGGTCCCGTCCTGGACGGCGTACGCCCTTCAGCCGGACGAGGTGGAGTTCTTCCAGGGGGACGCCCGGCGACGCCACGTCCGGCTCAAGTACTCCCGCACGGAGAACGGCTGGCTCAAGGAGCTGCTGTGGCCGTGACCCGTGGGGCGAACGCCAGGACGGTGAAGTCCCGTACGGGGCGGTAGCCGAGGCGCTGGTAGAGGGCGTTGCTCGTGCCGTTCGCGAGATCGGTGAAGAGCACCACCTCGTCGGCGCCCCGCTCCACCGCGACCCGGCTGACCTCGGCCGTGACGGCTCCCGCGTAGCCCCGGCCGCGCCGCTCCTTCGGCGTGAACACGGACGCGACGCGCACGCATCCGGCGCCGGGCGGGGTGACGGAGGCCATCGACACCGGTGTGCCGTCGGCCGCCTCCCACAGCGTGACGCCGCCGCCCGGGAGCCGGGAGTCGGTCCAGGCCAGGGCCTGTTCCTCGGTGAACCCGCCGGGAGGCCCGCCGTGCCCCTCGTCGGCGAAGTCCTTGATCCAGCCCGCCACCCGGGCCCGGTCCGCCGCCCCGGCCACCCGGGCCCGGCCCGCCGGTGCCGGGTCGGGCGGGGTCAGCCGGTCGAGCCGGTACAGCCGCTGCGCCATGCTCTCCTCGACCGTGCCGCCCGGGTGCCGCCGAAGCCAGGCGGCGACGGCGCGGGCGCCTTCCACCGGCCCGTTCACCCCGCGGAGCCCGTCGCCGTCGGGGCCGTCGCCGCCCGGCCCGTCCCCGTCGAGCACGGCGGCCAGCTCCCGTGCGGCGTCGGGCCCGAGCGGGCTCACCACCGGCGGGAACGGCGGCGTGCACAGAAAACTGCCCGCGACCCGGCCGTCCCCGTCCCGCCACACCCCGAACCTCGGCCGTACCCCGGTGTACCGGGGCTCCCCGGCGAGCAGTGCGGCGGTGACGCTGAGCTGGACGGTGTGCAGGGCGCGGTCGGCGCGCAGGTAGGCGCCGGCGGCACGCTCGAACTCCGCCGGATCGGCGCTGAGTTCCCAGGTTCCGGCGGCGGGCCGGGGCTGCGTCGGCGTCATCCGCCCATGATGGCGAGACCCGCACCACCCCGCACCCGCATTACCCGCCCGCCCCCGGCCGGAACACCGGCACCGTCACCCCGCCGCCCCCGTCCCCGTCCGCGCGGAAGCAGACCTCCAGGGCCATTCCCACCCGCAGCGTCTCCGGCCCGCACTCCACCACCTCGGTCATCATCCGCGGGCCCTCCGCGAGGTCGACGACGGCGGCGACGTACGGGGTGCGCGTGCCGAAGGGCGGCAGGTCGTTGCGGTGGACGACGGACCAGGTGTAGAGGGTGGCCCGGCCCGACGCGGGCCGCCAGTGGACGTCCTCGCTCCAGCAGTACGGGCAGAACTCGCGCGGGTAGTGGTGGCTGCGCCCGCACCCCGCGCAGTGCCGCAGCAGCAGGGTGCCGTCGGCGGCGGCCTCCCAGTAGGGGCGGGTGAAGGCGTCGGTCTCGGGGAGGTCGAAGCGCGGCCCGTGGCCCGGCGCGTCCGTCGGAGCACTCATCAGAACAGTCCGATCGCGTGGTCGAGGGACCAGGTCTGCCAGGACATCGCGAAGAGCGCGACGATCGAGATCAGCCCCATCATCGCGTTCTGCCCCTGCTCGGCCCAGTCGTGGATCATGAGCGTGAAGTACAGGAGATTGAGCAGCAGCCCGCCGACGAGCGCGACCGGGGTCAGGAACCCGAGCACCAGGCCGAGGCCGAGGGCGAGTTCGGCGTACACGACCACGTACGCCATGGTCTTCGGCCGCGGCTTCACGACGACGTCGAAGCCGCTGCGGACGGCGGTCCACCGGTGCTTGCCCGCGACGTCGGCGGCCCACGCGATCCCGGTGCCGCGCTCGAACCAGCCCTTCTTGTCCTTGTGCCGCCAGCTCTCCAGCCACCACAGGCCGAGCCCGATCCGCAGCACGGCGAGCCACTCGGCCCCACTGAGGCCCATCGCATCCATGAAGTCCGGCCCCTCCTCGCGTATCTGACGGTACGTCAGTTCACCGCATCCGGAGTCAGCCTGCAAGTGCCTGCCGGCCGGAACCCTGTCAGCCGAGGACCGCTGACGGCATCGACCTTCCGTACAGCTCCTCAAGTCCGATCAACAGCACTCCCCCACGGGCGGCCTCCTCGCGCAGTGCGTCCGTGAAGCCTGCCGCGCTGAAGCAAGCGAGCCCGCACCGTGCGGTGTCCAGCCCCCGGCCCGTGAGCAACTCTCGTGCCCGACGCAGCCGTTCCAGATGCTTCACGCCCATGACCGTGCCCCACTTCGCCTCGCCCAGCAGGGCGACCGCGGGCCTGGCACCTCCGGATCCAGGCTCTACGGCGGCGACATCGACCTGGATCCGCTGCCGGGCGGCCGGATCCGTCACCACCCCCGCACCCACTTCCCCCAGCGCCGTCCCGAGCAGAGACCGTCCGGGCCCGAGCACGTACTCCCTGCACACGGCCTCGAAGTGCGGGCCGACGACCTGCGCCGCGAAGCGCTCCGACGATTGAGCCCAGACCTCCGCGGCCTGGCCGCTCTCCAGCCGGGCCCACGACGGCCGCATGACCGCCTCATAGAAATTGATCAATGGCTCAGTGATGCGCCGGGCACGTCGTCCGCCAGGAACTGCCGGCGATAGGCGGGCGTCCCCCGGACGACGGCATGCAGCCTGGCCGCCAGTGCGGGCTCCTGCGCGACATCCCAGAACTGCGCCGCCGCCCGGTACCCGAAGGGCCTCACCACCAGCTCCAGCTGCGCCCGGCCGCGCAGTGGGGCGGTACTGGACAGGAGGCCTCCCATCACGGACATGGCCGATCCGCACAGAAGGAGCCGTCGCACATCCGCTCCTTAGGACTACACCCCTAAGGGGCGTACTCCTCACCGCTTGCCCCGCCCTGCCGACTCGGCCCGTCGATGCGCGACGCCCTCGCCCGGCCTTCCCCGCGCCCGAGCGAGGCGCCCCGCGAAGATGCCTGCGACCAACGACCCCCGTGATCAATCCGCAACCGGTTTCCTCTTTGACGGGGCCCCATCAAGCGGAACCCGGATCTACGCTCCGCTCATGACCGACGCCCACCCCACGCCGGCCCGCAGCCACGAGCGCCCCCCGGTGTACGTCATCGGCGGCGGGCCGGGCGGCCTGGCCGCCGCCGCGAGCCTCAGGGCACACGGTGTGCGCGCCGTCGTGCTGGAGAAGTCGGACCGGGTCGGGGCCTCCTGGCGCGCCCACTACGACCGGCTCCACCTGCACACCACGCGCCGCCTGTCGGCGCTGCCCGGCCTGCCCATCCCGCGCCGCTTCGGCCGCTGGGTCTCCCGCGACAACGTCGTGCGGTACCTGGAGAAGTACGCCGAGTTCCACGATCTGGAGGTCGTGACCGGCGTCGAGGTGACACGCGTCGAGCGCGCCGCCGACGGCACCGGCTGGCAGCTGCGGGCCACCGGCGGGCGCGAGCTGACCGCGAACGCCGTCGTCGTCGCCACCGGCTACAACCACACCCCGCGGCTGCCCGACTGGCCCGGCAGGGCGACGTTCACCGGCTCGCTCCGGCACGCGAGCGAGTACCGCAACGCGGCCCCGTACGCCGGTCAGGACGTCCTCGTCGTCGGCGTCGGCAACACCGGCGCCGAGATCGCCGTCGACCTGACCGAGGGCGGCGCCGCCCGGGTCCGGCTCGCCGTGCGCACCGCCCCGCACATCGTGCGCCGCTCCACGCTCGGCTGGCCCGCCCAGCTCACCGGCATCCTCTGCCGCCGCCTCCCGGTGTCCCTGGTGGACCGGCTGGCCGTGCCGCTGGGGAAGCTGAGCGTCCCCGACCTGTCCGCCCACGGTCTGCCGCGCCCGGACACCGGCCTGTACGCGCGCGTGCGGGAGGGCTCCATCCCGGTGCAGGACGTCGGGCTCATCGACGCCGTGCAGCGCGGGAAGGTCGAGCCGGTGGCCGCCGTGGAGTCGTTCGACGGCGACACGGTCGTCCTCGCCGACGGCACCCGGATCACCCCGGACGCCGTGATCGCGGCGACCGGCTACCGCCAGGGCCTGGAGAATCTGGTCGGCCACCTCGGCGACGTACTGGACCCGCGAACCGGACGCCCCCGCACCCCGCATCCCCTGCCCGGCCTGTACTTCCAGGGCTACACGAACCCGATCTCCGGCATGTTCCGCGAGATGGCCCGCGACGCGGACCGTATCGGCAGGGCGGTGGCCAAACACGTCTGACCACCGGCCACCGTCGTCTTTCGGGCGCGCCACCGTCGTGACTGGTCGCGCGGTTCCCCGCGCCCCTGAGGCAGGCGCTGCGCGCAACCTCCCCCCACCGGCCGTCGGACGACGACATCCGGGCCTCCGAGAAACCCCGGTCACCACGAGCGAGACGGAGTACAACGCAATGCCACGCGAAAGACACCCGCTCAGCAAGGACCTCACCCGCCGCCGCGCCCTGCTGGGCGGCGCCGCGGCCACCACCCTGATCGCCACCGGCACGGGCACCGCCCGCGCCGCCGACACGGCCGACACCCAGGACGTCGACGTCGCCGTCGTCGGCGCCGGACTCGCGGGCCTCACCGCCGCCCGCGACCTGACCGCGGCCGGAAAGAAGGTGCTGGTCCTGGAGGCGCGGGACCGGGTCGGCGGCCGGGTCGTCAATCTGAAGCTGCCGAACGGCGGCGCCACGGAGGGCGGCGGCGAGTTCATCGGCCCCACCCAGGACCGGATCAGGGCCCTCGCCACCGATCTCGGCGTCGAGACGTTCCCGACGTACAACACCGGCAAGAACATCCTCTACAAGGACGGCAAGCGCACCCCGTACGCCACCGACGGCCTCCTCGGCTCCGTCCCGCCCATCGACGCGGCGGGCCTCGCCAACGCCGCCGCCGTGCAGGCGATGCTCGACGACATGGCGAAGAAGGTCCCGGTCGAGGCGCCCTGGACGGCGCCGAAGGCCGAGGAGTGGGACCGCCAGACCTTCGAGACCTGGCTGCGCGCCAACGCGGTGATCCCCTCCGCCCGCTTCCTCCTCGAAGTGGCCTGCACCTCGGTCTTCTCGGCGCAGCCCCGCGAACTCTCCCTGCTCTACGTCCTGTTCTACATAGCGAGCGCGGGCAACGAGTCGGCGCCGGGCACCCTGGAGCGCCTCACGGAGACGGCGGACGGCGCGCAGGCCACCCGTTTCGTGGGCGGCTCGCAGCAGGTGCCGCTGAAGTTGGCGGCACGTCTGGGCGACCGGGTCCGGCTCTCCGCGCCCGTGCGGAAGGTGACCCGCACCGCCGACGGCCGCTACCGGCTCACCGCCGACGGCGTCACCGTCACCGCGAGCCGCGTCGTGGTCGCCGTGCCGCCGCCGCTCGCGGCCCGCATCGACTTCGACCCGCTGCTGCCCGCCGCCCGCGACCAGCTCGCCCAGCGGCTGCCCATGGGGTCGATCGGCAAGGCGATCGCGGTGTACGACACCCCGTTCTGGCGGGCGGACGGGCTCAACGGGCAGGTCGTCAGCGACGCCGGAACCGTCCGCTCCTCCTTCGACAACTCGCCGCCCGACGGCTCCTACGGCGCGCTGATGGGGTTCATCGAGGCGGACCGGATGCGGGCGAACGACGGCGCGTCCGAGGCCGACGTGAAGGCGGCGGTCCTGAAGGACTACGTGACGTACTTCGGCGAGAAGGCGGCGAACCCCACCGCCTTCGTCCTCCAGCGCTGGGACAACGAGGGCTTCTCGCGCGGCGGCCCGGTCGCCTACGCGCCGCCCGGCGTGCTCACCCAGTACGGCACCGCGCTGCGCACGCCCGTGGGCGGGATCCACTGGGCGGGCACGGAGACATCGGCGTACTGGTGCGGATACATGGACGGCGCGGTGCGCTCCGGCGAGCGGGTGGCCAAGGAGGTGGCCGCGGCCCTCTAGGGCGTGTGTCGCTCCAGGACTTTTCGACACACGCCCCAGGGGTCCCTCGGCAACCGGTCAGGATTCGAGAAGCGGTGGCTGCCGTGCCGCGCCTAGCGTGAAGGACATGGCAACCACCGCTTCCACCACAGCCCCCGTCGCCCTCGCCTCCGTCACCCTCGAGGTGGCGGACCCCGAGGCCGCCGCCGCCTTCTACCGCGCCTTCGGCGTGGACGCGCACGTCCGCCTCCGGGCCGCCGGGGAAACGCCCGCCGACGGTTTCCGCGGCTTCACCCTGGCGCTCACCGTGTCCGGGCCCGCCACCGTCGACGGCTTCGTCGGCGCCGCCGTGGAGGCCGGCGCCACGGTGCTCAAGCCCGCCACGAAGTCGATGTGGGGCTACGGCGGTGTGGTCCGGGCCCCCGACGGCACCATCTGGAAGATCGCGACCTCCGCGAAGAAGGACACCGGCCCGGCCACCCGCGAGATCGACGAGTTCGTGCTGCTGCTCGGCGTCGACGACGTGAAGGCCACCAAGCAGTTCTACGTCGAGCGGGGCCTGAGCGTGGCCAAGAGCTTCGGCGGCAAGTACGCCGAGTTCGCCCCCGGCACCGCCGCCGACTCCGGCACCGGCACCGACTCCGGCACCGGCACCGTCAAGCTGGCGCTCTACAAGCGGCGCGGCCTGGCCAAGGACCTGGGCGTCGCCGACGACGGCACGGGCGCGCACCACATCGTCCTCGGCGGCACCGGCGACTCCTTCACGGACCTGGACGGGTTCGTCTGGGAGGGCGAGAAGTGAAGCTCCCGTGGTGACTCCCGCGCCGCCGCACTGAACTCCGCGCCCGCCGGGCAGAGATCGACACGAGCACCAGCCCCAGCCTTTGCCTGCAACCCTGTTCCTGACGGAGCGTCAGTTCAGTAATCTGACAGTGCGTCAGTTAAGGCCCGGAGTCTCAGGGCCTCAGCCGCTGCTGTCGTTGCTGTCACACAGGAGGAGCGGGCGGAGCGATGCTTGGATCGACGTACGGCACCCTGACCACCGACTCCCGCCGGGCCCGCGTGATCGCCTGCGGAGAGCAGCCCGGCCCCGCCGTGCACGGCAGGGCCGGTTCCGACGAAGTGGATGTCAGCGGGCGCCCGCTGCACGCCGACGTGGTGGACCTGGACCGGTTCTTCCGGCCGGAGTCCGTCGCCGTCGTCGGCGCATCGGACGCCGAGGGGCGGCCCAACACCGGGATCACCCGGCAGCTGATGGCCTGGGCGGAGCGGGTCGGCGCCCGCCTGTACCCGGTGCACCCGACCCGCGCGTCCGTCTTCGGGCTGCCCTGCTCGGCGTCGGTCGCCGACCTGCCGGAGCAGGTGGACCTCGCGGTGCTGCTGATCGCCGATCCGCTGCCCGTCATCGAGCAACTGGCGGATACGAAGGTGAAGTTCGCGGTCGCCTTCGCCTCCGGGTTCGCCGAGACCGGCGAGGAGGGCGCCGCCGCGCAGGCCCGCCTGACGGCGGCCGTCGAGCGCTCCGGCCTGCGCCTGCTCGGCCCCAACACCAACCTCAACGCCTTCGAGGAGTTCCGCGACGACCTCGACGGGCCGGCGATCGCCCTGATCACCCAGTCCGGCCACCAGGGCCGGCCCGTCTTCACCCTCCAGGAACTGGGCATCCGGCTCTCGCACTGGGCGCCCACGGGCAACGAGGCGGACCTGGAGACCGCCGACTTCATCTCGTACTTCGCCCAGCGGCCCGAGGTCGGCGCCATCGCCTGTTACGTGGAAGGGCTCAAGGACGGCCGCTCGTTCCTGCTCGCCGCGGACCGGGCCGCGCGCGAGGGCGTGCCGGTCGTCGCCGTGAAGGTGGGCCGCACCGAGACGGGCGCCCGCACCGCCGCCTCCCACACCGGGAAGCTGACCGGGGCGGACACGGTCGTGGACGCGGCCATGCGCCAGTTCGGGGTGATCCGGGTCGACGGGCTCGACGAACTCCAGGACACCGCCGCCCTGTTGGCCCGCGCCAAGCCGCCGAAGGCGGACGGCGTGGTCGTCTACTCCATCTCCGGCGGCACCGGCGCCCACTTCTCCGACCTGGCGACAGCGGCCGGGCTCACGCTCCCCACCCTCTCCGACGCCAAGCAGTCCGAGCTGCACCAGTGGATACCGGAGTACCTGAACGTCGCCAACCCCGTCGACAACGGCGGGCACCCGGTCGGCGACTGGCGCGGCCCGAAGATCATCGACGCGATCCTCGACGACCCGTCGGTCGGCGTCCTCATCTGCCCGATCACCGGCCCGTTCCCGCCGATGAGCGACAAGCTGGCGCGGGACCTGGTCGACGCGGCCGAGCGCACGGACAAGCTGATCTGCGTGGTGTGGGGCTCGCCGGTGGGCACCGAGGCCGCGTACCGGGAGACGCTGCTCGGCTCCTCGCGGGTGGCGACGTTCCGTACGTTCGGCAACTGCGTCGGGGCCGTCCGCGCCTATCTCGCCCACCACCGTTTCACGGCCGCCTACCGCTCCCCGTTCGAGGACGCCCCGCGCGGCCCGTCGCCGTCCTTCCGCAAGGCGCAGAACCTGATGCGCCCCGGGCACCAGCTCAGCGAGCACGCGGCGAAGCAGCTGCTGCGCGCGTACGGGATCCGGGTGCCGCGCGAGCAGCTGGTCACCAGCGCCGCGGCGGCCGTCCGCGCCGCCTCGCTCGTCGGCTACCCCGTCGTCATGAAGGCGTCGGCGCCGCAGCTCGCCCACAAGTCCGAACTGGGCCTGGTGAAGGTCGGGTTGACGTCGGCCAGTCAGGTACGGGACGCGTACCGCGAGCTGACCGACATCGCCCGGTACGAGAACATCGACCTGGACGGGGTCCTCGTCTGCCAGATGGTCGAGCGGGGCGTGGAGATGGTCGTCGGCGTCACCCACGACGAGCTGTTCGGGCCGACGGTGACGGTGGGGCTCGGCGGGGTGCTGGTCGAGGTCCTGCGGGACACCGCGGTGCTGGTGCCGCCGTTCGGGGAGGACCAGGCCCGGGCGGTGCTCGACCAGTTGCGGGGGCGGGCGCTGCTCGACGGGGTCCGGGGGGCGCCTCCGGCGGACATCGACGCCCTGGTGGAGGTCGTTCTCCGGGTCCAGCGCATGGCTCTGGAACTCGGCGCCGATCTGGCCGAGCTGGACATCAACCCGCTGATGGTGCTGCCACGCGGGCAGGGCGCCGTGGCACTGGACGCGCTGGCCGTGTGCCGGTGACGTGGTTCCCCCGCGCCTCTGGGTCGTACCTCGTCCGCGGCCCGGTGGGGCTTCTCGCGCAGTTCCCCGCGCCCCTGAAGCATGCGCTGCGCGCAGCTTCCCCTGAAGGCCGCAGGCCTCTCAGGGGCGCGGGGAACTGCGCGAGAAGCGGCCACCGGGCCGCAGACGAATGACAACCCAACAGGGGCGCGGGGAACTGCGCGGCCGGCCACGACGAGACCCGCGCCCGACAACGCACCCCCACCCGCCCCGAACCGAAACGGACCCGGCATGGCAGACGCACCTCTGGACCAACAGGTACTGCACCGCATCGAGAACGGCGTCTCCTGGATCACCCTCAACCGGCCGGAGGCCATGAACGCCGTCACCTGGGACCAACGCGAACGCGTCATCACCCTGCTCGACGAAGCCACCACCACCCCCACCCTCCGCGCGGTGGTCATCACCGCCACCGGAAAGGGCTTCTGCGCGGGCGCCGACCTGCGCGGCGCCCCCACCCCCGACGACCGGATCCCGGGCGACGTGGCCCGGACCATCCGACAGGGCGCCCAGCGCCTCATCGCCGCGATCCTCGACTGCGAGAAACCGGTGATCGCCGCCGTGAACGGCACCGCGGCCGGCATAGGCGCCCACCTCGCCCTGGCCTGCGATCTGGTCCTGGCCGCGGAGTCGGCCCGTTTCATCGAGGTGTTCGCCCGCCGCGGCCTGGTCCCGGACGGCGGCGGAGCCTATCTGCTGCCCCGCCTGATCGGCCCGCAGCGCGCCAAGGAGCTGATGTTCTTCGGCGACGCGGTCCCGGCCGCCGACGCCCAGGCCCTCGGCCTGGTCAACCGGGTCGTCCCGGACGGCGACCTGGCGACGACGGCCCGCGAGTGGGCCGAGCGGCTCGCCACCGGCCCGACCCGCGCCCACGCCCTCACCAAGCATCTGGTGAACGCCTCCCTGGACAGCGACCGCGCGACGGCCTTCGCGGCGGAGGCGACGGCCCAGGAGATCAACATGACGACGCGGGACGCGCAGGAGGGCGTGGCGAGTTTCGTGGAGCGGCGCTCACCCACGTACGAGGGCCGATAGGACCGCCCCCTGTCACCAGGCCAGCGGGTACCGCACCGCATGACCGGCGATCCGCCCCGGCAGCATCCCGATGGCCACGAGCAGCACCGTGGCGAGCGCCAGCAGCGGCAGGAACGGCCACGGGGACGGCCCCTGCAGCACCACGATCACGGCGGTCGCGGCGGCCGGCGAGTGCGACAGGTGGGTCAGCATCATCGCGCCCAGCGACAGCCCGGCCGCGATCGCCGCGCCCCAGGTGGTGCTGCCGGTCACCGCGTGGGTGGCGAAGCCGACGCAGGCGGCGAGGAGCTGCCCGCCGACCAGGTTGCGCGGCTGGGAGATCGGCAGCCCGGGCGCGCCGTGCACCAGCGCGGCGCTGGCCGCGACCGGGGGTATCAGCAGCGGCTGGTGGAGCAGGACCCCGACCCCGGCCAGGAGCAGCAGGGCGCCGATCGCGAAGGTGGTGGCACGCAGGGCGTGCAGAGGGTGCGGGCGGGGCGGCGGGGTGCTCACTGGGGTACTCCGGGCAGGTCGGGCGGGTCCCGGCGAGCATAAACAGACTGTTGATTGAATTCGGAATCTCTTGCCTCTCCGGCACACCCCTTCCTATCTGATGGGCCGTCAGTTTCAATGGGTCCATGATGGGACACGCAGGAATGGCGGCCACTGTCGTCCGGTACCTCAGGTCCGTCGGCTCCCCCACCTCGTCCGGGCCCGTGGAGGCGCTGCCCCGCCCGGACCTGCGCGCCGTCGGCGACGACGAGCGGGCGCCGGTCGACCCGGCCGAGTTCCGCCGGGTGCTCGGCACCTTCGCGAGCGGCGTCACCGTGATCACGGCGACCGGCCCCGACGGCCCGGCCGGTTTCGCCTGCCAGTCCTTCGCCTCGCTCTCCCTGGATCCGCCGCTGGTGGTGTTCATGGTGGCCCGTACGTCGACGACCTGGCCCCGGATCGCCCGCGCGGGCGCCTTCTGTGTGAACGTTCTTTCCGCCGGTCAGAGCGGGCTGTGCCAGGGGTTCGCGGTGAGCGGGGCCGACAAGTTCGCGGGGGTGGAGTACGACGCGGCGCCGGTTTCCGGGGCGCCCCGGATCGACGGGGTCGCGGCCTGGCTCGACTGCGCGATCCACGCCGTGCACACCGGGGGCGACCATCTCATCGTGGTCGGCCGCATCACGTCCCTGGGCACCCCGGCCACCCCGGAATCCCCCCTCCTCTTCCACCGCGGCCACTTCGCCACCCTGGAAGACTGACCGGCCCGCCGTTCACCCACGGCCCGGTGGGTGGCTGGTCGCGCCCGAAGAACCACCCAGGGGCGCGGGGAACTGCGCAACCCAGCCACGACGAGACCCGCACCCGACACCGCGCCCTCAGGCGGCAGCCACCCGCGCCCCGGCCCCCCGCCGAATGACCAGCGCCATCAGCGCCGCCACCGCGCACAGCCCACCCGACGCGTACCACACCACGTCGTACTCCCCGAAGACGTCCCGGGCCACCCCGCCCAGGAACGCCACCACAGCGGCCCCCACCTGGTGCGAGGCCAGCACCCACCCGAACACGATCGCGCTGTCCTCCCCGTAGTGCTCCCGGCACAGCGCGATGGTCGGCGGCACGGTGGCGACCCAGTCGAGGCCGTAGAAGACGATGAAGAACAGCATCGGCGGATGGACGGCCGGCGCGAGCAGCACCGGCAGGAAGACCAGCGAGATGCCGCGCAGCGCGTAGTACACGGCCAGCAGCCGCCGCGCCTCGAACCGGTCCGTGAACCAGCCGGAGGCGATGGTGCCGACCACGTCGAAGACCCCGATCACGGCGAGCAGCGACGCCGCCGCGGTCACCGGCATCCCGTGATCGTGCGCGGCGGGCACGAAGTGCGTCTTGACCAGCCCGTTCGTGGAGGCCCCGCAGATCGCGAAGGTCCCGGCGAGCAGCCAGAACGGCCCGGTCCGCGCCGCCTTGAACAGCACCGCCAGCGCCCGCCGCGCGGCCCCCGGCACCGGCGCGGGCTTCGGCACGAACACCTCGGACCCGTACGGCCGCACCCCCACATCGGCCGGATGGTCGCGCAGCAGCAGCCACACGAACGGCACCACGGCGAGCGCCGCCAGCGCGACGGTGACCGCGGCGGGCCGCCAGTCGTGCTTCTCCACGATCCAGGACAGCAGCGGCAGGAAGACCAGCTGCCCGGAGGCGCCGGCGGCGGTGAGGATGCCGGTGACAAGCCCGCGCCGGGCGACGAACCACCGGTTGGTGACGGTGGCGGCGAAGGCGAGCGCCATCGAACCGCTGCCCAGGCCCACCAGCACGCCCCAGAACAGGACCAGCTGCCAGGCCTCCGTCATCCACACGGTCAGCAGCGAGCCGAGCGCGATGACGCTCAGCGCGACCGCCACGACCTTGCGTATGCCGAAACGGTCCATGAGCGCGGCGGCGAACGGCGCCGTGAGCCCGTACAGCGCGAGGTTCACGGACACGGCGAAGCCGATCGTGCCGCGCGACCAGCCGAAGCCGCCCTGCGTGACCGGTGCGTGCAGCGGCTCGATGAGCAGGCCCGGCAGCGAGGCGAAGGCGGCGGCGCCGATGATCGTCACGAAGGTGACCGCGGCGGCGGCCCAGGCCCAGCGGGCGCCCGGCCGGCCGGCGGTGGCCCCGGTGGGGGCGTCGAGGGGTTCGGAAGTCTGCGTCGTGGTCACGACAGCCAGCTTCGGGTACCCGTACCGGCCGGACCAGTGGCCCGAATGACAGCATTCGTTAGAATCGGGCCATGACCGCCTCACCGGCCCCCCGGCACCGCGTCGTCGTGCTCGCCCTCGACGGCGTGATCCCCTTCGAACTCGGCATCCCCCAGCGGATCTTCGGCCGCGCCCGCGGCTCCTCGGGCGAGGAGCTGTACGAGGTGCAGACCTGCGGCGTCCGCGCGGCCGGGCCGGTCAGGGCGGAGGCGGACTTCTCGATCCTGGTCGAGCGCGGCCCCGAGGCGCTGGCGGCGGCGGACACGGTCCTGATCCCGGCCTCCTACGAGCTGGGTCCTGTCTACGAGGAGGGGCGCCTGACCCCCGATCTCGCAGCGGCGCTGGCCCACATCCGGCCCGGGACCCGGCTGGTCTCCATCTGCACCGGCAGCTGGGTGCTGGCCGCCGCGGGGCTGCTCGACGGGCGGCCCGCGACAACGCACTGGGCGGACGCCGACGCGTTCCAGCGGATGTTCCCCTCGGTGCGGGTCGATCCCGACGTGCTGTTCATCGACGACGGCGACGTCCTCACCTCGGCGGGGGTCGCGGCCGGGATCGACCTGTGCCTGCACATCGTGCGCCGGGACCACGGCGCGGCCGTCGCCAACGACGTGGCCCGGCGCACCGTCGTCCCGCCGCACCGGGACGGCGGGCAGGCCCAGTACATCGAACGCCCGGTGCCCGAACCGCAGTTGGCGACCACCGTCGCGGCGCGGGCGTGGGCGCTGGCCCATCTCCACGAGCCGATCCAGTTGCGGGACATGGCCGAGCAGGAGGCCATGTCGGTACGGACGTTCACGCGGCGTTTCCGGGAGGAGGCCGGGGTCAGCCCCGGCCAGTGGCTCACCCGCCAACGGGTGGAGCGTGCCCGCCACCTCCTGGAGACCTCGTCCCTGTCCATCGACCAGGTGGCCGCCGAATCAGGCTTCGGCACGGCCCAGTCGATGCGGCAGCACCTCCAGTCGGCTCTCGGGGTCACGCCCACGGCCTACCGCCGCACCTTCCGCGCCGCGGGCTGATCCGGCCCCAGGTCGTCGTTCGTCCGCGGGCCGGTGGCCGCTTCTCGCGCAGTTCCCCGCGCCCCTGAGGCATGCGCTCCGCGCAGCCTCCCCTGAAGGCCGCAGGCCTCTCAGGGGCGCGGGGAACTGCGCGACCGGCCACGACGAGAGGCGCGCGTGACCACTGGTTTTCGGGGCGCGGGGGGCTCCTCGGAGGCCCCCGCCGCCCCACGCGACCGCCGCTCCCCCCAGAACCCCACCACCCCGAGCACCACAGTCACCCCCACCCCCGAAAGCACCGCCCCACCCGGCGACACCACCCGCAACAACACCCCCGCCAAAGACCCACTCCCCGCATACCCGGCCCCCACAGCCGCGTACATGACGGAGTACCCCGCCGCCAGCGCCCCCGGCGGCAGCACCTCCCGCAGCATCAGATTCCGCGTCAGCATCGCCCCGGCCTGCAACACCCCGGCCACCACGAGCCCCGCCGCGATCACCCCGGCCCACGGCACCAGAGCGATCCCGGCCACGCACGCCGCGACCCCGAGCACCAGCACGAGCCCCTGCGTCGGCAGCGGCCCCGGCCACGCCCGCAGCCCGTACACGAACGCCCCGACCGCCGACCCGACGGAGAATCCGGCGAGCAGCGGCCCGGCCAGGCCCACCCCGAAGCCCCGCTGTTCGAGGAGCGCGGGCAGGATCAGCTCCGCCATGGCGAGCAGCGACAGGCTCGCCGCCCCGGTGACGTACACGGGCCAGGCCCGCATCAGCACCCGGACGCCCGGCCGCCGTCCCGCATCACCACCGGCCGCCCACCCGGCCGGCAGCAGCCACAGCCCGGGCACCGAGAGCGCCATCAGCCCGCAGGCGAGCAGCAGCGGCACCCACGGCGCCACGGACAGCGCGAGCCACGCCGTCGCGGCGGGCGCCAGCGCCCACACCCCGAACGTCAGCATCGACTCGAACGACATCGCCTGCTGAACGGCCCGCTCCGGCACCAGCGCGGTCAGCAGCGCCCGCAGCCCGCCCGGCGCGGCGGCGGGCGCCGCCCCCGCGACGAAGGCGGACACCCCGAGCAGCACGGGCGGCGCCCCGTGCAGCGCCCCGAGCGCGCCGAACCCGCACGCGCCCACCGCGAGCCCGGCCGCCAGCTGGGGCCGGGCCCGCTCGGCCCGCATCCGGGTGCCGAGCAGCGGTGCGCCGACGATCTCCCCGACCACGTACACGGCGGCGAGCACCGCGCCCAGCGTGTAGCCACCGGGCCGCTCCCGTACGAGGAGGACGAGCGCGAGCGGCGCCATGGCGACCGGCATCCGCGCGCCGACGGCCACGAGGGCCCAGGCCGGTACGGACGTGCCGGACTCGCGGAACAGCAGGCGGTAGCTCATCCCCCGACGTTAAGGGCGGCCACCGTCGACGCCCCACCCCGCGGCGGCGGGAAGTCGCTCAGAACGTCAGCACCCCCCGGGCCACCCGCCCCGCCTCGGCGTCGGCCACCGCCTTGCCGAAGTCCTCCACCGGATAGACCTGGGTCACCAACTCGTCGAGCAGCAGGCGCCCTTCGGCGTAGAGGTCGGCGTACAGCCGGATGTCGCGCTGGGGCCGCGACGAGCCGTAGCGGCAGCCGAGGACCGACTTGTCCAGGAACAGCGCGGCGGGCACGAACGAGGCCTCGGCGTCGGCGGCCGGCATCCCGAGCAGCACGGCCTGCCCGTGCCGGTCGAGGAGATCGATGGCGGCCCGCACCAGCTCCACCCGCCCCACGCACTCGAAGACGTGGTCGGCGCCGTCGGGCAGCACCTCGCGCACGGCGCCCACGTCGGTCAGGAACTCGGTCGCGCCGAACTGCCGCGCCACCTCCTCCTTCGCCGGGTTGGAGTCGACGGCGACGATCCGCAACGCCCCCGCGATCCGGGCCCCTTGGAGCACGTTGAGCCCGACGCCGCCGGTGCCGATGACGACGACGGAGTCCCCGCGGTCGACCCGCGCCCGGTTGAGCACGGCGCCCACCCCGGTCAGCACCCCGCACCCGATCAGCGCGGCGGACGTCAGCGGGATCTCCTTCGGGATCTTGACCGCCTGGACGGCCTTCACCACGGTCCGCTCGGCGAACGCCGAGTTCGACGCGAACTGGTACAGCGGTTCGCCGCCCCGCGAGAACGGCTGCTGCGGCCTGCCGATCGCCCTCCGGCACATCGTCGGCCGCCCCCGGTCGCACTCGGCGCAGGTGCCGCAGTTGGCGAGGGTGGACAGCGAGACGTGGTCGCCCGGCACCACATGGGTCACCCCCGCCCCCACGGCCTCCACCACGCCCGCGCCCTCGTGCCCGAGCACGACCGGCCGCGGGAACGGGATGGTCCCGTCGATCACCGACAGGTCGCTGTGGCACAGCCCGGCCGCGGCGACGGCCACCAGCACCTCCCCGGGCCCTGGTTCCCGTATCTCCAGGTCGTCGACCACGACGGTCTGCCGGCCGTCGAACACCACACCCCTCACAACGCCTCCCTGGGCAGGCCGAGCACGCGCTCGGCGATGATCGTGCGCTGGATCTCGTCCGAGCCGCCGTAGATGGTGTCGGCCCGGCTGAACAGGAACAGCCGCTGCTGTTCGTCGAGTTCGTACGGCGCGTCGGGCGCCCAGTCGTGCGGTCCGGCGGCCGCGGCGGCGCCCCGCACCCGCAGCGCCAGCTCCCCGAGCCGCTGGTGCCAGCCGCCCCACAGCAGCTTGGCGACGCTGGGGGCGCCCGCGTCCTCGGCGCCGCCGAGGGTGCGCAGCGCGTTCCACCGCATGGTCCGCAGCTCGGCCCAGAGCCGCACGATCCGGTCCGCGACGACCGGGTCCCGTACCGCGCCGGAGGCGACCGCGTCACGGACGACGGCGCTCAACTCCTCCTGGAAACCGACCTGCTGGGCCAGCGTGGACACCCCGCGCTCGAAGCCGAGCAGCCCCATCGCGACCCGCCAGCCGCCACCCTCCCCGCCGACGACGTCCTCGGCGACGGCCCCGTCGAAGAACACCTCGTTGAACTCGCTGGTGCCGGTGAGCTGCGGGATGGGCCGTACGTCGATGCGGCCGGGCTGGTCCATGGGGACGAGGAGGAAGGAGATCCCGTGGTGGCGGCGCGAGCCCGGCTCGGTCCTGGCCAGCACGAAGCACCAGTCGGCCTGGTGCGCGAGCGACGTCCACACCTTCTGGCCGCTGACCCGCCACCGCCCGTCGCCGTCCCGCACGGCCGCGGTGCGCAGCGAGGCGAGGTCGGAGCCCGCGCCGGGCTCGCTGTACCCCTGGCACCACAGCTCCTCGCCGCGCGCGATCGGCGGCAGGAAGCGGCGGCGCTGCTCCTCGGTGCCGTGGGCGAGCAGGGTGGGGGCGAGCAGGTTCTCGCCGATGTGCCCGTGGCGGCCGGGCGCCCGGGCCCGCGCGTACTCCTCGGCCCACACCACCTGCTGGGTGAGGGTCGCGACCCGGTTGCCGTAGCCGCCCTCACGCCAGCCGATGCCGATCCAGCCGCCGGAGCCCAACTCGCGCTCCCAGGCGCGCCGTTCACCGGCCGCCTCGTGCTCGCTGCCGGGGCCGCCGCGCCCGGCGATCCCGGGATGTGCCCGGATGTGCTCGGTCAGCCAGGCCCGCGCCTCGCCCCGGAAGGTCTCGTCGTCGTCCCCGAACCCGAACTCCACGCCCCGCCACCCCGTCCGCTACTGGTTGGGCCGTTCCTTGGCGGCCGCCGCCCGCGCCATCTCCTCCAGCTGGGCGAGGAGCGGCATCGGGTCGGTGCCGACGGCGCCGGGGAGGAAGTCTGCGATCTTCTCCGGCGTCCAGGACCCGCCCTCGGCGTACCCGGCGCGCAGCTCGCGCGGCTGCGCCCACACGGCGATCTTCGGCCCGGCCACGGTGTACACCTGGCCGGTGATCCTCTCCTCGCGGGCCCGGTCGCTGAGCAGGTAGACGACGAACGCGGCGACGTCCTCGGGCTCCCCGATCTCCTTCAGCGTCATGGGGACGTTCGCCGACATGCGGGTACGGGCGACGGGCGCCACGGCGTTGGCGGTGACCCCGTACTTGTGCAGGCCGAGCGCGGCGCTGCGCACCAGCGAGATGATGCCGCCCTTGGCGGAGCTGTAGTTGGCCTGGGCGACGGAGCCCTGGTGGTTGCCGCTGGTGAAGCCGATGAGGGTGCCGGTGCCCTGCTTGCGCATGACGGCGGAGGCGGCCCGGAAGACGGTGAACGTGCCCTTCAGGTGGGTGGCGACGACCGGGTCCCACTCCTCCTCGGACATGTTGAAGAGCATCCGCTCGCGCAGGATCCCGGCGACGCAGACGACCCCGTCGATCCGCCCGTACGCCTCCACGGCCGTGTCCACGATCCGCTGCCCGCCGGCCATGGTCGACACGTCGTCGGCGACGGCGACGGCCTCCCCGCCGGCCGCCTCGATCTCCTTGACGACACCGAGCGCGATCTCGGACGTCGGCTCGCCGCCCTCGATCGACACCCCGTAGTCGTTGACGACGACCTTGGCGCCCTCGGCGGCGCACGCGAGGGCCACGGCCCGCCCGATGCCACGCCCCGCCCCCGTCACGGCGACGACCTTGCCTGCCAAGAAGTTCCCCATGCCCGGCCCCTTCCCGCGGTTTCTGACGACCCGTTAGATTTTGCTTCCGGTCGGATTCTACGACCCGTCAGATACCGGAACACAAGACCTGGCACACAACAGGCGCACGACACCCGGGAGGCCCGATGCCCCTGCCCGCCGAGTTCCACGACATCGCCAAACGCGTGAACAACTGGGGGCGTTGGGGAGAGGCCGACGAGATCGGCACCCTCAACCTCGTCACCGACGAGGTCGTCCGGGAGGCCGCCGCCGAGGTCCGCACGGGCCGCCGCGTGCCGCTCGCGCTGCCCCTGAAGGAGGACGGCGTCCAGTCGGGGCTGATCCCCGGCCGGATCAATCCGCTGCACTCGATGGTGCAGATCAACCAGGAGATCTTCGGCCCCGGCACGGTGGCGTGCAGCGACGACGCGGTGACCATGGGGCTCCAGGCGGCCACCCACTGGGACGCCCTCACCCACGTCTCGCACTCGGGCCGCCTCTACAACGGCCGCCCGGCGGACACCATCACCGCCCACGGCGGCGCCGAGTTCGGCGGCATCGACAAGGCCCCGTACATCGTCTCGCGCGGTGTCCTGCTCGACGTGGCGGCGGCGAAGGGCCTGGACCGGCTCCCCGGGGACCATGCGGTCACCCCCCAGGATCTCGACGAGGCGGCCGAGTTCGGCCGCGTGGAGGTGCGGGCCGGCGACATCGTCCTGGTCCGCACCGGCCAGATCCAGGTGTACCTGGCGGGCGACAAGCACGGCTACGGCTATCCCTCGCCGGGTCTGTCGGTGCGCACCCCCGAGTGGTTCCACGCCCGCGACGTGGCGGCGGTCGCCAACGACACCCTGACCTTCGAGATCTTCCCGCCGGAGATCGAGGACCTGTGGCTCCCCGTGCACGCCCTCGACCTGGTCGAGATGGGCATGCTCCAGGGCCAGAACTGGAATCTGGAATCCCTGTCCACAGCCTGTGGAGAAGCGGGCCGCCACAGCTTCCTGCTCTCGGCGATGCCGGAGCCCTTCAAGGGCGCGACGGGAACTCCGGTGGCCCCGGTGGCCGTCTTCTGATCGAGCCCCGGAGGGGCGACTCCAGGGGCGCGGGGAACTGCGCGACCAGCCACGACGAACCGCCACCCCGCAACGGACAAGCACCTCCACGGCGCACCCGGGATTCCTCGCCGAGGGCCCCCGTCACAAGGGCCCTCGACGTCCCCTCGCGGCGATTCGCCATCCACAAGCGTGACCAAACGGACACAACACGTCAACAGCCGTACGGGTATTTGCGGTTTATGCGCACAATCTTCAGGCGCTCACAGAAGCACTCGGACGGAGCGCACCCGGCGCAGTGGCCCCCGCCGACCAGCCGGACCCCGCGGCGGAGGAACAGCGGTCGATCTCGCACCAGATGGCCTTGCCCGCCCCCTCGGCGCGCCAGCCCCAGCGGTCGGCGAGTCCGTCGACGAGTTCGAGACCCCGCCCGTTCGTCTCCTCGCCCTCGGCGTGCCGGGGCGCCGGCGGGCGGGTGCTGGAGTCGGCGACCTCCACCCGCACCGTGCCCGGACACGCCCCCTCGGCGCACGGCAGCACCATCCGGAGCACGGCCGGCCGCCCGGTGTGCACCACGGCATTGGTCACCAGCTCGGAGATGAGCAGGATCATCGTCTCGGCGGCCGGCTCGTCGGGATCCACGCCCGAGCCGGCGAGACGCTGCCGCGCCCACCTACGGGCCCGCCCCACCTCTGCAGGGTCGGCCCCGACCTCCAGTTGAACCTGAAGCACCTGCACCGCTCACACCATCCGAATCCGGCGGGACCGTTGGAGTTCTGCCTCGCGCCACTGACCTTGCCGGCCACTACGGAAGATCACGGACCGTGACCCCCTTGCCGCACAGCATGGTTGACGTACAGTCACCCCAACAAGCGCTTCGGGCATATTCCAGCGCGAAGGAGTACCCGTACGGCATACTGTGCGACGCGCCTCGCGGGGGGTCGAACAGGCGGGCGTGCTGCACCGCCATGGGCTGCGAGCGGCGCGCATTCGCCGCCCCGGCGCCGCCTCGGAGGCAACACCGGCACTGTCGCCCGGCTTCAGCACCACTCGCATCTGCCACAAGGTACCGGAGCCGGAGACCGACTCCACCGCGTGACGAGCCACGCGAAGGACACAACCCGATATCAACACACCGTCACTGTGCGTACACCTCTCAGCAGGGCATGCCCGTGCGGTGTCACAGCGACGCCGCGAGCGCCTCCTCCGCGTCGCGCGCCCGGCCGCCCAACTCGGCCCGCGTCCAGGCCCGCTTCAGATGCAGATGAACGTCGCCCTCCCAGGTGAAGCCCATGCCGCCGTGCACCTGGAGGCAGTCGCGGGCCCCCTGGACGGCGGCCTGGTCGGCGAGCAGTTCGGCCGCGGCGACCTCGACGGGGTCCCCGGTCACGGCCGCCGCGTACACCGCCGCACGGGCGACTTCGACCCGTACGAGCATCTCTGCGCACAGATGTTTCACTGCCTGGAAGGCCCCGACGGGCTGTCCGAACTGCTCGCGTTCCCGGGCGTGTTGAACCGCCATGTCGAGCGTGCGGCCGGCCGAGCCGAGCTGCTCGGCCGCGTACAGCAGGGTGGCCCGCCACGGCGGGCGCGTCCGCTCGCCGCCGGGCAGCCGGTGCAGCGGGGTGAGCGGGTCGACCGGCGCGCTCAGCGGCTCGGCACCCGCCGTGTCGCCGAGCGCCACGTCCGCCGCGTCGAGCCACGGCACGAGCCCGTTGTACGGCGTCGTCACGACCGTCTCGCCCGTCGCGGCGCCCTCGACCTCGCCCGCCGCGAGGAAGGTGGCCACCAGCGGCCCCGGCACCAGGGCCCGGCCGCACTCCTCGAAGACCAGCACCGCCTCCGCGAGGCCGAGCCCGACACCGCCCGACTCCTCCGGCAGGCACAGGCCGAAGAGCCCGGCCGCGCCCAGCTCCCGCCACAGCTCCCGGTCCAGCCCGGCCCCGTCGACGGCCGCCCGCAACGCGTCGCGCCCGAACCGCCCGGCCAGCAGCGCGCGCGTGCCGTCCCGCAAGGCTCGCTGTTCCTCGGTCAGTTGGAAGTGCACGGCCCGCTCACCGTCCGCCCTTGGGAAGGCCGAGGATGCGCTCGGCGACGATGTTGCGCTGGATCTGGGAGGTTCCGGCGGCGATGGTGTACGACAGCGACGACAGCCGGTCGAGCGTCCACTCCTGCCCGGCGTCCAGCGCGCCCGCGCCGCCCAGCACCCCGGCGGCGACGTCGTAGAGCCGCTGGCGGGCGTGCGAGTAGCGCAGCTTGAAGACGGACCCGCCGACCCCCGGCACGCCGCCGCTCGCCTGTGCCTCGCTCACGTTCCACTGGGTGAGCCGCCACAGGGCGCCGAACTCCGCCGTGAGCAGTGCCAGTTCGCGCCGCAGCACCGCGTCGTCCCAGCGGCCGCTCTTCTTCGCGTGGGCGGCCAGCTCGCCGAGGACCCTGCGGCAGGCCACGACCTCCCCGACGAAGGCGGTCCCGCGCTCGAACGACAGGGTCACCATGGTCACGCGCCAGCCGTCGTTCTCCGCCCCGACCCGGTTGTCCACCGGGACCCGTACCTCGTCGAGGAACATCTCGGCGAACTCCGTGGACCCGGCGAGCGTGCGCAGCGGACGCACCGTGATGCCCGGCGCGTCCATCGGCATCGCGAGCCAGGTGATCCCCCGGTGCTTGGGCACCTCGGCGCTGACGGGTTCCGTCCGCACCAGCAGCTCGCACCAGTCGGCGACCTCGGCGTGCGAGGTCCAGATCTTCGACCCGCTGACGACGTACGTGTCGCCGTCGCGCACCGCCTTCGTCCGCAGGGACGCCAGGTCGGATCCGGCGCCGGGCTCGCTGAACCCCTGGCACCACACCTCGTCCCCGCGCAGCACCGGCGTCAGCCACCGCTCGCGCTGCGCGGCCGTGCCCTCGGCGGCGATGGTCGGGCCCGCGTGCAGCAGCCCCACGAAGTTCGCGCCGACGTACGGGGCGCCGGCCCGCTCGGTCTCCTCCAGGAAGATCAGCCGGGTGGTCGGCGAGGCGTCCCAGTGCACGTCCCCGTACCCGGCGTCGTACAGCCGCCGCTGCCAGCCGGTGTCGTAGGCGCGCCGTCCCGGCCAGTCGCCGGGCGACGGCTTGGCCGGCAGCGTGGGCAGCACCCCGCCCAGCCATTCCCGCAGCCGCGCCCGGAACTCCTCCTCCTCGCCGGTGTAGGTGAGGTCCACGGGTGCTACCGGTCCCGGTCCAGGTCGAGGCCGAGCATGCGGATGGCGTTGCCGCGCATCAGCTTGTAGACGGTCTCGTCGTCGAGGCCCTTGACGTGGTCGAGGGCGACCTCCTTGGTGTTCGGGAAGGTCGAGTCGACGTGCGGGTAGTCGGTCTCGAAGGTCGCGTTGTCGCGGCCGACGACGTCCAGCGAGGCGACGCCGTGCTTGTCGCGGAAGAAGCAGCAGAACATCTGCCGGTAGTAGTACGTGGACGGCGGCTCGGGGATGAGGTCGCGCACCCCGCCCCACGCCCGGTGCTCCTCCCAGACGTCGTCGGCGCGTTCGAGCGCGTACGGGATCCAGCCCATCTGGCCCTCGCTGTAGGCGAGTTTGAGCGTCGGGAACTTGACGAGGACGCCGCTGAAGAGGAAGTCCATCATCGAGGCCATGGCGTTGTTGAAGCTGAGCGAGGCCTGGACGGCGGGCGGCGCGTCGGGGGACGCGGCGGGCATCTGGGAGGAGGACCCGATGTGCATGTTGACCACGGTCCCGGTCTCCTGGCACACGGCGAAGAACGGGTCCCAGTAGCCGGAGTGGATCGACGGCAGCCCGAGGTAGGTGGGGATCTCGGAGAACGTCACGGCCCGCACCCCGCGCGCGGCGTTGCGCCGGATCTCGGCGACGGCGAGGTCCACGTCCCACAGCGGGATGATGCACAGCGGGATCAGCCGCCCGCCGCTGTCCCCGCACCACTCCTCGACCATCCAGTCGTTGTAGGCGCGCACGCAGGCCAGGGCCACTTCCTTGTCGTGCGCCTCGGCGAAGGTCTGCCCGCAGAAGCGCGGGAAGGTCGGGAAGCAGAGGCTGGCCTCGACGTGGTTGAGGTCCATGTCGGCGAGCCGGGCCTTGGGGTCCCAGCAGCCGCGCCGCATCTCCTCGCGGGTGATCCCCTCCAGCGTCATGTCGTCCCGGTCGAAGCCGACGGCGGCGATGTTGCGCTTGTACGGGAACTTCAGGTCCTCGTAGATCCACCAGTCGGCGGGCGGCCCGTCGGGGTCCATCGCGATCTGGTACTTGCCCGCCACATAGGCGAGTTCGCCGATTCCGGCGGTGAGCGGCTTGGGCCCCTTGTCGCGGTACTTGGCCGGCAGCCAGGTCTCGAAGAGATGGGCCGGTTCGATCACATGGTCGTCGACGCTGACGATGCGCGGCAGTTCCGTCATGAGTGCTGAGCCCCTCCATCGAACGATCCGTACGATCCGTACGTTTCTGATGACCCGTCAGATGTCAGGCTAGCCCCGCACCCCTGGACCGACAAGAAGCACGGACTTACGCTCTCCCTCACATCTGACAGGTCGTCAGTTACGATGCCGGCTCGGAAGGGTACGCAGATGACGGACACCGCACACGCCCTGGGCGACTCCCGCACGCTCTGGGAACTGGTCGAACGCCGCGCCGCCCTGACCCCCGACCGCCCGGTGTTCCTCCAGGGCGAACGCGCCCTGACCTTCGGCGGGTTGCGCGACCGCGCCGAGCGGGTCGCGGCCGGGCTGTACGAGCGCGGGGTGCGCCCCGGCACCGTGGTGGCCTGGCAGCTGCCCACCCGGATCGAGACGGCCGTGCTCACCTTCGCGCTGGCCCGGCTCGGGGCGGTCCAGACGCCCGTCATCCCGTTCTACCGGGACCGCGAGGTCGGCTTCGCGCTGCGCGAGTCGAAGGCGGAGTTCTTCGCGACGCCCGGCGTCTGGCGCGGCTTCGACCACACGGAGATGGCCCGCCGGCTCGGCGCGAAGGGCGTCTTCGAGGCGTACGAGGACCTGCCGGAGGCCGACCCGTCGCGCCTCCCCGCGCCGCCCGCGTCCGGCACGGACGTCCGCTGGATCTACTGGACCTCGGGCACCACCTCGGACCCCAAGGGCGTGCTCCACACGGACCGTTCACTGATCGCGGGCGGCTCCTGCCTGGCCCACGCGCTGCGCCTGTCGGAGTCCGACGTCGGCTCGATGGCCTTCCCCTACGCGCACATAGCGGGCCCCGACTACACGGTGATGCTGCTCCTGTACGGCTTCCCCGCGGTGCTGTTCGAGCAGTTCGCGCTGCCCGACGCGCTGGGCGAGTACCGGCGGCACGGGGTGACGGTGGCGGGCGGCTCGACGGCGTTCTACTCCATGTTCCTGGCCGAGCAGCGCAAGGACCCGGACCGCAAGGTGATCCCGACGCTGCGGCTCCTCGCGGGCGGCGGCGCCCCGAAGCCGCCCGAGGTGTACCACTCGGTGGTCCGCGAGATGGAGGTCCAGCTCACGCACGGCTACGGCATGACCGAGGTGCCGATGATCACGATGGGCGCCCCGGACGACACCGCCGAGAACCTCGCGACGACGGAGGGCCGCCCGCCGGAGGGCATGGAGATCAGGATCGTCGACGAGGACGGCAGGCCCGTACCGGCCGGTGTCGACGGCGCGGTGCGGCTGCGCGGCGAGGCGGTCTGCCAGGGCTACCTGGACCCGGCGCAGTCGGCGGACGCCTTCGACGCGGACGGCTTCCTCGTCACCGGCGACCTGGGCCACGTCCTGCCCACCGGCCATCTCGTCCTCACCGGCCGCGCGAAGGACATCATCATCCGCAAGGGCGAGAACATCTCGGCGAAGGAGATCGAGGACCTGCTGCACGCGCACCCCGCGGTCCAGGAGGCGGCGGTCGTCGGCCTGCCGGACCCCGAGCGGGGCGAGCGCGTCTGCGCCGTCCTCGAACTGGCACCCGGGGTCGCGGAGTTGACCCTCGCCGAGGTCACGGACTATCTGCGCGGCGAGGGCCTGTCGACGTTCAAGCTCCCGGAACAACTGGAGATCCTGGACGCGCTCCCGCGCAACGAGACGCTGCGCAAGGTCCTCAAGTACAAACTGAGGGAGCGCTACGCTCCCCGGTAGTTGCGCGGGGAACTGCGCGAGAAGAGGCCACCGGCCGGGGCCCGACAACGACCCCCGTCACTCCGGCACGGTGAAGTACAGCGCGAACCCGCGAACGGCCTCGTCCTCGGAAACCCGCCCGTCACCGTCGGCGTCCAGAGATGCCACGGCCTGAGCGGCGACCCCGCCCTCGACTCCCAGCACCCGCAACACCCGCTCGGCAGCGGCCACCCCGACCCCGCCGTCCCGCCGATCGGGCTCGGCCAGAGCGATCGTGGCCCGCAGGAAGGGCCGCGCGATCTCGGCGAACCGCTCCGGGCTGTCCCGCAGCCGCTTCACGGCCCCGGTCACGAACTCGCCGCGGGTCACCCGCTGGTCCCCGTCGACATCGGCGATCCCCGCCATGCCCTGCCAGAAGGCCTCGGCTCCGGCGAACAGGTCCTGCCCCTTGTCGCAGCGCGCCGTGACATCGAACTCGGCGAGCAGCGCCTTCGCGGCGGCGTAGAAGTCCTCGCGGTCGATGTAGCCGTTGCCGTCCTGGTCGAAGCCGGCGAACCGGGCAGCGATCCTCCGCTCGTCCATGCTGATGAGCCGCCTCTCACGTCGATGGGGTCTACGCCTGCGAGCGTACGTCGAACAGCGGTGCAGGGGGCCCGAAGTGCACGTTTGTGGCAGGACCGGAGAGTTTCCGCGACATATGCCGACGGGGCTACGCGGACAGCGGCGTCGCGTCGTCGTCGACCGCCGCGGCCACGTCCGGGTACACCTCGAACAGCCGCCGCACGCCGAGCGCCGCGAGCACCCGGTTCACGTGCGAGCCGTCCTCGGCGCCGCGCGCGGGCAGGATCAGCCGCAGCCGCCCCTGGCACGAGCGCATCAGCCGCCGGGCGGCGATCAGCACGCCCACCCCGCTGGAATCACAGAAGAACACCTCGGAGAGGTCGAGCACGACGCTGTGTCTGCCGTCGGCGACGGCGTCGTGCACCTGCTGGCGCAGCGCCGGGGACGTCACGAGGTCCATCTCGCCGGAGGCCCGCACGACGGCCCAGTCACCCTGCGCCGCCTCGGTCACCTTGAGCACCACGCTCATCGCCTCTCGCTCGACGTCACTTCACTTCTGCCTAGATCCGGAATGTTCGCCTACGTTTCTCCTGCGCGGCTGCCCGACCGGACCGCGCTGAAACACCCCCGCACACCTATCACATATGACGCTGTTAAGACCGAGCCGGTCGCTTCACAGCCAAATCGGTCAGAGGGCCGTCCGCGCACCCCCGAGCGGGTCCCGCCCCCTTATCACCTGAGACCGTCAGGGGCGCACAATGCCGCAAAGGGGCGTGCGTCGCCGGTGACGCGGACTACATTCGGGTAAGAGGCACGCAGTTCGAGAACAGCAGTACACGAGCAGCAGTAAGTACGGGCAGCCGGTGAGGGGGCTCCATGCCCAAGGACACTCCGTCCCGCTGGGACCGGAGGATGCAGCAGCGCCTGGCGCACGGCGAGGCCGCGGCGCTCGGAGAGCTGTACGACCGTTTCGCATCCCTGGTGCACGGTCTGGCCCACCGCGTCCTGGACGACGAGGACGCCGCGGACCAGGTCACCCGCGAGGTGTTCACCCAGATCTGGGAGAACCCGGAGGCCTACGACCCCAAGTCGGGCCCGCTGCGCTCCTTCATCGCCACGCTCGTCCACCGGCAGGCCGTGCAGCGGCTGCGGCAGACCGAGTCCGCGGCCCTCGTGCGCAGTGGCCGGGGCACCACCGAGGACCTGGAGCGCAAGGTGCGCCGCGCCTCCGCCGCCGCCCGCGCCGACTACATCGTCACGTCCATGCCCGCTCCGCTGCGCGCCGCGCTCGAACTGGCCTATTTCCAGCGCCGTGACTACCGCCAGACCGCCGCCGACCTCGGCGTCACCGAGGACGAGGCGCGCCGCCGGCTGCGCCTGGGACTGCAGCTGCTGTCCACGGCCCACGACAGCGGCACTCCGCCCGGCGGCGGCTACGGGAGGCCGGCGTGAGCGGGGCGGGCGGACCGGGCCGCCACGACCCGTACGACCCGTTCGGCGACGAGCCCGACCGGTCGGGCGAGACCGGTGGCGCCGCGGACGCGGCGGCCCGGATACCGACACCGCGCAGCTCCGTCGAGGACACCGGGGCCCCGCTGCCCGACGTGCCCGCGCCCGCCCCGCTCGTCCTGGAGCACCGCGTGCTCAAGTCCCTGCTCGGCGCGTGGGCGCTGGCCGCCTGCTCGCCCGAGGAAACCGTCGCCGTCGAGGACCACCTCGACGAGTGCGGCACCTGCGCCGAGGAGGCGCTGCGGCTGCGGGACGCCGTCGGGCTGCTGCATCCCGAGGAGACCCTGGACCTCGATCCGCTGCTCCGCGCCCGCGTCCTGGAGGGCTGCCTCACCCGGCGCCCGCCGCGCGTCCCGGTCCCCGCCTGGACGACCCCGTACGACGCCGAGACCGCGCGGCTCGACGCGCTGCTCCAGGACTTCGGCGACCCGGAGTGGCACGCGCCGGTCCGGCTGCGCTGGTACGAGGGAAACGAGCAGGTCAGCCGGAGGACGACCGTCGCCGGGGTCATCGCCCATCTCACCTGTGTCGACGGCCTGGTCGCCCGGTCGCTCGGGCTCGACGACCCGGCCGGTCCGGCGGGCCGGGACAGGCTCGCGCCGCTGGAGCGCACCGAGGCGTACTGGAGGGCCTCGTACTTCCCGCCGACGCGGGCCGTGCGGGCGCCGTGGCGGGATCAGACGCATGCCGTGATCCGTACCGTGTCGTTCGCCGGGGAGGACGGGTCGGGCGCCGGCGGCACCGGGCAGCTTCCGGTCTCCTACGGGGACTTCGCGCTCCCGCTCCGGGACGCCATGGTCGACCGGGCCTTCGAGTGCTGGGTGCATGCCGGGGACATCGCGGAGGCCGTCGACTATCCGTACGCGGCGCCGTCGCCGCGGCATCTGAACCGGATGATCGATCTGGCCGCCCGGATGCTGCCGGTCTCGCTGGCGGGGCGGCGGCAGGCCGGGCTCGCGGCGCCGGTCGGTGACGAGGTGCCCGGGCGCAGTCTTCGGCTCGAGGTCGAGGGGGCCGGGGGTGGTGAGTGGCTGATCGCCCTCGACTCGGCCACCGGTGTGGGCTCCGCCGAGCGGGAGGTGGCTCATGTCGCCCTGGACGGGGTGGAGTTCTGCCGTCTCGCCGCCGGGCACGTCTCTCCGGAGGAGGCGGCGGCGGGGCAGCTCGGCGACCGCACCGCGATCCGCGACGTCCTCCGCGCCACGGCATCCTTGAGCCGCATGTAGCGAACCCGCGCCTCGGGTAGTCCGTACCCGGCGGGAACTGCGCGGGAAGGGGCCACGGGGGCGCCCGGGGCAACGGGCTAGGCGAAGACCACGGTGCGGCGGCCGTTCAGGAGGATGCGGCGCTCGGCATGCCACTTGACGGCCCGCGCCAGCGCCTGACACTCCACGTCCCGCCCGATGGCGACCAGTTGATCGGGCGTGACGTCATGCCCGACCCGCTCGACCTCCTGCTCGATGATCGGCCCCTCGTCGAGGTCGGCGGTGACGTAGTGCGCCGTCGCCCCGATCAGCTTCACACCACGGGCGTGCGCCTGGTGATACGGCTTGGCGCCCTTGAAGCTCGGCAGGAACGAGTGGTGGATGTTGATGATGCGCCCGCTGAGCTGCTTGCACAGGTCGTCGGAGAGCACCTGCATGTACCGGGCGAGCACGACGAGCTCGACCTGCTCGGCGCGGACCAGTTCGAGAATCTGCGCCTCGGCGGCGGCCTTGGTGTCCTTCGTCACGGGAATGTGGTGGAAGGGGATGTCGTACGAGGCGACCAGCTCGGCGAAGTCCGTGTGGTTGGAGACGACGGCGGCGACGTCGACGGGCAGCGCGCCGATCCGGGCCCGGAAAAGCAGGTCGTTCAGGCAGTGCCCGAACTTGCTGACCATGAGCACGACCTTCATCCGGTCGGCGGCCCGGTGGATCTGCCAGTCCATCCGGAACGAGTCACCGATCGCGGCGAAGCTGGCCCGCAGCTTCTCCACCGTCACCGGGGCGTCCGCGCTGAAGTGGACCCGCATGAAGAACAGCCCGGTGTCGTGATCGCCGAACTGCTGGCTGTCCTCGATGTTGCAGCCGGTCATGAAGAGATAGCTCGACACGGCGTGCACGATGCCCTGCTTGTCGGGGCAGGACAGGGTGAGGACGTACTGATCGGGACCGGCGGCGGCTGCGGACTGCGCGTTCATAGGGGCAAGGTTCGCACACCCCGCCCGCCGCCGACCCGCCGTCCCGGTGACCGGACAGCCCGTACGTCCTAGGCGGCCCGTGTCACGATCCGCAGCACTTCCAGGGTGCGCGGCGCGGTGTCGGGGTCCTCGCCGTCGCTCGTGGCGAGCTGGACGTGGGCCTCGCGGGCCGCGTGCACGGCGTCCGGCCAGCCCTCGTGCCGGAGGTAGACGGAGACGGGGGCGTCCGGCCCGACCTGGTGCATGATGCGCAGCACCTTGAGCACCGCGGAGTCGACGAGCGCCGCCTCCCGCGCGTCCCGGAAGATCGTCCCCACGTACTTCTCGGCCGACCAGTTGTCCAGCCAGGTGTCCTCGACGAGGCGGTACACGGCGTCGGTCACGTCTCCGTACCCGTCGACACCGGCCAGCCAGACGTCCTGCTGGAAGGACGGATCGGAGAGCATGTGCAGCGCGGAGCGCACATTGCTGCGCCAGCGCCACCACGGCATGTCGTTGAGTGGCATGCCGTCCATCCTCGTGGAGCGACGGCCGCGGCGGGAAGACTTCTCCGAGCTTTGCACGGTCATCGATCGTACGTGCCGCCCGCGGGCGCGCCGACCGCCCCCCGTAATTCACCCGGGCGTCACCACTCGTTGACCGCTGGTCACCTCCGGGTTGGGAAGGTGCGGGAATCGTGCGGGATCATGACCGGCACGGGCGGGAAGCGCCCTCTCTCCAGCACCGTCCAGCGCACCTTCCGTCTGTTGCGGAGGGTCACCACTCTCGTCGCGGGCACCACCCTGGCCGCCGGCTGCGGGCTGGTCCCCGGCCTCACGGGGGACTCGGGGGACCAGCCGGTCACCGTGATGACCTGGGCGCCGGTGAAGACGGCGGCGACGAACCAGCCGGGCATGCCGGCCGTGGCCCAGGCGTACGCGCGCTGGGTCAACGCCCACGGCGGTCTCGACGGCCGCCCGCTGAAGGTGCTGACCTGCAACGACCACAACGACAGCGTGGGTGCCGCGAAGTGCGCCCGCAGGGCCGTCGACCAGCACGTCGTCGCCGTCGTCGGCTCGTACAGCCAGTACGGGCGCTCGTTCATGTCCCCGCTCGAATCGGCCGGCATCCCCTACATAGGCGGCTACGGGGTGTCCGAATCGGAGTTCACCAGCCCGCTGTCCTATCCGGTCAACGGCGGCCAGGCAGCCCTGCTCGCCGGGAACGGGCAGCAGCTCGCCGGGGAGTGCGCGCGCACCGTGCTGGTCCGGCCCGACACCGCCGCGGGCGACGAACTCGTCTCCCTGATGGACACCGGCCTCGCCCTGCGCCACCGCCCCGCCGCCACCGACCTGCGGGCCGCCGAGGACGCCACCGACTACAACGACCAGGCGGTCGAGGCGCTGCGCACGGCGAGCGCCGTGCCGGACGGCGAGGGGTGCGTGGTGGCCGCGCTCGGCGAGCGGACGACCACGTTCTTCGACTCGTTCCGGCGGCTGCGCGACGCCTATCCGAAGGTGCGCACGGCCAGCGTGCTCGGCAGCGTCGACCAGTCCGCCGTCGACCGCTCCGGCGGCGCGCGGAGCGTCTACGAGGGCGCGTACGTGACCGGCTGGTACCCGGCGACGAGCGATCGGCGCTGGGACCGGATGAAGCAGGCCATCAACGAGAAGGCGTTCGGCGACAACCGGATCGACCCGGCGGACGCGGGCGTGCAGACGACTTGGATCGCGTACACCGTGCTGCGGCAGGTCGTCGAGGCGATCGGCGACGGCGAGGTGACCTCGGACAGCGTGCGCCGGACCCTCGACAAGGGCCTGAAGGTCACGACGGGCGGCCTCACGCCGTCGCTGCGCTGGGACTACGACCACATGTCCGCGGCCGGCGGCTACCCCCGGCTGGTCAACGCGCGGGTCACGTTCCAGCAGGTGCGCGACGGCCGGCTGGAGGCGACGCGCGCCTCGTCGGTGGATGTGATGAGGACCCTGGCGGACGCGACCTGACACCGCCGTACGCGGAAGGGGCGCGGGCCGTCGGCTCCGCGCCCCTTCCGTGGTCCTGCGGTGCTACAGCTGGATCGGCGACCGCGGGGTCAGCCCGTACTTGGACGCGATCGCGTTCCACAGCTTCGAGGCCGCCGCCTTCTGCGTGGAGGCCGTGCTGCTGGCCGCGTCCCCGGCCCCGCGCTGCGGCGTCGACCTGGCGCGGCCCTTGTGGCAGAGCTTCTTGTTGCCCGCGACCTGGTCGGCCCAGGCCGCGTAGTGGCTGTCCGCCGACGCGGACGCCTTCCAGGCCTTGGTCAGCGCGTCGGTCAGCTGCGCGTTCTGCGGCAGCTTGTCCACGGACAGGGCGCCGAGCTTGGTCACCAGGTCGTTGCGCTGCTGCGCGGCGGCCCGCAGGTCCTTCGCGGCGGCGGGCAGTTCCTTGCAGCCCTCGGTGTTGCCGACCGACCGTACGACGGCGGACCGGCTGTTGTTGGACTCGGCGAGCAGCTTGTCGAGGGCGACGGCCTGCTCCTTGGCCGGGTCGGCGGCCGGCGCCCCGGACTCGGCGGGCGCGGACGAGGAGTCCGAGACCGTCGTGGTGGCGTCGGCCTTCTTGTCGTCGTCGCCCCCGCTGAGCAGGGCGCCCGCGCCGATGCCGAGGACGAGGATGCCGACGCCGACCGCGGCGATCAGCGGCACCTTCGAGCCGGTGCGGGACTTGCCGCGCGAGGCGGGCGCGGGCGCGTAGCCCTGCGGCTCCACCGGCGGCACGTATCCGCCGCCCTGCGGGGCCTGCGGGGCGCGTGCGGCCTGCTGGGCGTGCGGGTCGAACCGCGGCATCTGCTGGGTGGACGCGGCCGGGCCCTCGGGCTCCGTACGGAACAGCGCGTCGAACTCGGCCGGCGGCTGCCGGTCGCCCGGGGTGCCGGGGCGGATGCCGTAGGGCGCGGCCTGCGGCTCGCCGGGCACCGGCGGGATGTACTGGGTCGCCTCGCTGTCCGCGCCGGGCATGGCGCCCGGCATCGGCTGCTGCGGCGGCATCTGCTGCATCGGCTGCTGCTGCACCGCGCGGCCGAGGAACTGCGTGGACTCGGCCGGGGCCTCCGGCGGCAGCGGGGACGCGGCCGTCTGCGGCGGTATGTACTGCGTCGCGTCACCGGCGCCCTGCGGGGCTATGTACTGCGTGGCGTCGCCGTCGTACCCGCCCTGCGGCGCGGCCGGCGGCATCGGCCCGGCCTGGGCGTACTGCTGCGGCAGCGCGTGCGGGGGCGCCTGCTGGTGCGGCGGCAGCGCGCCGGCGGGCTGCTGCGGGGGCGCGACCGGCGGCTGCGCGGCGGGCTGTCCCCACTCGTACGTCGGCATCGGCTGGGCGGCCTGCGCCTGCTGGGACTCGGGGCCCCACGGCTGCCCCCAGGGGCTGGCGCCGGCGGGCCCCGCGGGGCCTCCGGGCGCGGTCTGGTCGCCGAACGTGCCCGGCAACAGGGGCTCACCGCCGTCGGCAGGCAGCACGACACCTTCGTGTGCCTGCCGGGCCTGCGGAAGGTGCGGACTCTCGTCCTGCCCGCTCTGTCCGCTCTGCTGCGTCACCGGGACTCCTACTACGGATGGGGGACCATAACTGATTGCGGAATCGTCGGCTCACGCTACCGGGTCCTCGCACGCCCGTGCTACGCAGCTCAAATCCCGGGAGCCTCCCCCGTGACAGGAGTAACAAAACCAGCCGTGATGGCGCTGTTTAAGCACCGGGCCGGAACAGCGTTTCCTACGCGGCGGCCTGGAGCTCCACCCGCGCCCCGAACTCCCGCACCACGGCCTCCTCGCGGAACGGTTCGAGCCGCTCCTTGAAGTCCTCCAGGTACTCCGCGCCGCGGTTCGAGCGGAGCGTACCGAGCAGTTCCACGGCCCGAAGTCCCGTGTGGCAGGCCTGTTCCACCTCGCGCTGCTGCACCTGCGCCGTCGCGAGCAGCACAAGCCCGATGGCGCGGCGCCTGGCCCGCGACTGCGGATGGCCGTCGAGCGACTCCTGCGCGCACCGCGCCGCCTCCCGCGCCTGCCCCAGATCCCGGTGGCAGTGGGCGAGTTCGTCGGCGAGGTAGGCGGGATCGAAGTGGGCGATCCAGGCCGGGTCGTCACCGGAGTGCGCGTCGGCCTGGTCCATCGCGACCAGCGCCCGGCCGCCCGCGCTCTGCGCCGACCGCGCGTCCCCGAGCAGCGCGTGGCCGCGCGCTTCGGCGGCGTGGAACATCGCCTCCGCGCGCGGCGTCACGCGCCCGCGCGCCCCCTCCTGAGCCGCGCGGGCGAGCTGGGAGATCTCGCGCGGGTTGCCGAGCTGGGCCGCCAAGTGGCTCATGGACGCGGCCAGTACGTATCCGCCGTAACCGCGGTCCCCCGCCGCCTGGGCCAGCCTGAGCGCCTGGATGTAGTAGCGCTGGGCGAGGCCCGGCTGGCCGGTGTCGACGGCCATGTACCCGGCCAGCTCCGTCAACCGCGCGACGGCGGCGAACAGTTCGCGCCCCACGGCCTCCCGGTAGGAGCCCGCGAGCAGCCCGCTGACCACGCTGTTCAGGTAGTGCACCACCACGGGCCGGACATGTCCGCTGCCGTACTGGTGGTCGAGGTCGGTCAGCGCCTGCGTCATCGCCTTGACCGCCGCCACGTCGGACGGGCCCACGCGCGGCCCGGCCGTCCTGGCCACCTGCGAGTCCGGCACCGAGATCAGCCAGTCCCGGCTCGGCTCGACCAGCGCCGAGGAGGCGACGGACGAACCCGAGAGGAAGTCGCGGCGGCCCACGTCGCTGCGCCACAGCTCGCAGACCTGCTCGATGGCGCCGAGCACGGTCGGCGAGAACTGGAGTCCGACGCCGGACGCGAGGTTCTTGCCGTTGGCCATCCCGATCTCGTCGATCGTGACGGTCCGGCCGAGCTTGCGGCCGAGCGCCTCCGCGATGATCCCCGGCGCCCGGCCGCGCGGCTGCTGCCCGCGCAGCCAGCGGGCCACGGACGTCTTGTCGTAGCGCAGGTCGAGGCCGTGCTCCGCTCCGCACATGTTGACCCGGCGGGCAAGGCCGGCGTTCGAGCAGCCCGCCTCCTGGATGAGTGCCTGCAGCCGTTCGTTGGGCTGTCGCGCTACGAGTGGCCGTGCGGCCATGGCGTACCCCCTGCTGTCCCCAGGATCCTGGTCACTAGGTCGTCAGATCGTCACTGGCATCGGTGGATCAATGCCCGGCGGACAAACGGAAGATGCATCACAAACGGGTACTAAATGCATAAGCCTCTCAGGCGTTCTCCCCCTCGCCCCTCGCTTTCTGGTCCGTGGCTACCCGGCCCCCGCTGCCGTTGCCCATGCGCGCCCCCACCCATGCACCCATGCGCCCCACATGCGGGAACGATGCTCCCTCCTCCTCCTTACGTGCGCCCGTAACCCGAGGGAAGGGCGGGAGTTGAGAACGACGTGGAAGAGACCATCGCAGGCACCTCGGACGTCACCTCACCCGTCAGCCCCGGCAGCCCTGTCACGGCGTCCGGCCAGATCCCCAACCAGCGCGGCGAATCCCTGCTGGACACCGCCGTACGCTATGCGGAGGAGCGGCACTGGGACGTGTTCCCCGGAACCTGGCTGGAGTTCGACGACGGCGTCCAGCGCTGCTCGTGCGAGGACCTCCAGTGTGCGCGCCCCGGCGCGCACCCTGCGCGTGACGACTGGGCGACCCAGGCGACCGGCAGCGCCACCGTCGCCCGCCGCGTGTGGTCGAAGCAGCCGAAGGCCTCGATCCTGCTCCCCACGGGCCGTACGTTCGACGCGATCGACGTTCCCGAGACCGCCGGGTTCCTCGCCCTGGCCCGCATGGAGCGCATGGAACTGACCCTCGGCCCGGTCACCTGCACCCCCGACCGCCGCATGCAGTTCTTCGTCCTGCCCGGCGCCACCCTGAAGGTCCCCGACCTCGTACGGAAGCTGGGCTGGCCGCCCGCCTCGCTCGACCTGGTCGCGCTCGGCGAGGGCGCCTTCGTCGCCGCTCCCCCGACCCGCTTCGGCAGCCAGGGCGCCGTGCAGTGGGCGTGCCGGCCGACCGCGGCCAACCGCTGGCTGCCGGACGCCGAGGAGCTGATCTCGCCACTGGCGTACGCGTGCGGGCGCGAAGGCGGGCGCAGGTAGCGGCGCGGCGCCCGCTGGGGGCCGGGGCCCGGCACGCATAGGGTTCACCCATGACCGAGCCAGCGGCGGCCGTACGCGTACATGACCTCTGGAAGTCCTTCGGACGGCAGACCGCGGTCGCCGGGATCGAACTCGCGCTTCCCGCGGGCCGGTTCATCGGCCTGGTCGGACCGAACGGCGCGGGCAAGACCACGACCCTGTCCATGGTCACCGGACTGCTCCGCCCCGACCGGGGCACCGTCCAGGTCGCGGGCCACGACGTCTGGGCCGATCCCGCGGCGGTGAAGGCCCGGATCGGCGTCCTCCCGGAGGGCCTGCGCCTCTTCGAGCGGCTCTCCGGGCGCGAACTCCTCGGCTACACCGGGCGCCTGCGCGGCCTGCCCGGCGCCGAGGTCGACAAACGGGCCGGGCAGCTGCTCGACGTCCTCGACCTCGCCTCAGCCCAGCACAAACTGGTCGTCGACTACTCCACCGGGATGCGCAAGAAGATCGGTCTCGCGGCGGCGCTCCTCCACAACCCCGAAGTCCTCTTCCTCGACGAGCCGTTCGAGGGCGTGGACCCCGTCTCGGCGCAGACCATCCGCGGTGTCCTCGAACGGTTCACCCGGTCCGGCGCCACCGTCGTGTTCTCCTCGCACGTCATGGAGCTGGTGGAGTCGCTGTGCGACTGGGTCGCGGTGATGGCGGCCGGACAGATCCGGGCCCAGGGCCCGCTGGCCGACGTACGGGGATCGGCCGGATCCCTCCAGGAGGCGTTCCTGGAGCTGGTCGGGGCGCAGGGCCGCGCCGACGGCGGCACGCTCGACTGGCTCGGCAACCAGCCCGGGACCCCGGCATGACCGGCGCCGCGCCCCTCACCGGGACCCTGGTCCGGCTCAAGCTCGCCCTGCTGCGCAACGGACTGCGGCAGTCCGGCGGGCGCCTCGCCGCCTATCTCGTCTCGGCCGCGCTCGTGCTGCTGCTCACCGCGCTGCTCCTGCTCGGCCTGATCCTGCTGCACGGAAACGCGCACGCCGCCACCGTCGGCGTCCTGCTCGCCCTGCTGCTCGCCCTCGGCTGGGCCGTGTTCCCGCTGTTCTTCCCCAGCGGCGACGAGACCCTGGACCCGACGAAGCTGGTGATGCTGCCGCTGCGCACCGATCCGCTGGTGCGCGGGCTCCTCGTCTCCTCGCTCGTCGGCATCGGGCCGCTGTTCACGCTCTGCGCGCTCGGCGGCGCCGGGTACGCGGCCGCGCGCGGGGCGGCCGGCGCGGTGGCCGCCGTCGTCGCCGTCCCCCTCGCCCTGCTCACCTGCGTCGCGCTGGCCCGCACGGTGGCCGCCGCCAACATCAGGCTGCTCACCAGCCGCAAGGGCCGCGATCTCGCCGTGCTCAGCGGTCTCGTCATCGCGGTCGGCGCCCAGCTCGTCAACTTCGGGGTGCGCAAGCTGGGTTCGGCGGGCGGCATCGACGCGCTCGACCCCACCGGGCAGGTGCTGCGCTGGGTGCCGCCCGCGTCGGCGATCGGCGCGGTGGACTCGGCGGGCGGGGGCGCGTACGGCACGGCTGTCGCCCAACTCGCGCTCTGCGGCGCCGCGCTCGCCGGGCTGCTGCTGCTCTGGCGGCGGGCCCTGGACCGGCTGATGACCGCGCCCGACGGCTCCACCCTCCAGGCCGCCGAACCCACTCGCCGCACCCGCCGCACCGGCCCGCGCGTGCTTCCGGGCGGTCGCACCGGCGCCGTCATGGAGCGCAGCCTGCGCTACGTCTGGCGCGATCCGAAGACCAAGGCGGCCTGGGTCACCTCGCTCGCCATCGGCCTGATCGTGCCGGTCTTCAACGCGCTCCAGGGCACCGGCTCGGTCTACTTCGCGTGCTTCGCCGCCGGGATGCTCGGCATCCAGATGTACAACCAGTTCGGCCAGGACACCTCGGCGTTCTGGATGGTGGCGATGACCATCTCCTCGGCCCGGGACGCCTACGCGGAACTGCGCGCCCGCACGCTGGCGCTGCTGCTGATCACACTCCCGTACTCGGCTCTGGTCACGGTGGTCACCACGGCGCTGCTCGGCGCCTGGCACGCCCTGCCGGAGGCGCTCGGGCTGTCCTTCGCGCTGCTCGGCGCGATGCTCGCCACGGGCGCCTGGACGTCGGCGCGGTTCCCGTACTCGATCCCGCAGGAGGGCTACAAGAACGTGGCGCCCGGCCAGGCGGGACTGGCCTGGATAGCGATCTTCGGCGGCATGGTCGCGGCGGCCCTGCTGTGCGCGCCCGTCATCGCGCTCACGATCGCGCTGCACGCGACGGGCGCGGACTCCTGGGCCTGGACGCTGCTGCCGGTCGGCGCGGCGTACGGAGCCGCGCTCACCGTCCTGGGGCTGCGCCTCGCGGCCCCGCGCACGGCGGACCGGCTGCCGGAGATCCTGGCGGCGGTCAGCAAGGGCTGACCGGCACCGGCCCTGGACGCAGGCGACCCGCGAGCCGTGGTTCCCCCGTCGGAACGGGTGGAAGCCGGCCGGACGTACCGGCAGCTCACGGGTCGGGTGACTGCTTGGAATTGGGCCGGCTGGTCCGGCGCCGAATACGTGATGCGACGTCGGGCTCTAGCCCGCAGTCACCTCAGACGTCCGGTGTGCATACATGCTCCGAACCACCTCCTTTCAGTCTGTACGACACAGCCTAGGGAGCCGCCCGATGCCGCTCAACCGGTTTTTCGGGCCGCGGTCGAGCCACCGGGGGTTGCGCCGGGTTCGGTCATGGACTGCATGCTGGACCCGTGAGTTCACCTGATTCCACCTGCCGCTCGATTTCTCCGAAGTTGACAGAACTCCATGTGGGATGCGTCACGTTCGAGTTGAATGATCCGAGCAGGACGCCGACACAGCCTGCGGGGGGTGGTGCCAGGTGAGTGCTTCACGGCGTAGTGGAACCACCGACGAACTGGGACCCGACGAGCCCGACGGGGCCGATCTGCTGGCCGCGCTGCTCGACGGGATGGACGCCGCCCTGTGCGCGTTCGACGCCGACGGAGTGGTGACCCACTGGAACCGCGAGGCCGAGCGGATACTCGGCTGGTCGGCGGCGGAGGCCGTCGGGCGGCAGGGGTTCGCGGGCTGGGCCGTGCGGGCCGCCGACGCCGAGGAGGTCCAGGAGCGGCTGCTGGCCGCCATGCACGCGTCGGGGCGGCAGGTCCACGAGTTCGCCCTCGTCACCAAGGAAGGCGGCCGGGTTCTCGTACGGACCCAGTCCGCCGCCGTGCGCGGGTCCGACGGGAAGCCCGCGGGCGTGTACTGCGCCTTCAGCGAGGTGCACGCGCAGATCGATCTGGAGCGGTCCATCGCCCTGAGCGAGGCGCTGTTCGAGGACGCCGCGTGGGGCGTGGTGCTCGTCGACGCCGACCTGCGGCCCGCCGTGGTCAACGCGCACGCGGCGCGGGCGCTCGGCTCCGGGCGCACCGCCGTGCTCGGGCGGCCCCTGGGCGAGCTGATCTCGCAGGGTGTGGAGGAGCTGGAGGGCGCGCTCGCGCACGTGCTGTCGGAGGGGGCGCCGCCGTCGCCGATGGAGGTGTGGGTGACGGTACGGGCCCCCTCCGACAAGCACGACAAGCACGACAGGCACGACAGGCACGACCAGCACGGGAAGCAGGAGCGGCGGTGCTGGCGGAGCGGGTTCGTGCGGCTCGCCTCGCCGCTCGCGGAGGAGCCGGTGCCGCTCGGGGTCGGCTGGCTGTTCCAGGACGTGACCGAGGCCAAGCACACCGAGCAGGAGGCCGCGCAGCTGCGGTTCCGGGCGCACCAGCTGCACCGGGCGGCGCGGGCCGCCGCCGAGTGCGAGGATCCGGCCGAGGCGGCGACGGTTCACCTGGACTTCGCGCTGGCCGGGTTCGCCGACCATGCCGTGGTCGATCTGCTGGTGAGCGAGGATCCGGTGCGGCTGGTGCGGGCCGCGGCGACGCCGTCGGGGGCGCCCGGTCCGGGGCTGCTGGTGACGCGCGGGGCGCTGCCGGTGCGGTACGGGGAGGGGCATCCGGCGGTGCAGTGCGTGGAGCGGGCCGGTTCGGTACGGGCCGCTGCCGCGAGCACCGACGACGAGGTGGCCTGGGCCGCGGCCCGGCAGTGGCCCGAGGGGAGCCGGTACGCCTTGTGCGCGGTGCTGCGCAGTCGGGGGCGGACGCTGGGTGTCGTGACGTTTCTGCGGGGTGGCAGCCGGGTTCGGTTCGAGCGGGGTGACGCCATGTACGCCGAGAGCGTGGCCGCGCTGATCGCCGGCGCGGTGGATCTGACGGGCTGACCTGGCCGGGCAGTCGCTCGGCTGCCGGCCGGTGGCCGCTTCTCGCGCAGTTCCCCGCGCCCCTGAGGCATGCGCTGCCGCGCAGCCTCCCCTTGAGGCTGCGCTTCGCGCGCCTCTGAGGAAGGGCGAGTGGCGCACCACTGGTGGAGGGCGGGTGGCGCGCCTCTGATGAGATGGCGCACGCAGTGCGCATCTCAGGGGCGCGGGGAACTGCGCGAGAAGAGGCCACCGGGCCGCGGACGAAGGCAGCCCGGGGTGCGGTCTAGTGCTGGTAGAAGATGCGGTCCCGGTAGTCGTCGAAGACCTTGGCGTTCCAGGCGTGGCCCCCGTCCACATTCCCCGACCGCAGCAGCGGAGGCTGAACCCCCCGGTCGGCGAGGACGGCGGCGCAGGTGGCCAGGGTGGACTGCATCAGCGCACTGGTGGTGATGGTGGAGGCCGAGGCGAAGGGCGCGTCCACGCCCTCGTGGGTGAGCTCCGCGTCCCCCACGGCGATCTTCGAGTCCAGGACCACATCGCAGTGGTCGCGCAGAAACGTGCCGGAGGAGTGCCGGGACGTGGGCGCGTCGGGCCCGGTCGCGTAGGACAGGGACGTGACGCCGATGACCTTCAGACCGAGGGCGCGGGCGTGCGTGGCCATCTCGACCGGAAGCGCGTTGCGGCCCGAGAGGGAGATGATCACCAGGGCGTCGCCGGACGTCGCGGGGCTGGCGTCCAGGACGGCGGAGGCCAGGCCGTCCACCCGCTCCAGGGCGGAGCCGAGGGTCGCCGGCATGACGTCGACGCCGACCGCGCCGGGCACGGCGAGCAGGTTCATCAGGGCGAGGCTTCCGGCGCGGTAGACGACGTCCTGCGCGGCGAGCGAGGAGTGCCCCGCGCCGAACGCGAAGAGGCGGCCGCCCGCGGTGACGGTGTCGGCCAGCAGGGTGCCGGCCGCTTCGATGTTCGCCGCCTCCTCGTCCCTGACCCGCTCCAGGAGGGCGATCGAGGCGTCGAGGTACTGCGCGGCCAGTGTGCTGCTGTCGCTCATCGGCGTAGCCCCTTGGGTCTGACGGTCCCGCTCTGTGTCGCGGATCACCGTGCGGTCTGGACCAGTGCTCTGTCAATACACCCCCGGAGCGCGCCGGACCCCTGGTTTCCCCGGGCTTCCCCTGGCGCGGCACGGTTGTCAGCGGTATGCGTCAGAATTGACGTCAGGGCCAGCGCACGCGCTGTGCGGCCAGCCAGCGGGGCTGCCGCGTAGCTACACAGCTATACGAGGGGCACGTATGTCCGGACTGATCGACACCACGGAGATGTACCTCCGCACCATCCTCGAGCTGGAGGAGGAAGGTGTGGTCCCCATGCGCGCCCGGATCGCGGAGCGGCTCGACCAGAGCGGCCCGACGGTCAGCCAGACCGTGGCCCGGATGGAGCGGGACGGCCTGGTCGCCGTCGCCGCCGACCGCCACCTGGAGCTGACCGACGAGGGCCGCCGGCTGGCGACCCGCGTCATGCGCAAGCACCGGCTCGCCGAGTGTCTGCTGGTCGACGTGATCGGCCTGGAGTGGGAGCAGGTGCACGCGGAGGCCTGCCGCTGGGAGCACGTGATGAGCGAGGCGGTGGAGCGGCGCGTTCTGGAGCTGCTGCGCCACCCGACCGAGTCGCCGTACGGGAACCCGATTCCGGGCCTGGAGGAGCTGGGCGAGAAGGACGGCGCGGATCCGTTCCTGGACGAGGGCATGGTCTCGCTCGCCGATCTGGACGCGAGCGGGGACGGCATGACCGTCGTCGTGCGCCGCATCGGCGAGCCGATCCAGACGGACGCGCAGCTGATGTACACGTTGCGCCGGGCGGGCGTCCAGCCCGGTTCGGTGGTCAGCGTGACGCAGTCGCCGGGCGGGGTGCTCGTGGGCAGCAGCGGTGAGGCGGCGGAGCTGGAGGCGGAGGTCGCCTCGCACGTCTTCGTGGCCAAGCGCTGACCGGCTGATCCCAGGGCGGCGGCGGGCGCGTGCGGGAGCGTGTGCCGCGGTATGCCCGGTGGGCCGCGTGGGGCTGGGGGAACCCGCGCGGTGACGTTCCGGTGCCTGACGTCAACATCCTTGGTACGGCCGGGAGTTGACTGATATTCGCGCATGCTGCGCGTTTGTGCAGAAAGCAAGATTCACTGTGCGGAATCGCAGCGCTCCGACGCTCTGCGTGCAAGGCTGTCGCGTGAGGCATATGACCGGAGGGGGCCTGGGATGGACCGGCCGTTCGGGGCACGACGGGCTCGCGGGAAGCGGGAGCGGCCCGGCCCGGCGGATGTTCCTGCCCGTCACGCAGAGGGCCCCGGCGCCTTGCGGCGCCGGGGCCTGTCCTCCCCTGTGCTGACCCGGAGCCCCGAGCTCCCAGGGTCATTCCCCACGGACCGTTTTCCCCGAGCGGTCCGCCTCCCGAGGAAGAGATCCCCTCGGTGGCGCCGGTCATTCCTTGAGCGTTGTCACTCGAACGAGGGGTGTTGTCGGGGAGCATCACGCTTTCGAAAAAAGGTTCGATAGCGTGCGCGGGTACGCGACTGCAGGCGCGACCACAAGGGGGTGCCAGGGCCTATGGCACGGCGCATCGACGTGACCGGAGCGGGCGGGGTCCGTCTGGCGGCCTGGGAGTACGCCGACCCTCCCAAGGCGGCCGAGGCCGGCCGCGGTCCGGGAGTGCTCTTACTGCACGGTCTGATGGGCCGGGCGTCCCATTGGGCCGGTACGGCGCGCTGGCTGGCCGAGCGCCATCGGGCGGTCGCCCTCGACCAGCGCGGGCACGGAAAGAGCGCCAAGCCGACGCAGGGCCCTTTCGACCGCGAGGCGTACGTGCTGGACGCGGAGGCGGCGCTGGTGCAGCTCGGGCTTGAGCCCGCGGTGCTGATCGGGCACTCGATGGGGGCGCTCACGGCCTGGCAGCTGGCCGCGCGGCGCCCCGATCTCGTCCGGGGGCTGGTGATCTGCGACATGCGGGCGTCCGCACTGGGCGGCGCCTCCCAGCGGGAGTGGGAGGACTGGTTCAAGACGTGGCCGCTGCCGTTCGCGACGCTCGCGGACGTGCGGAAGTGGTTCGGGGAGGACGATCCCTGGGTGGAGCGGCCGAATCCGGCGCGCGGGGAGTTCTACGCCGAGGTGATGACCGAGTCCGACGACGGGTGGCGTCCCGTCTTCTCGCGCCGGCAGATGCTGACCGCGCGCTCGACGTGGGTGTTCGACGCGCACTGGGAGGAGCTGGCGGCCGTGCGGTGTCCGGCGCTGGTGGTGCGGGGGCTGGACGGGCAGTTGGGGCGGGCGGAGGCCCAGGAAATGGTGCGGGTCCTTCCCAGGGGGGAGTACGCCGAAGTGGCTGATGCCGGGCATCTCGTGCACTACGACCAGCCCGAGGCGTGGCGCGCCGCCGTCGAGCCGTTTCTGGACGGGGTGCTGGCGGGGCTTTAGGGCGTGTGTCGCCGGGTGCCGCCCGGTGGCCGCTTCTCGCGCAGTTCCCCGCGCCCCTGAAGCATGCGCTGCGCGCAGCTTCCCCTGAAGGCCGCAGGCCTCTCAGGGGCGCGGGGAACTGCGCGACCAGCCCCCACCGGGCCGCAGACGAAAGACGAAACCCGTCACGGGCTCAGGCGTTCCACCCGCCAGGCCGGTCCGGCCAGGACATAGCGGAGGCGGTCGTGCAGACGGTTCTCACGCCCCTGCCAGAACTCGACCGCCTCGGGACGCACCCGGAACCCGCCCCAGTGATCCGGCACCGGCACCGCGGTGCCGGGAGGATAGCGCCGGACCAGCGCCGCGTACCCGGCGTCCAGTTCGGCCCGGGAGGCCAGCACGGCGGACTGCTCACTGGCCCACGCCCCGAGCTGCGACCCGTGCGGCCGGGAGTGGAAGTACGCCTCGGTCTCCTCCCGCGACGTCCGCTCCGCCACCCCCGTCACCAGGACCTGCCGGCTCATCGGATGCCAGGGGAAGAGCAGCGCGACGTGGGCGTTGACGGCGAGTTCGCGCGCCTTGCGGGAGCCGTAGTTGGTGTAGAAGACGAAGCCCTCGTCGTCGTAGGACTTCAGGAGCACGGTGCGCGAGCTGGGGCGGCCCTCGGCGTCGGCGGTGGAGACCACCATGGCGTTCGGCTCGGCCAGCGGCGAGCCGGGGGCGGCCGCCTGCTTGAACCAGTGCGTGAACTGCCGCATGGGGTGCGGGGCGAGATCGGACTCGTGCAGGCCGCCTTCGTGGGTGCGGTACTGCTCGCGCATGCCGGCCGGGTCGGGTGTGTCGTTCACGGCGTCATCCTGCCGGACGGCGGGACGCCGCCGCACCCGGAGTGAGACATGGCACTGAGTGCCGCGAACTCTCGCCAACTGTGGCACCGAGGTCTATCTTCCAAGTGCCGAAACGGTTGAGCAGCCCGCCCCACGGGGCATCACGGGGAAGACCTGTCCACGCATCAAGAGGAGCCGCCTGATGTCCGACTTCGACCCGTCCTTCGTACCCGGCCTCGAAGGCGTCGTGGCGTTCGAGACGGAGATCGCCGAACCGGACAAGGAAGGCGGCGCCCTGCGGTACCGGGGCGTCGACATCGAGGATCTGGTCGGCCATGTGTCGTTCGGGAACGTGTGGGGGCTGCTGGTCGACGGGGCCTTCGATCCCGGGCTGCCGCCCGCCGAGCCGTTCCCCATCCCCGTCCACTCCGGTGACATCCGCGTCGACGTGCAGTCCGCGCTGGCGATGCTGGCGCCCGTGTGGGGCCTGAAGCCGCTGCTCGACATCGACGAGCGGCGGGCCCGCGACGATCTGGCGCGGGCCGCCGTCATGGCGCTGTCGTACGTCGCCCAGTCCGCGCGCGGGCAGGGGGTGGCGATGGTGCCGCAGAGCGAGATCGACAAGGCGCAGTCGGTCGTGGAGCGGTTCATGATCCGCTGGCGCGGGGAGCCGGACCCGAAGCACGTCGCGGCCGTCGACGCGTACTGGACCTCCGCCGCCGAGCACGGCATGAACGCCTCCACGTTCACGGCCCGGGTCATCGCCTCCACCGGGGCCGATGTGGCGGCGGCGCTGTCGGGTGCCGTCGGGGCCATGTCCGGGCCGCTGCACGGGGGCGCTCCGTCGCGGGTGCTCGGGATGATCGAGGAGATCGAGCGGAGCGGGGACGCCGACGCGTACGTGAAGCGGGCGCTGGACAAGGGTGAGCGGCTGATGGGCTTCGGGCACCGGGTGTACCGGGCCGAGGATCCGCGGGCGCGGGTGCTGCGGCGGACCGCCCGGGAGCTGGGTGCCCCGCGCTTCGAGGTCGCGGAGGCGCTGGAGAAGGCCGCGCTGGCCGAGCTGCACGCGCGGCGGCCCGACCGTGTGCTCGCTACGAACGTGGAGTTCTGGGCGGCCATCGTGCTCGACTTCGCCGAGGTGCCGGCGCACATGTTCACGTCGATGTTCACCTGTGCGCGGACGGCTGGGTGGTCGGCGCACATCCTTGAGCAGAAGCGCACGGGGCGCCTGGTCCGTCCTTCGGCCCGCTACGTGGGGCCGGGGTCGCGCTCGCCCCGGGACATCCGGGGTTACGCCGACATCGCCCAGTAGCCCGGGAGATTGCGGACGGTTCGCGACCGCGGGTGCGCGGGGGCTGGTCGCGCAGTTCCCCGCGCCCCTGTCGGGCAGTTCTTCGCGCGCGGCCCGGTGGCCGCTTCTCGCGCAGTTCCCCGCGCCCCTGAGGCATGCGCTGCCGCGCAGCCTCCCCCTGAGGGAGCGCTTCGCGCGCCTCTCCACCGGAAGCTGAGGTCATGCGCCTCTCCTCCGGGGGCCGATGAGATGGCGCACGAAGTGCGCATCTCAGGGGCGCGGGGAACTGCGCGACCAGCCACGACGAGAGCCGCGGCCGGGTGATGGCGCGACGGTCACTCGATCGGCCACCGGGGATTGGTGGCTCCGGTGTCGGCGGACGAGATTCGACACAGAGGCCCCTTCGAGGTGACGAGGTAGCTGTGCAGGATCCCTTCGTGCTGGCGCAGATGCAGGTCGCGAGCGAGTCCCGTGGCCTTACCGGTCAGGTCGTCGCGCCGGAGCCGGGGCAGACGCGGGCGGCCGCGCGCGCATCCCGCCTGGTCGTCGCGGAGGACTGCGACGGAAGCACCGGGTACGCCGTCGGCGCGGAGGCGCCTGTATGCGGGTGAGGCCCGTGCTGCTGGAGGAGGGCGGAGACCTGGGGGTGGCGTCGGTAGGGCCGTACTTCCTGGTGCAGGGTGTGCAGCAGATGTTCCAGCCGCGGGGAGTCGACCTGGGCCCGCTCGTGCAGGGTCTCGCGCAGGCTGGTGCAGGCGGCCTCCAGATGCCCCATGCGGAGTTGTGTCATCGCCTTCAGGCAGGTGGTGATGGCCCGCGTGCGGTGGTGCTCGTCCGGCCGCCGCTCCAGGGACGCGGAGAAGGCCGCGACGGCGGGCTCGTGGTGCCGGAGCAGGGCGAGGACTTCGCCGCGTTGATGCTCGAAGGCGGCCCGGCTGTAGGCCGCGTACGGATCGGACGCCGCGGCCGTGGCCGCCTGGACGAAGTGATCGGCTTCGTCCAGGCAGGCCAGTGAGCGGCGTTCGTCTCCTTCGGCCGCGTGGATGGCGGCGCTGCCGGACAGGAGGAACGCCCGCGTGGCAGAGGGAAGTTGTCGCCGGAGGCGGGCGGCCGCCTCGGCCAGTTCCCTGGCGTCGGCGAGGAACCCGATGGTGCGCGCCTGGTTGGACATGGTGCGCAGGATGATCGCCTGGAGGTTGACGTCGTCGGCCTCGCGGGCGAGGGCCAGACCGGCCCGGTGGTAGCGCTGCGCGAGGCCGAGGTGGTGAGCGTCGAAGGTGGCGGAGGCGAGGAGAAGGGCGAGGCGGGCGACGGAGAGCTGAACGGACTGTCGTTGGGCCGCGGAGGCCTGCGAGGTGAGATAGCTGACGGCGTCCACCGTGACGAAGGCGCGCAGCGCGGTGCGGGCGGCGCCACTGCCGCGGGCTTCGAACAGGGTGTTGAACTGCGTGCCGTAGAGACTCAGTACCTCATGGTCGACGCCGCGCAGCGGGCGTGGCCCCACGCCCACCTCGGCGGTGCCCGCCGGACCGCCCGGCGCGGAGCCGCCGGTGCACGAGGAGGCCGACCACGGAAGGTGGAGAAGGGCTCCGCGCTGTTGTGGATCGTTCTCCGCCGCGCCCAGCTCCCGCAGGGCCCGGTCGGCGGACGCGGGGTGCGGGGGCCGCTGCGCGGTGTCTCCCGCGAGGAGTCCGGTCTCCGCGGGTGTAACGATCCTTCCCAGGCTCATGGACAGGATCTGCGCCACGAGGTCGGGAACGGGCCGCCGCGGCCGTGATCCGCCGAGCCAGTGGGCCACGGCCGTGCGGTCGTAACGGAACCGGCAGTTCTGCCGTGACCCGAGCTGGTTGACGGCGCGGGCGAGGTCGCTGTTCGACATCCCCGCCTCGCGCAGCAGGGGCGCGAGCGCGGTGTTGGGGTTCTTCGGCATGGGGCTCCGTGCGATCGCGTCGACCGGATTCGGCACCTGCATTACCGAACGGGAAGATTTGGCCAACAATCAGCAGTAATGCGAATTCTTTCTTCGTATGCCCCGGATAATAGCCGTTATGCCCGTCTTGCCTCGCCGCGCGCCGCCTGGCCCCGAGGGCTCAGCAGCTGCCTCAGCATCTCCCCCACGGCCTGCGGGTCCTCGACACACGAGAAGTGCCCTCCGGGCAGCTCCTGGGTGCGGAAGTCCTCGGTGGTGAACGCCCGCCACTCTTCGGCGTCCTGAGCGCTCATGTCGGGGTCGTCGGTGTTGTACAGGCAGGTGAGGGGGGTCTGCACCCGGCGGCCCGTGGGTTCGTAGTCCCGCAGGAGCCGGAGATCCGTCTCCACGAGCTGCGCGAAGTGCTGACGGGCTTCCTGGTCCCCCTCGTCGGGCCCGGGCAGGCTGAGGACCCGGCCGCTGACGTCGCTCCGGCTGCGCGCCGGGGCCTGGTCGGGCGGAGGGCTGGCGGACACGATGAGCTGCTCGGGGTGTCCGAGGCCGAGGTCGGCGAGGCTCAGACACGTCTCGTAGGCGAGGAGGGCACCCATGCTGTGTCCCAGCAGGACATAGGGGAAGCGGGCCCACTGCAGCGCCATGGCGATCTGCTGTGCGAGGGACTGGAGTTGACCGGACATCGGTTCGTCGCCGCGGTCCGCGCGACCGGGGTACTGGACGCCCAGCAGGGCCAGGTGTTCCGGCAGGTGGCTCTTCCAGGAGCCGAACACGCTCGCGCTTCCTCCCGCGTGGGGAAAACAGACCAGGGCGGTGTCGCCCGCGTCGCCGAGGGGCCTCAGCCACGTACGGGCCGGTTCGGGCAGCGTGATGCTCACGAGGTGTGCTCCTTCGCCTGCGCACCTGTGGTGCGGACCAGATGGGCGAGGTCGGCGATCGTGGTGGCCTTCTGCACCTGCCGCAGCGTGAAGGACGTGTCGGCGATCTTCGACAGGCGCTGGGTCAGGCGCATGGACAGCAGGCTGTTGCCTCCCATGCGGTCGAAGTCGACGTTGCGGGCCCGGACCTCCTGGCCCAGCAGGTCGGACCAGATGGCGGCGATGGCGGACTCCGTACCCTCCCGGACCGGCTCCTCGGTGACGGCCGCGACGTCGGGCGTGGTCCAGGAGGCGAGCTTCCTGCGGTCGATCTTCCCGTTCTGGTTCAGGGGGAAGTCGGGCAGCAGGAGGTACTCCTCGGGCACCGCGTATTCGGGCAGCCACTGGGTCGCGTGCCGGCGCACCGCGTCCGTGTCGATCTTCCCGCTCTCCGGCTGGAGATAGGTGACGATGCGCCGGGCGGACGTCTCGCCGGCCACCAGGGCGACCGCGCGGGCCACGGCGTCGTGCCGGCCCAGCACCGACTCGATCTCGCCCAGTTCGATGCGGTAGCCGTTCACCTTCACCTGATGGTCGATGCGCCCGAGGAACTCCATGACGGCGCCCGGCAAATAGCGCCCCAGGTCGCCGGTGCGGTACCAGCGGTGGCCGTGCACGGTCACGAACCGTTCCCGGGTGCGCTCCTCGTCGTTGCGGTACCCGGTGGCGACTCCCGCGCCGCCGATCCAGAGTTCGCCGGGTACCAGGTCCGGACAGTCCCGCCCGGCGGAGTCCACGACGCGGTACCGCTGGTTCGCGAGCGGATAGCCGTACGGGATGGAGGCCCGGTCCTCGTCGACCGCCTCGACCTCGTAGAAGTTGGAGTAGATGGAGCCCTCCGTGGCACCGCCGCACGCCACGAACCGTGCCTGCGGGAGCAGCGCGTGCAGGCGTCCCGGCAGGTCGACGGGCACCCAGTCGCCGCCCGTCATCACGAGCCTCAGCGACTCCGGCCCGCTGCTCTCCTCGGCCTGGGTGAGCAGCACGTCGAGGAGTACGGGCACCGAGTCCCAGACGGTGACCCGGTGTTCGTTCATCAGCCGGATCCACTGCGCGGGGTCGCGGCGCTGCTCCGGGGCCGCGATGACGACGGAGCCGCCGGCCACGAGCGGGCCGAAGATCTCGTACACGGACAGGTCGAAGTCGAGCGCGGAGATCGGCAGGCACCTGTCGGCGGCGCCGACGTCCCAGCGCCGGTTGAGGTCGAGGATGCTGTTCATCGCCGACCGGTGGGAGACCTCCACGCCCTTGGGCTGGCCCGTGGAACCGGAGGTGAAGATGATGTACGCGGGACATCGCGGCGAGACCCGCACCGGCTCGCTCAGGGGTGCGGCCCGGTCGGCGAGAGCGAGCGGCAGGTAGAACAGCGGGGCGTCCGCCGGGACATCGGGCGCGGGAGACGACTGCGCGACGTCCTGCGCGTACCGTTCGCCCTCGCTCTCCTCCGCCAGTTCCCGGTCGCAGAGGACGAACCGTGCCCCGGCGCGCTTGAGGACGTTCTTACGGCGCTCCGTCGGCTGCTCGGGGCTGATCGGCACGTAACAGCCGCCCGCCGCCAGGACCCCGAGCACGGCCTGGACCTGGTCCACGCCGTCACTGAGGCACACCCCCACGGGGTCGCCGGCGCTCAGGCCGCGGTCCACGAGCAGCGAGGCGGTGCGCAGGGCGGCATCGGCGAGCTGGGTCCGGTTCCAGCGGACGCGGTCGCTGAACAGAGCGGGCCGGTCGCCCTCGTGTGCGGCATGGCGCAGGACGGCCTCGTGCAGCAGGAGGTCGGAGGTCTCCGCTTCCGTGGCGTTCACGTCGGCGCGTGCGCGGCGCTGGTCGTCGGGCAGGGGCAGGTCCGCGGGCAGATCCCAGTCGCCGTCGGCCAGCGCCGTGAGGGTCGCGGCACAGTAACCGGCCATCGCCTCCACGACGGGCGCGGGCAGCATCTCCTCGACGACGTCCCAGGCCATCTCCGGGGGACCGCCCTCGTACGCGGGAGCGACCAGGCAGTCCAGGTGGACCTGGGGCGTCTGGGAGATCATCCAGCTCATCGGGCCGAAGGTCTCCGTGCACGACGCGGGCGCCCACGGCGCGCCGACCCGGGTGTACACGACGCCCAGGGTGCGCAGGTCCTGCCCGCGCTCGCGCGCCCAGGACACCAGGTCGTGCACGGTCGGCGCCTCGGAGCGCAGGGCCGCCGCGGCCCGGGACACCACTTCTCGCAGGCTGTCGGCGCGGGACAGCGGAACCTGAACGGCCCGCAGCGTGCTGAAGTCGCCGACCACGCCCTCGGCGCCTGCGGGGCGGGTGAAGTCGGGAACGTTCAGGACGAAGTCGTCCACCTCGCTCCAGCGGTCCACGGTATGGGCGAAGGCGGCGAACAGCAGGTCCGTCACGGCGACGTCCTCCCGCGCGGCCCGGCGGTCCAGGCGTTCCATCACCTGGGCGTCGAGCGGGACGGGGTGGCGCACGAAACGAGCGCCGACGACGTGGTCGGCGGAGGCGGACGACGGCAGCTTCGGCGGGTTCGGCAGCTGTTCGGGTGCCTCATGTGCGCCGGACGCGGCGGCCCGGCTCGCGGCGAAGGCGGAGAAGTCGAACTCCGCGGGATCCGTGAGCGTTTCACGCCGATAGGCGGCCGCCAGGTCCCGCAGGACCGTGTGGATGCTGGGCGGGTCCGCGGCGATCAGGGCCAGGCCGACATGCAGCCGTGAACCGCCGTCGGGCAGCTCGCTCACCCGCACGTCCAGCCCGCCGCCGCCGTCCATCACCGGGTGCGAGGCGGCCATTTCCTCCCGCACCTGCTCCAACGGCCGGTTCTCCGGGCGCAGTCCGGCCGGTGCGCGGGCGCCGACGCGGGCCTGGTCGAGATCGTCGAAGCGCGCCCGCAGCAGCGCGTGGTGCTGCTGCACCTGTTCCACCGCGGCGGCCAGGCGCTCGGTGTCCAGCCGGGTCCCGTCGAACTCGAAGTACATGTGGCAGGCCACGCCCCCCAGGGGCCCCTCCTCCTGGCCCAGCCGGTAGGCCTGCTGAACCGGGGTGAGCGCGAACCGCTCCGCAGATCCGGAGTGCTGTGCTTCGCTGTTCATTCGATCTCCTCCAGTACCTGTCGCGAAAAACAGTCATGAACAGGTGGCGACCGCCGCGACGAGCAACTCCGTGCCGCAGCGTGCCTCCTCTTCGGTCAAGGTCAGCGGCGGCATCAGGCGCAGGCAGTTCCCCGCCGTTCCGCCCAGGCCCACCAGCAGCCCACGGTGGCGGCACTCCTCGTGCACCGCTGCCGCGAGGGCCGCGTCGGGCTCGCCCGCCGCGTCGTGGAAGGCGATGCCGAGCAGCAGCCCCTGCCCCTGCACCCGCGCGCGGTCGCCCAGGCGGCGGCCCAGCTCGTGCGCGAGGAGCCGCCCCAGCCGGCCCGCGTGCGCCACCAGGCCCCGCTCCTCGACGGCCTGTACGACGCGGAGTCCCGCGGCCGCCGCCAGCGGGCCGCCGCCGAACGTCGAGATCGACGGCATCGGCAGCGCGTCCAGGATCTCCCGCCGGCCGACCACCCCGCCGATGGTGAAGCCGCCCCCCAGCCCCTTGGCGAAAACGATCACGTCCGGCCGCACGTCGTGCCACTCGTAGCCCCACCAGCGGCCCGTGCGTCCCCACCCGGTCTGCACCTCGTCCACCACCAGCGGCACCCCGGCCGGGGCCAGGACGTCCTGATAGCCGCGCAGGCGGCCCCGCGCCAGCGGCACCGCACCGGCGACTCCCTGCACCGGCTCGGCGATCAGGGCGGCGACGTCGTCACCGACCTCCGCGGAGAGATCCCGCCGCTCGTCGAGGAACGTCACCGGGAACGGGTTGCGCACCCGCCCCTGCCAGGCGGGCTGGCCGGTGCAGGCCAGCGCTCCCAACGTCCTTCCGTGGTACGAGCCTTCCACCGCCAGCACGCGCTCGGCCCCGCGGAACTCCCGCACCGCGAGCAGCGCCGCCTCCACCGCCTCGGACCCCGACGTGGTGAAGAAGACCGCGGCGTCGGGGATCCCGGACCGGGCGGCGACGGCCTCGGCGAGCTCCACCTGCTTGCGGTGCAGGTAGAAGGTCGAACAGTGCACCACTCCGCTGGCCATCTGCTCGCTGACGGCTTTGTCCAGCTCGGGATCCGCGTAGCCGAGGAGATTGACCGCCACCCCACCGTAGAAGTCCAGGTAGCGGCGCCCGTCGGCGGCCATGAGCTCGCGGCCCTCCCCGGCGACGATCTCCAGCGGCGCGGAGTAGAAGAGCGGGGGCCAGTGCGCCATCACCTTCCGGTGTCGGTCGTACAGATCCGGACTGCCGTATTCCATACCTCTATGGCGACACATCACCACCAGCCCCGGCGACCACTGACACCAGTGCGTGCGTGAACGTGTTGAACGGAGCGCTCCGTTCAACACGTTCACGCACACGGTGCGGTTCGCGCGTGAAAAAGGCGGGCCGGTGCGGGGAGGCTGAACAGCCACGTCCCTCTGAGCCAAGGAGTCTCATGACGCAGCGCAACGGCACCTGTGAGGATCGGCGCGAGATCTTCGAGCTGCTCGGCGATCTGTCCACCGTCGACAAGTTCTTCGGCGAACACGTCTCCGACCAGGTGCAATGGACCATGGTCGGCCGCCACCCCCTGGCCGGCCCCTACCGGAACAAGCGGGACTTCCTCGACGGAACCCTGGAGCAGGTGCGCGCCCGGTCCGGCGGACTGAGCTTCGACCTCAAGGCCATGTACGGAACCGCGGAGCAGACGATCGTGATCATGGAAGGGGTGGCCACGGCCAACGACGACAACGCCTACGACCCCTTCTACGTGTGGGCCTGCCGGTTCGCCGACGACAAGATCGTCGAGGTCCAGGCGTACGTCGACAGTTACGTCGTCACCGACCTCATCCACCGGGTGCCCTCCACGCGGGAGGAGCCCACCGCGCTGACCGCCGCCCAGCAGGCGGAGAGCCGCCGCACGGCGGTCCCCGGACCGCTCGGCACCAGTACGCGGTAGCGGGACGCGGCCGCCGTTCCCGGAACGGTCAGCGGGACGGGGTCAGAGCGCGATCCACGATGGCGGTCCACTCGGCGATGACGCGCCGGCGGCGGGCGGCGTCGTCCGTGAGGAGATTGGCCAGGCCGAGGCCCCGGGCCATGTCGAGCAGGCCCTGGACGACCTCCCGTACCCCCGGGACGGACTCGTCTGCGCCGAGGAGTCCGACCGCGATGCGGTGGGTCTCGCGGCCGACCCGGGCCTCCAGGTCCACGACCCGGCCCCCGAGCTGCGGCTCGTTGGACGCGGCGACCCACAGGTGCAGCGCGGCCCGGAACAGTGGCCCGGTGTAGAGGTCGACCAGGGCCGCGACGGCCTCGGCCCGCCCCTGCGGATTCAGCCCGCGCAGCGCGGTGGACCGCTCCTCGGCGACGTACTCGACGGCGGCCGTGAACAGGTCCTCGCGGGTCGGGAAGTGGTGCTGGGCGGCGCCCCGGGACACCCCGGCGTGCTCGGCGACGACGGACACGGTGGAGCCGGACCAGCCGCGCTCGGCCAGGCAGGCCACCGCGGACTCCAGGAGCTTGCGGCGCGTCGCGCGCGAGCGGTCCTGTTTGGGCGGGGTCACAACACCCATGCGGGGTCCCGTCGTTCGAGGAAGGCTGTCATCCCTTCCCGGGCCTGGTCGGAGGCGAACAGCCGTGCCGACAGCGCCGTCAGCGCCTCCGCGTCCCGGTCGAGGGCTTGAAGGACCTTAACCGTGAGCAGCTTCTTCGTCTCGGCCAGGGCGTCCGGCGCGGACCGCCGCAGCCCGTCGAGGACCGGTTCGAGCGCGCTGTCCACGGTGTCGGCGGCCACCGTGACCAGCCCGACGCGGGCCGCCTCCGCCGCGTCGAACCGCTCCCCCGTCAGGTAGTAGCGGGCCACCGCGCGCGGGTCGACGCGGGGCAGCAGCGGCATGGAGATGACGGCGGGCGCGACCCCGATGCGCACCTCGGTGAAGGCGAAGGAGGCGCGGGCGGAGGCCGCCGCGATGTCGCAGGCGCCGACCAGCCCGAGGCCGCCGGCCCGTACGTGGCCGTCGATCCGGGCCACCACCGGCTTGTCCAGGGCCACGACGGTCCGCAACAGGCCGACCAGCGCGTCCGGGTCCGGCGGGTCGCGCAGGTCGGCGCCCGCGCAGAAGGTGGTGCCGGTGTGGGTGAGGACGACGGCGCGGGTGTCGCCGTCCTTCCCGGCCCGCCGCAGCAGCCCGGTGAGGTCGCCGACCAGGGCCGACGACAGGGCGTTGCGGTTGGCGGGCGAGTCGAGGGTGAGGGTCGTGACGCCGCGGGTGCGGTCGTGCCGGACGAGGGGCGTGGCTGTCATGGTGTGGGGTTCCCTTCACCCTTCCCTGAGCTGACGGCGCAGGATCTTGCCGGACGCGGCCCGGGGCACGTCGTCGATGAACGCCACCCGGCGGACCTTCTTGTACGGGGCGACGCGTCCGGCGACGTAGGAGAGCACGTCGTCCTCGGTGAGCGCCGGGTCGGAGCGGACGACGAACGCCTTCGGGATCTCGTTGCCGTCGTCGTCGGTGACGCCGATGACGGCGGCGTCGGCGATGCCGTCGTGCGTGAGGAGCAGGGCCTCCAGGTCGGCGGGGGCCACCTGGAAGCCCTTGTACTTGATGAGTTCCTTGACCCGGTCGACGACGAACAGCCAGCCGTCGGCGTCGACCGTGCCGACGTCGCCGGTGTGCAGCCAGCCGTCACCGTCGATCATCTCGGCGGTCGCCTGCGGTCTGCCGAGGTAGCCCTTCATGACCTGCGGTCCGCGGACGACGACCTCGCCGGGTTCGCCGGTCGCGACGTCCACGGCCGGGTCGTCGAGGGAGACCAGCCGCATCTCGGTGTTGGGGATCAGCTTGCCGACGGTTCCGGGCGGGGCGGTGTCCATGGCGGCCAGCGGGACGACGTGCGTGCCGGGCGACAGTTCGGTCATGCCGTAGGCCTGGCCGACCGGCGGCAGGCCGAGCCGCTGCGAGCAGGCCCGTGCCAGGTCGGCGTCGAGCGGCGCGGCGGCGCTGACGATGTAGCGCAGCGAGGACAGGTCGTAGCCCTCCACGGCCGGGTGCTTGGCGAGGGCGAGGACGATGGGCGGGGCCACGTAGAGGCCGTTGATGCGGTGTTCCTCGATCGCCGCGAGGAAGGTGTCGAGGTCGAAGCGGGGCAGCACGACGACGGTGGCGCCCTGCCGCAGCGGGGCGTTCATCAGCGCGGTGAGGCCGTAGATGTGGAAGAACGGGAGCACCGCGAGGATGCGGTCGCCGGGGCCCATCGGCATCATCGGGGTGAGCTGGGCCAGGTTGGTGGCGATGTTGCGGTGGGTGAGCATGACGCCCTTGGGGCGGCCGGTGGTGCCCGAGGAGTACGGGAGCGCGGCGACGTCGTCGGCCGGGTCGACGGCGATACGGGGTTCGGGGGCGTCGGTGCCGAGCAGGTCGAGGAGCGAGCGGTGCCCGGAGTCCCCCGCCGGGTCGCAGACGAAGATCTCCCGTACGCCGCCCGCGAGTTCGGCGGCCCGCCGGGCGGCGGCGGCGAGCGGGGTGACGGTGACGATCCAGCTCGCCGCGCTGTCCTTGAGCTGCCGGGCGAACTCCTCCGGGGTGGCCAGCGGGTGCACGGTCGTCACGGAGGCGCCGGCCCGGGTGGCGCCGTAGAAGGCGACCGGGTAGGCGATGGTGTTCGGGCTGTGCAGCGCGACGACGTCGCCCTTGCGCACCCCGGCCTGCGCGAGCCCGGCCGCCACCTTGCGGTGGAACTGGTCGACCTGCACGTAGGTGAGGGTCGTGCCGGCCACCCCGTCGACGAGGGCGGGGGCGTCGCCGCGGGCCGCGGCACCCCCGAGCACGACGTCGTGGATGGGTTCGTCGACGACGCCCACATCCGCGTACTCACTCCGGAACACCATGCCAACTCCTCGTCATTGAAGGTCAGTTGTGCTCAGTCGTGCTCAGCAGTACCCAGCAGGACTCAGTAGGACTTGGGGAGTCCGAGGGTCTGGTGGGACACGTAGTTGAGGATCATCTCGCGGCTGACCGGCGCGATACGGGCCACGCGCGAGCCGGTGATGAGCGAGGCGAGGCCGAACTCGCGGGTCAGGCCGTTGCCGCCGAGGGTGTGCACGGACTGGTCGACGGCGCGGACGCAGGCCTCGGCGGCGGCGTACTTGGCCATGTTGGCGGCCTCACCGGCGCCGATGTCGTCGCCCGCGTCGTACAGGGTGGCCGCCTTCTGCATCATCAGGCGGGCCAGTTCCAGCTCGATGTGGACCTGGGCGAGCGGGTGGGCGATGGCCTGGTGGGCGCCGATCGGGGACTTCCACACCGTGCGGTCGCGGGCGTATTCGACGGCGCGGCCGAGCGCGTACCGGCCCATGCCGATCGCGAAGGCGGCCGTCATGATGCGCTCGGGGTTGAGCCCGGCGAACAGCTGGAGCAGCCCCGCGTCCTCGTCGCCGACGAGCGCGTCGGCGGGCAGCCGGACGTCGTCGAGGGTCAGCTCCCACTGCTTCTCGGGCGCCTGGAGCTCCATGTCGATCTGGCGGCGCCCGAAGCCCTCCGCGTCGCGCGGCACGATGAACAGGCACGGCTTGAGGTTTCCGGTACGGGCGTCGGAGGTGCGGCCCACGATGAGGGTGGCGTCGGCGATGTCGACGCCGGAGATGAACACCTTGCGCCCGTTGAGGACCCAGGAGCCGTCGTCGTCGCGGCGGGCCGTGGTGGTGATCCGGTGCGAGTTGGACCCGGCGTCGGGCTCGGTGATGCCGAACGCCATGGTGCGGCTGCCGTCGGCGAGTCCGGGCAGCCAGGCGCGCTTCTGCTCCTCGGTGCCGAAGCGGGAGATGACGGTGCCGCAGATCGCGGGCGACACCACCATCATCAGCAGCGGCGATCCGGCCGCGCCCAACTCCTCCAGGACTATGGAGAGTTCGCCGATGCCGCCGCCTCCACCGCCGTACTCCTCGGGGAGGTTCACGCCGAGGTAGCCGAGCTTGGCGGCCTCGGCCCACAGCTCCTCGGGGTGGCCTCCGGCGCTGGTGATCCGGGTCATGTAGTCGCGGCCGTAGCGCTTGCCGAGGGCGGCGACGGCGGCGCGCAGGGCGCGGTGCTCTTCGGTTTCGAGGACGGGAGCGGTCACGACTGTTCCTCCTGGACGACGGCGAGCAGGGCGCCCATCTCGACCTGGTGGCCGACGAGGGCGTGCAGGGCGGTGAGCGTTCCGGAGGCGGGAGCGGTGATGCGGTGCTCCATCTTCATGGCCTCCAGCCAGATCAGGGGCTGTCCGGCGGTGACGGCCGCGCCCGCGCCGAGCCCTTCGGCGACGCGGACGACGGTGCCGGGCATGGGGGCGAGCAGGGAGCCGGGGGCGCGCTGCTCGGTGGGGTCGGTGAAGCGGGGTTCGGCGACGAGCGTGGTGCCGTTCACGTGCACCCGCCCGTCGTCGTGGGCGGCGACGTCGTACGTCCTGCGCACGCCGCCGATGCCGAGGACGACGCGGTCGGGTGCGGCGTGCAGGACGCGGACGTCCGGATCGACGTCGTGGAGGGTGACCTGCACGGTCCCCTCGTCCGGGTCCGTGCCGCTGCGGGTGCTCGTGAGGCCGACGGCTTCGAGTCCGTGCCGGGTGTGCCGGTAGCTCACCTCGTAGGCGGTGTCGTGCGGCACGCTGCGGTAGCTCCTGCTGTGCGGCCGCGACGGCACGTTGCGGAAGCCGCCGAAGCGCGAGGGTGCGGCGGCCGCGGCGGCCAGGGCGGCGGCGAGCGGGGCGTACGGGTCCTCGTCGGGGGCGGTGAGGCCGTCGAGGTGGCGCTCGTAGAACCCGGTGTCCATGCGGGCGGCCGTGAACTCGGGGTGGCGCAGCGAGCGCACGAGCAGGTCGCGGTTGGTGACGGGGCCGTGCACGGCGGCCCGCTCCAGGGCTCCGGCGAGGGCGCGGACGGCGGCGGCGCGGGTCGGCGCGTGGGCGACGACCTTGGCGAGCATGGCGTCGTAGTGGACGCCGATGGGGTCGCCGTCGGTGTATCCGGTGTCGAGGCGGACGCTTCCGGGGACGGCGAGCCGGTGCAGGGTGCCGGTCTGCGGGGCGAATCCGGCGGCCGGGTCCTCGGCGTACAGGCGGGCCTCGACGGCGTGGCCGTGCGGCGCCGGGGGGGCCGGCTCCAGCGCCTCCCCCTCGGCGATCCGGAGTTGCAGCGCGACGAGGTCGAGGCCGAACACGGCCTCGGTGACGGGGTGTTCGACCTGGAGGCGGGTGTTCATCTCCAGGAAGTGGGCGGTGCCGTCCGCCACGAGGAACTCGACGGTTCCGGCGCCGACGTACGCGACCGAGCGCACCGCCCGCTCGGCCAACTCCTGGAGTCGGGCTTCGAGTTCCGGGGTGATGCCGGGCGCCGGGGCCTCCTCGATCACCTTCTGGTGGCGGCGCTGGAGCGAGCAGTCGCGGGTGCCGAGCACCCACACGGTGCCGTGGGTGTCGGCGAGGACCTGCACCTCGACATGGCGTCCGCCCTCGACATAGGGCTCGACGAAGACCTCGTCGTCCCCGAACGCGGACAACGCCTCGGCGCGGGCGGCCTTCAACTCGTCGTCCAGGTCGGCCAGTTCCCGTACGACGCGCATGCCCCGCCCGCCACCGCCCGCGGCGGCCTTCACGAGGACGGGCAGATCGGCCTCGGTGACCTCGCCGAGCGGGGCGATGCCCATCAGCTCCTTGGCGCGGGTCTTCGACGCCATCGCCTCGATCGCCCCGGGCGGCGGGCCGATCCAGGTCAGCCCGGCGTCGGTGACGGCGCGCGCGAAGTCGGGGTTCTCGGAGAGGAATCCGTAGCCCGGGTGCACGGCGTCGGCGCCCGCGTCGAGGGCGGCCTTCACGACGAGGTCGGCGCGCAGGTACGTCTCGGCGGGGGTGGCGCCCGGGAGCCGTACGGCGAGGTCGGCCTCGCGCACGTGCAGGGCGTCCGCGTCCGGGTCGGAGTGCACGGCGGCGGTGCGGATGCCCAGCTCACGGCAGGTGCGGAAGACGCGGCAGGCGATCTCGCCGCGGTTGGCCACAAGAACAGAGGAGATCACTGGGGTCACATCCTGAAGACGCCGAAGCCGCCGCGGGCGCCCTCGTACGGTGCGGTGTGGATCGCGGACAGGCAGATGCCGAGGACGGTGCGGGTGTCGCGCGGGTCGATGACCCCGTCGTCGTAGAGCCGTCCGGAGAGGAACATCGGCAGGGACTCGGTCTCGATCTGCTGCTCGACCATGGCGCGCAGACCGGCGTCGGCCTCCTCGTCGTACGGGAGCCCCTTGGCGGCGGACGACTGCCGGGCGACGATCGAGAGCACCCCGGCGAGCTGCTGCGGCCCCATGACGGCGGACTTGGCGCTGGGCCAGGCGAACAGGAAGCGGGGGTCGTAGGCCCGCCCGCACATCCCGTAGTGCCCGGCGCCGTACGAGGCGCCCATGAGGACGGACAGGTGCGGTACGCGGCTGTTGCTGACGGCGTTGATCATCATCGAGCCGTGCTTGATGATGCCGCCCTGCTCGTACTCCTTGCCGACCATGTAGCCGGTGGTGTTGTGCAGGAAGAGCAGCGGGATGTCGCGCTGGTTGGCGAGCTGGATGAACTGGGCGGCCTTCTGCGACTCCTCGCTGAACAGCACGCCCTGCGCGTTGGCGAGGATGCCGACGGGATAGCCGTGCAGGGACGCCCAGCCGGTGACGAGCGAGGACCCGTACAGCGGCTTGAACTCGTCGAAGTCGGAGCCGTCGACGATCCGGGCGATGACCTCGCGCGGGTCGAACGGCACCTTCAGGTCCTCGGGCACGATCCCGAGCAGCTCCTCCGGGTCGTACTTGGGCGGCTCCGCGAGCGCTGGATCCCCGTACGCCTTGCGGTGGTTGAGGCGGGCGACGACGCGGCGGGCCTGCCGGATCGCGTCCTGCTCGTCGTGGGCGAAGTAGTCGGCGAGCCCGGAGGTGCGGGCGTGCATCTCGGCGCCGCCGAGCGACTCGTCGTCGCTCTCCTCGCCGGTGGCCATCTTCACCAGCGGCGGCCCGCCGAGGAAGACCTTCGCCTTCTCCTTGACCATGATGACGTGGTCGGACATGCCGGGGATGTACGCGCCGCCGGCCGTGGAGTTGCCGAAGACGACGGCGACGGTGGGGATCCCGGCGGCCGACAGCCGGGTGATGTCGCGGAAGATCCCGCCGCCCGGGATGAAGATCTCCTTCTGCGAGGGCAGGTCGGCGCCGCCGGACTCGACGAGGGAGATGCAGGGCAGCCGGTTGGCGAAGGCGATCTCGTTGGCGCGCAGCGCCTTCTTCAGCGACCAGGGATTGCTGGCACCGCCGCGCACGGTCGGGTCGTTGGCGGTGATCAGGCACTCGACGCCCTCGACGACGCCGATGCCGGTGACGAGGGAGGCACCGACGGCGTAGTCGCTGCCCCAGGCGGCCAGCGGGGAGAGCTCCAGGAACGGGGTGTCGGGGTCGAGCAGCAGCTCGATGCGCTCGCGGGCGAGGAGCTTGCCGCGCTTGCGGTGCCGCTGCACGTACTTCTCGCCGCCGCCGTTCAGCGCCTTGGCGTGTTCGCCGTCGAGGGCGGTGAGCTTGCCGAGGAGCGCGCTCCGGTGGGCGGCGTAGTCGTCGGACCGGATGTCCAGGGCGCTGGCCAGGACGGTCACAGGAGTGCCTCCGGGAGGTCGAGGTGGCGGGAGCGCAGCCATTCGCCGAGGCCCTTGGCCTGCGGGTCGAAGCGGGCCTGCGCGGCGACGCCCTCGCCGAGGATCTGCTCGACGGTGAAGTTCAGGGCGCGGAGGTGGGGCAGGACGTGCCGGGTGACGGTCAACCCGGCCGTCTCCGGGAGGAGTTCGCGCAGCCGCTCGACGGTGAGGGTGTGCGCGAGCCACCGCCAGCCCTCGTCGGAGACGGCCCAGACGCCGATGTTGGCGTCGCCGCCCTTGTCGCCGCTGCGGGCCCCGGCGACGAGCCCGAGGGGCGCGCGGCGGGTGGGGCCCGGCGGCAGCGGTTCGGGCAGGGCGGGCTCGGGGACGGGGGCGAGCGGGCGGGTGGGCCCGTCCGGTACGGGGACGGGGCGCCGCTCGCCGTCGGGCAGGACGGCGAGGTGCGGGACGTCGGCGCGGGGCACGTACGCGGCCTCGAAGACGCCGTACGGGGCGCCCTTGCCGGGCGGCGCGGTGACGTGGAACCCGGGGTAGGAGCCGAGGGCCAGCTCGACGGCGGCGCCGCTCAGCGCCCGGCCCACGGCCTCCTGGGACTGGTCGCGGACGACGAGCCGCAGCAGGGCGCTCGCGGTCTCCTCGGTGGCGGCGTCGGGCCGGTCGGTGCGGGCCAGCTCCCAGCGCACGTGCTCGGGGGAGGACTTGGCGCGGGCGAAGGCGTCCGCCATCTGCGCCCGCACCAGCGCGGCCTTCTCCTCGATGTCGAGCCCGGTCAGCACGAAGACGACCTCGTTGCGGAACCCGCCGAGCCGGTTGAGCCCCACCTTCAGGGTGGGCGGTGGTGCCTCGCCGCGCACGCCGTGCACGCGGACGCGGTCGGGCCCGTCGGCGTCGAGGCGGACGCTGTCCAGCCGTACGGTGACGTCGGGCCCGGCGTACCGGGCGCCACCGGTCTCGTACAGGAGCTGGGCGGTGACGGTGCCGGGGTCGACGAGGCCGCCGCTGCCGGGGTGCTTGGTGATGACGGCCGAGCCGTCCTCGTGGATCTCGGCGAGCGGGAAGCCGGGCCGCAGCAGCGTGCCGGGGCCGTGCGCGGCGAAGTGGGCGTAGTTGCCGCCGGTGGCCTGGGTTCCGCATTCCAGGACGTGCCCGGCGACGACGGCCCCGGCGAGCCGGTCGTGGTCCTGCGGCGTCCACCCGAAGTGCCAGGCGGCGGGCCCGCTGACCAGGGCGGCGTCGGTGACGCGGCCGGTGACGACGATGTCGGCGCCCGCCTCCAGGCAGGCGGTGATGCCGGCTCCGCCGAGGTAGGCGTTGGCGGTCAGGGCGCCCGGGAAGCGGCCGGTGGACAGCAGGTCGTCGCCCTCGACGTGGGCGACGGCGACGGGGATGCCGAGCCGGTCGGCCAACTCCCTTACGGCTTCGGCGAGTCCGGCCGGGTTGAGCCCTCCGGCGTTGGCGACGATCTTCACCCCGCGCTCGACGGCGGCCCCCAGGCACTCCTCCAACTGCCGCAGGAAGGTGCGGGCGTAGCCGCGCCCGGGGTCCTTCAGGCGATCGCGGCCGAGGATGAGCATGGTCAGTTCGGCGAGATAGTCGCCGGTGAGGACGTCGAGCGGGCCGCCGTCCAGCATCTCGCGCATCGCGTCGAACCGGTCGCCGTAGAAGCCGGAGGCGTTGCCGATGCGCAGCGGGCGTATCGCACTCACGCGCGGGCCCCCTTCGGTGCGCGGCCCTGTCCCGGCGGCCCGGCGAAGGCCTGCGCGATGCCGAGCCAGCGGTCGGCGTCGGGGCCCTCGGCGCGGACGTCGACGTCGTCACGGTGGGCGCGCTGGGTGACGAGGAGGCAGAAGTCGAGCGCGGTACCGGTGACGCGCTGGGCGGCGTCCTCGGGGCCGAGCGTCCACAACGTGCCGCTGGGCAGCAGGAGTTCGACGCGGAACTCCTCCTTCGGTACGTCCGTCCCGCGCACCCCGAAGGCGAAGTCCCGGGCGCGTACGCCGATCCGGGCGATGTGCCGCAGCCGGTCGGTGGGCTCCCGTACGACGCCGAGCGCGTCGGCGACGTCCTGGCCGTGGGCCCAGGTCTCCATGAGCCGCCCGGTCGCCATGGACGCGGCCGACATGGGCGGCCCGTACCAGGGGAACTTCCGCTTCTCGGCGGCGACGGCCCGCAGCACCTCGTCCACCCGGGTGCGTCCGGCGCGCCAGCGGGCGAGGAGGTCGTCCGGCGGCCCGGCGGCACCCTCGTCGGCCCCGTCGTCGACGAAGGACTCCGGTGCGGCGAGCGCCTTCTCGACCTCCCCGGCGAACGCGTCCGGGTCGGTCATGGCGAGCAGCGCCGCGCGGTCGGTCCAGGCGAGATGGGCGATCTGGTGGGCGACGGTCCAGCGCGGCGCGGGCGTCGCGGCCCGCCAGCCGTCCGGGCCCAACCCGGCGACCAGACGGTCGAGTTCCGTGCTCTCGTCGCGCAGGTCGTCGAAGACGGACGGCGGTGACGGCTGATCGGACACGTGCGCTCCCCTCGGGGCAGGGCGATGTGCGGCGGCGTGCCTGGAGCATGGCAGCGCCCCGGGAAACAATCAAGCGTGCTTGCATGAAAAGTGGACCCGGTTCCGCCCGGCGATGCGGGCCGCCGGGCGGCCGGCCGCTACTCCCGCCCCTCCGCCGTGCACACGCACACCCGGTTGCCCTCGGGGTCGGCGAGCACGGTGCACGAGGCGTCGTGGCGCACGACGAGCACGCCGCCGGCCGCGAGGGCCAGGCTCAGCGCTTCTTCCTGCGGCCCACCTGGGTGCGCACCGCCCCCATGCTCGCCACGATGACGCAGGCGATCGCCGCGGCCTGCACCCAGGACAGGGCCTGGCTCAGGACGAGGAAACCGGCGAGAGCCGCGATGGCCGGTTCCAGGCTCATCATCACGGCGAACGTGGACGCGGGCAGGCGGCGCAGGGCGATCAGTTCCAGGGTGTAGGGCAGCACCGAGGACATGAGGGCGACGGCCGAGCCGAGCGCGATCGTCGTCGGGTCGAAGAGCTTCGGGCCCGCCGTCGCGAGGCCGAGCGGCAGGCAGAGCACGGCCGCCACCGTCATGGCGAGGGCGAGCCCGTCGGCCTGCGGGAAGCGGCGGCCCGTACGGGCGCTGAAGACGATGTACGTGGCCCAGGCGCCGCCCGCCGCGACGGCGAAGGCGACACCGACCGGGTCGAGACCGCCGAGGCCGTCGCCCGCGCCGCCCAGCAGGAAGACGCCGACGAGCGCGCAGCCCGCCCACAGGAGGTTGATCGCGCGGCGCGAGGCGATGACCGACAGCGCCAGCGGGCCCAGCACCTCGAAGGTGACCGCGAGGCCGAGCGGGATGCGGGCCGCGGCCTGGTAGAAGAGCAGGTTCATGCCGCCCATGGCGATGCCGAACGCGACGACCGTGCCCCAGTCGGCCCGCGAGTGGCCGCGCAGCCGGGGGCGGCACACGACCAGCAGGACCACCGCGGCCACCACGAGCCGCAGGGTGACCACGCCGACGGCGCCCGCGCGCGGCATCAGGCTCACCGCGACCGCGCCGCCGAACTGCACCGACACACAGCCCGCCAGGACCAGGCCGACCGGGCCCAGGGCGCCCCACCGGCCGGCCGGGGCGCCCGCGGTCTCCGGGTGGACGAGCGCGGCTTCCGGGGCGGGCGCCTGGGCTTGTTCGGTGCGCGAGCCGTTCACGGGCCTCGTTCCTCTTCCGTCTGCGCTTGCCTCCAGCAAGTGCAATATTTTCGACTGACCCGTTTACGGTACTGCACCGCATCCCGGGCTGGAACCTCCACGCTAAGCCAGCCCCTGAGGCAGCGCTCCGCGCGCCTCCCCTGGGCGAGCGAAGCTCGCTTCAGGGGCGCGGGGAACTGCGCGACCGGCCACGACGAGAGCGGCACCCGGCCGACAACCTCACAGCCCCTCGGCGAGCACCTCCGCGAGATGCCGACCCGCCCGGTCACCGAGCTGCGACAGCTGCGTCCGGCACGAGAACCCGTCGGCCAGCACCACATCACCCGCCCCCGCCGCCCGCACGGCAGGCAGCAACCGCTCCTCGGCACAGGCCACCGACACCTCGTAGTGCCCCTCCTCGAAACCGAAGTTCCCGGCGAGCCCACAGCACCCCCCGCTCAGCTCCCCCACCAGCCCGGCCCGCTCCCGCAACCGCCGGTCGGCCGCGTCGCCGAGCACGGCGTGCTGGTGGCAGTGCGTCTGGCCGACGACGGGGCGGTCGACGCGCGGCGGGTCCCAGTCGGGCGCCAGCCGTTCCAGCGCCTCGGCGAAGGTGACCACCCGCTCCGCGAGCAGCCGGGCCCGCGCGTCACCGGGCAGGAGTTCGGGCAGGTCCGAGCGGAGCGCCGCCGCGCAGGACGGCTCCAGGACGACGACGGGCACCCCCGCGTCGAGGACCGGCCCCATCACCTCCACGGTCCGCTGCAGCACCGCGCGGGCCCGGTCGAGCTGCCCGGTGGAGACATAGGTGAGGCCGCAGCAGACCCGCCCCCGGGCGCGCGGCACCGGCAGCGGCACGATCCCGGCCGCCTCCAGAACCCGTACCGCCGCATGCCCCACCTGCGGGGACAGGTGCTCGGTGAAGGTGTCCGGCCACAGCGCCACCCGAGGCCCGTCGCCGCGCCGCCCGCCGGGCCGCCACCCGGCGCTGAACGTCGTCCGCGCCGCCCGGGGGATCTCCCGCTCCGGCGCGACACCGCCGAGCCGCTTGCCGAGCGCGGCCAACGGCGGCACGGAGGCGAGGGAGTTGACGAGCGCGGCCGTGCGCGTCGCCGCCACCAGCCGCAGCCAGCGCGGCAGCCGGCCCATCGAGTAGTGCGCGGCGGGCCGGCGACGGCCCGCGTAGTGGTGGTGCAGGAACTCGGCCTTGTACGTGGCCATGTCGACGCCCACCGGGCAGTCGCTCCTGCACCCCTTGCAGGACAGGCACAGGTCGAGCGCGTCGCGCACCTCCGTCGAGCGCCAGCCGTCGGTGACGACCTCCCCGGCGAGCATCTCGTGCAGCAGCCGGGCCCGGCCGCGCGTGGAGTGCGTCTCGTCGCCGCCGGTGGCCCGGAAGGACGGACACATCACCCCGCTGCCCGAACCGCCTTCCTGGACGCGGCACTTGGCGACGCCGACGCAGCGGCGCACGGCCGCCGAGAAGTCGCCGCCGTCGTGCGGGTAGCCGAAGACGACGTCGACGGGTTCGCGCGGCAGCGGGGCGAAGCGCAGGTTCTCGTCGAGGCGGGCGGGGCGCACCAGCGTGCCGGGGTTGAGGAGGTCCGCCGGGTCCCAGACCGCCTTGATCCGCTCGAAGAGGCCGACCAGTTCGGTGCCGTACATCTTCGGGAGGAGTTCGGCACGCGCCTGCCCGTCGCCGTGCTCCCCGGACAGCGAGCCGCCGTGCGCGACGACGAGGGCGGCCAGCTCCTCGGAGAACCGGCGGAACCGGGCCACCCCGGCGTCCGTCAGCAGATCGAAGTCGATGCGTACATGGATGCAGCCGTCGCCGAAGTGCCCGTACGGGGTTCCGCGCAGCCCGTGCTCGCCGAGCAGGGCCCTGAAGTCCCGCAGGTAGGCGCCCAGTCGGGCGGGCGGCACCGCGCAGTCCTCCCAGCCGGGCCACGCCTCGCTGCCGTCGGGCATCCGGGTCGCGGTGCCGGAGGCGTCCTCGCGGATCCGCCACAGCACCTGCTGCCCGGCCGGGTCGGCGACCACGAGAGAGTCCACGACGTCCGCCGCCCGCACGATCCGTTCCGCCGCCGCCCGCGCCTCGGCGGGCGTCGCGCCCCCGGTCTCCACGAACAGCCAGGCGCCGCCCCTGGGCAGGCCCGAACCGGGCGGGACGAGGTCGGCGGCCATCCCCTCGACGGTCAGCGGCCCGTGCGGCAGCAGGCCCGCCGCCGCCTCGGCCGCCGCGCTCTCGTCCGCGTAACCGAGGACGGCGAGGGCCTTCGCGGGCGGCGCCTCGACGAGCCGCACCGTCGCCTCGGTGACCAGGCCGAGGGTGCCCTCGGTGCCGCAGAGGAAGCGCGCGAGGTCGGTGCCGTGCTCGGGCAGCAGGGCGTCCACGGCGTACCCGGAGATGCGGCGCGGCAGGCCCGCGTACGGGGCGAAGCCGGTGCGGACCGTCGCCAGCTCCCGCTCAAGCAGCGCGCGCAGCCCGTCCGGCGCGCCCTGCCAGCCCTGCCCGAGCCGGTGGGCCGCGCCGTCGGAGGTGAGCACGTCGAGCGCCGCGACGCTGTCGGCGGTCGTGCCCCAGGCCACCGAGTGCGAGCCGCACGAGTTGTTGCCGATCATGCCGCCGAGGGTGCAGCGGCTGTGCGTGGACGGGTCGGGGCCGAACCGCAGCCCGTACGGGGCGGCCGCCGCCTGGAGCCGGTCGAGGACCAGGCCGGGCCGCACGACGGCCGTGCGCGCCTCGGGGTCGAGGTCGACGAGGCCGTTCATGTGGCGGGTGAAGTCGACGACAAGGCCGGTGCCGGTCGCCTGCCCCGCGATGGAGGTGCCGCCGCCGCGGCCCACGACCGGCACCCCGTACCGCCCGCACACCTCCAGGGCGGCGGCCACGTCGTCGCCGTCTCTCGGGGTCAGCACGCCGAGCGGCACCCGGCGGTAGTTGGACGCGTCCATCGTGTTCAGGGCCCGCGCGGTGACGGAGAAGTCGACCCCGCCGCGCACGGACGTCCGCAGATCCCGTTCCAGGCCGTCCAGATCATCCATGCCGTCCAGGATGCAGCCCCACAGGGCCCCTTACGCCACAGGCCGACGCCCATTTTTTCACGATCCGGACCAGAAAATTCCCAAACCGATCATCAACTCTCCTATAGTGACCGCGAATTGACTGAGACCTGACTTTCGTTGCCCTTCCACAGCCCCCCTTTCTCCCGAGGAACCCGACCGATGACCGCGCCCATCCGGCCCCCCGCACGCCCGGCCGCGCTCACCCTGCTGGCCGCTCTCCTCGTCACCGGAGCGCTCGGCGCGGGGGCGGTCGCCCTCGCCCCCGGTTCGGTGCGCACCCCGCTCGCCTGGGGCGTCGCCGCCGCGGCGCTCGCCCTCAGCGCGGCGGCCTGCTACGCCGCGTACGCCCGCGAGACCGTCGCCCTGCTGCGCCGGCGCGCCGAGGAGATGCGGCACACCGCCGAGCGCGGCGCCGCCGAACAGGCCCGCATCACCGGCGAGCTGTCCCAGGAGCGGGACGCCAGGGCCGCGCAGGCCGCCGAGCTGACCGGGCAGCTGCGCACCGCCCGCGCCGAGCGCGCCGCCGCCATCGCCGCCTGCGCCAACGCGGCCGGGCGGATGCAGGCCCTGGCCACCGGCATGCTCGCCGACCTGCGCGAGATGGAGCACCGGCACTCCGACGAGGACGTCCTCGCCGATCTGCTCCACCTCGACCACCGCACCGCCCAGGCGGGCCGGCTCGCCGACTCGGTCGCCGTGCTCACCGGCGCCCGCTCGGGCCGCCGCTGGGCCCGGCCGATCGCCATGGAGTCGATCCTGCGCGGCGCGATGGGCCGCATCGGCGGCTACCAGCGGGTGCGGGTGCACGCGAACACCTCGGTCGCCGTCGCGGGCCACGCCGCCGAGGGCGTCATGCACGCGCTCGCCGAACTCCTCGACAACGCCGCGAACTTCTCGCCGCCCACCGCCGAGGTGCACGTCTACGTCGAGGAGGTCCCGGCCGGCGTCATCGTCTCCGTCGAGGACTCGGGCCTGGTGATGGGCCCGGTGCAGCTGCGCCGCGCCGAGCACGCGGTCTCCGGCGAGACGGCGGGCACCGCGGGCTCGACGGGCCTCGGCGGCCTGTCCGGCACCCGGCTCGGCCTCGCCGTCGTCGGCCGGCTGGCCCGCAAGCACGGGCTGACGGTGTCGTTCCGCCCGTCGGCGCGCGGCGGCACCGGCGTCCTGCTGCTCGTCCCGCAGGAACTGCTGTCCCGTACGCCGGAGTCGACGCCCGTACACGCGACCGGCGCGGACACCGACACCGCGGCGACCGCCGCCACCCCGGCCGACGAGTCCCCCGTGCACGAGACCGCCGACGACACGGTCCCCGGGCCGTCCGCCCGAGAGCGGGAGGCCACCGGTCCCGCCGAGGCCGGGACGGTGGAGCCGGGCCCCGAACAGGCCGCGCCCGCCGACCCGTCGCCCGAGGGCGCCCTGCCCAAGCGGACCCGCGGCCGCACCCTGGCCGCCGCTCAGCAGGGCCGCGCCCGCGCCGAGGCCCCCGCCGCACGGCCGGAGCCGTCCGCCGCGGCCTCCGCCGCGTCGCGCTTCAGCAGCTTCAGCCAGGCGGTCCGCACCGCCCCTGAGGCGCCGGAGCCGGCCGGCCCCCGATCCACCACGCACCCCGACACACCCACGCAGGAAGGCGACACCCCCCAATGACCGGGACGACCACCACCGGCGCCGGACTGGCCTGGCTGCTCGAAGGCCTCCTCACGCGCACCCCGGGCACCCGGCACGCCCTGGTCCTGTCGCGCGACGGCCTCAAGCTGTGCCACACCCCCGAACTCACCCCGGACAAGGCGGACCAGCTCGCCGCGATCTCCGCCGGGATCCAGGCGCTCGCGCACGGCGCCTCCGCCGAGTTCGGCGACGGCAGCGGCGGCGTCCGCTCGTCGATGACCGAGTTCCACGGCGGCACCCTGTTCATCGTCGAGGCCGGCGAGGGCGCCCATCTCGCGGTGCTCGCCGCCGAGGACGCCGACGCGGGCCTCGTCGGCCACACCATGGTCGAACTCGTCGAGCAGCTCGGCGAGCACCTGCGCGCGCTGCCCCGCAGCCCCGACCTCGCCACCAGCACGCCCCCGGCGTCATGAGCCGGCCGGGCCGGGACGACGCGCCCGATCGGCTGTACACCCTCACGGGCGGGCGCAGCCGGCCGGCCGCCGACGTCTCGTTCGACCTGGTGTCGCTGGTCGTCGCCGAGTCGGACCCGGCGCCCGGCATGCCGTCCGAGCACGCCGCGATCCTGCGGATGTGCGCCCGGCCGACGGCCGTGGTGGAGGTGGCCGCCGAACTCGGGCTGCCGGTGAGCATCGTGCGCGTCCTGCTCTCCGACCTCCTGGTGCAGGGCCGCATCGGCGCCCGGCACCCGCGCTCCGCCGCGTCACCCCACCGCCTTCCCGATCCCGACATCCTGGAGCAGGTGCTCGTTGGACTCCGCAACCTCTGAACCGCCGGGCGGCCGCGCCGAGTTGGCGGCCGGCGCCGACAACGGCCTGAAGATCGTCATCGTCGGCGGCTTCGGCGCGGGCAAGACCACCCTGGTCCGTTCCGTGAGCGAGATCCGTCCCCTCAACACCGAGGAGACGATGACGCAGGCGGGCCGCGGCGTCGACGAACTGGCCGACCTGGACGGCGTGCGCGGCAAGACGTCGACGACGGTCGCCTTCGACTTCGGCCGCATCACGCTCGACGCCCGCAACGTCCTCTACCTGTTCGGCGCCCCCGGCCAGGAACGCTTCTGGTTCCTGTGGGACCGGCTGTTCTCCGGCACGCTCGGCGCGGTCGTCCTCGTCGACACCCGCCGTCTGGCGGACTCCTGGTACGCGATCGACCGTCTGGAGCAGCACGGGACGCCGTTCATCGTCGCCCACAACGACTTCGGCGGCCCGCCGCACACCCTGGAGCAGCTGCGCGAGGCCCTCGACCTCGACCCGGAGGTGCCGCTGGTCCGCTGCGACGCGCGCGACCGCGAGTCCAGCAAGAACGTCCTGATCGCGCTCGTGGAGCACCTCAGGACCCTGTACGCCCGTCAGACCAGCCCCAGTTCACCGCCCGTGCCCCAGGAGGCCGCCCCGTGACAAGCCCCGGCTGCCCCGCGTCCGCGCACGGCACCGCCCCCGTGCCGCTGTCGGGACCCCGGTTCGCCACCGAACCCGCCACGCTGTACCGGGAGATGCGCCGCGACCACGGCTCGGTCGCGCCCGTCGTCCTGGACGGCGGCATCCCGGCCTGGCTGGTCGTCGGCTACCGCGAGCTGCACCAGGTGACCGGCGATCCGGCACTGTTCAGCCGCGACTCCGACCTGTGGAACCAGTGGGAGAACATCCCCGCCGACTGGCCGCTGCTGCCGATGATCGGCCACAAGCAGCCGTCGATCCTGTACACGGTCGGCGAGCGGCACCGCGAGCGCGCCGCGATGGTCAGCCACGCCCTGGAGTCCGTCGACCCCTTCGAACTCAAGGCGCACGCCGAGCAGTTCGCGGACGAGCTGATCGACGGTTTCTGCGGCGCGGGCGAGGTGGACATCATCGCCGACTACGCGATGATGCTGCCGGTCCGCGTCCTGGCCCGGATCTACGGCTTCTCCGACGAGGTGGGCCCCGCCCTCGTCACGGCGATGAACGACATGATCGACGGCCGGGAGCGGGCGCTCGCGGGCCAGCAGCACCTGGCCCGGTCCATGGTCGGTCTGATCGCCGAGAAGCACGCGCGGCCGGGCGAGGACGTCGCCTCGTACATGCTGGCGGACACCTCGGGCTTCACGCACGAGGAGATCGCCCAGGACCTGATGGTGATGATGGCGGCCGGGCACCAGCCCACCGCCGACTGGATCGGCAACTCGCTGCGGCTGATGCTGACCGACGACCGGTTCGCCGCGTCGCTGTTCGGCGGGCGGCACAGCGTCGCCGAGGCGATGAACGAGGTCCTGTGGGAGGACTGCCCGACGCAGAACGTCGCCGGGCGCTGGGCCACCCGCGACACCCGGCTCGGCGACCGCCACATCCGGGCGGGCGACCTGGTGCTGCTCGGTCTCGCCGCCGCCAACGCCGACCCGCAGGTGCGCACCGACGCGTCGGTGCTGACGGGCGGCAACAACGCGCACTTCTCGTTCGGGCACGGCGAGCACCGCTGCCCGTTCCCCGCCCAGGAGGTCGCCGAGGTCATCGCGCGCACCGGCATCGAGGTGGTCCTCGACCGGCTGCCCGACATCGATCTGGCGGCCCCGGCCGACGCGCTGACCCGCCGCCCCTCGCCGTGGCTGCGCGGGCTGACCGATCTGCCGGTCCGCTTCACGCCGACGGCCGCCGTGCCGTCGGCCGCCCTGTGACGATCCACCGCTTCTCCCTCTCGTTCGCCCACGGACTCCTGGAGCCCTCGTCATGACGACATCCGCAGCCACGTGCCCCCACGCGTCCGCCGCCCGCATCCCGCTCGACCCCTTCGTCACCGATCTCGACGCCGAGACCGCCCGGCTGCTCGCGGCGGGCCCGCTGGCGGAGGTCGAACTGCCCGGCGGGGTCCCGGTGTGGGCGGTCACCCATCACGCGGAGGCCCGCCGGCTCCTCACCGACAAGCGGCTGGTGAAGGACATCGAGGTGTGGGGCGCCTGGCGGCGCGGCGAGATCCCCGCCGACTGGCCGCTGATCGGCCTGGCCAACCCGGGCCGCTCGATGCTGACCGTGGACGGCGAGGACCACCGCAGGCTGCGCGCCCTGGTCGCCCAGGCGCTGACCGTGCGCCGGGTGGAGCGGATGCGCGAGCGCATCGAGGAGCTGACCACCGGCCTCCTCGACAAGCTGCCCACCGGCGGAACGGTCGACCTGAAGGCCGGGTTCGCCTACCCGCTGCCCATGTACGTGATCAGCGACCTGATGGGCATAGACGAGGCGGACCACCCGCGCCTGAAGGTCCTGTTCGACAAGTTCTTCTCCACGCAGACCCCGCCCGAGGAGGTCGTCGCGACGCTCGGCGAGCTGGCGGCGATGATGGGCGCGGTCGTCGCGGCCCGCCGCGAGCAGCCCGGCGACGACCTGACCAGCGCCCTGATCCAGGCCTCGGAGAACGGCGACCGGCTCACCGACGCGGAGATCGTCTCCACGCTCCAGCTGATGGTCGCGGCCGGCCACGAGACGACGATCTCCCTCATCGTCAACGCGGTCGTGAACCTCTCCGCCCACCCCGACCAGCTGGCCCTCGTCCTGGACGGCAAGGCCACCTGGGAGCAGGTCGTGGAGGAGACGCTGCGCTACTCGACGCCGACCTCGCACGTGCTGATCCGGTTCGCCGCCGAGGACGTCGAGGTCGGCGACAAGACCATCAAGCAGGGCGACGCGCTGATCGTGTCCTACGGCGCCATCGGCCGCGACGAGCAGGCGCACGGCCCGACGGCCGACTCCTTCGACATCACCCGCGCCTCGGAGACCCGGCACATCTCCTTCGGCCACGGCCCGCACGTCTGCCCCGGCGCCGCGCTGTCCCGGCTGGAGGCCGGGGTGGCGCTCCCCGCGCTGTACGCCCGCTTCCCCGGGCTGCGGCTGGCGGTCGAGCCGGGTGAGCTGCGCAACAAGCCGGTGGTGACGCAGAACGACCTGTTCGAGCTGCCGGTGGTGCTCGGCGGCTGACGGACTCGTAGATCATCACAAGTCCACGGGCCGGAGGAGTCGTCTCATCGAACGGACACGTTTCCGTCCGGTTTCACCGAGGCGATACCCTCCGGCTCGTGGCTGAGATCCAGATTCCCGCTGACATCAAGCCCGCCGACGGACGTTTCGGCGCGGGCCCCTCCAAGGTGCGGACGGAAGCGCTGGACGCGCTGGCCGCCACCGGTACCTCCCTGCTCGGCACCTCGCACCGCCAGGCCCCGGTCAAGAACCTGGTCGGCCGTGTGCGCGAAGGTGTCAAGGACCTCTTCTCCCTCCCCGAGGGCTACGAGGTCATCCTGGGCAACGGCGGCTCCACGGCCTTCTGGGACGTGGCGACGCACGGCCTGATCGAGAACAAGTCGCAGCACCTGAACTTCGGCGAGTTCTCGTCCAAGTTCGCCAAGGCGTCCAAGCTGGCTCCGTGGCTGGCCGAGCCGACCGTCATCTCCTCCGACCCGGGCACGCACCCGGAGGCGAAGGCCGAGGCCGGCGTCGACGTCTACGGCCTGACCCACAACGAGACCTCGACCGGTGTCGCGGCCCCGATCAAGCGCGTCGCGGGCGCCGACGAGGGCTCCCTCGTCCTGGTGGACGCCACCTCCGGCGCGGGCGGCCTGCCGGTCGACATCGCCGAGACCGACGTCTACTACTTCGCCCCGCAGAAGTCCTTCGCCTCCGACGGCGGCCTGTGGATCGGTGTCTTCTCCCCGGCCGCGATCGAGCGAGCCGAGCGCATCCACGCGTCGGGCCGCCACGTCCCGGAGTTCTTCTCGCTGCCCACGGCGATCGACAACTCCCGCAAGAACCAGACGTACAACACCCCGGCCCTCGCCACGCTCTTCCTGCTCGGCGAGCAGCTGGACTGGATCAACGGCCAGGGCGGTCTGGCCTGGTCCACGGCCCGTACGAAGGACAGCTCGACCCGCCTCTACTCGTGGGCCGAGGACTCGAAGTACGCGACGCCGTTCGTCACCGACGCCGCCAAGCGGTCGCAGGTCATCGGCACGATCGACTTCGACGACTCGGTGGACGCCGCCGCCGTCGCCAAGGTGCTCCGCGCCAACGGGATCGTCGACACCGAGCCGTACCGCAAGCTGGGCCGCAACCAGCTCCGGGTCGCCATGTTCCCGGCCATCGACCCGTCGGACATTTCGGCCCTGACGGCCTGCATCGACTACGTCATCGGCCAGCTGTAGTAGCGCCCCGCAAGGGGCGCGGGGAACTGCGCGAGCAACCCACGAAAAGCCGCGGACGCGACCGCTCATGCACCGAGCAGTCGCGTCCGCGGCTTTCGTCGTGGCTGAGCGCGCAGTTTCCCGCGCCCCTGAAGGGGAGGCGCGCGGAGCGCAGCCTCAGGGGCGCGGGGAACTGCGCGAGAAGCGGCCACCGGCCCGCACCCGACGACCTACCCGCGAGGGCGCGGCTTGCGGACCAGCCGCCCGATCCCGATCACAGCGATGAGCACCACGGCGGCCCCGACGGCCCCGGCCTTCCCGGTGAACCCACCCCCGTCACCGCCCCCGGCATCCCCCGCGCCCCCCGACGCCGAACTCCCGCCCCCGCCGGAGGCCTTGGCCCCCTCGACCTCCACCGGCTCCACGGAGCTGCTCTTCCCTTCACTGCCGTAGAGCAGCGTCCGGCCGTCCAGGGTGTACGTCACCGACTCGCCCTGCGGCTGGAGCGGCACGTGCAACTGCCCCTGCCGCTTGGGCTTCCCGTCGTTCCAGGAGTACGAGATGCCGCCGAAGTACCCGCGCACTGCGAGCTGTTTGCCGTCCGGGGAGAAGGCCGCGTCGGTCGCCCAGAGATCGATGTCGGCGATGCGCCGGAAGGTGTTGGTCGCGGAGGAGTCGAGCGCGGAAGGGCCCTCGTAGAGGCCGCCGCCGTCCTCGCCCTTCTCGATGATGTACACCCGGCCGGTCTTGGGATGGACCATCAGCGACTCGGCGTTGCGCGGCCCGTCCGCGTACTTGACGACGTACTGGGTGGCCCGCACGGTCTGGTCGACGAGCTTCTTCGGCTCGGGCAGCTTGTAGATCCACACGTGGTCCCACTTGCCGCCGAGGTTGTCGCCGATGTCGCCGACGTAGATGTTCCCGTCGGGGCCGATGGAGATCGCCTCGACGTCGCGCGGCGCGCCGACCCCGGTGAGCGTGACGCGGGCGAGCGTCTTCCCCGTACGCCCGTCGATCGCGAAGATGTACGCGCCGTCGGAGCTGTCGTTGTGGGTCCAGTAGACGCCCGGGTGGGCGCGGGACGCGGCGAGGCCGCTGGACTCGGTGATCCGCGGATCCTCGATGGTGAAACCGGACGAGCCGACGGACGGCGGACTGTCGGCCGTGGCGGGCGCCGCGGCGCCTGCGAGCACGAGGACGACCGCGGCCCCGGCCGCACCCAGATACGAACGCATGACCCCAGCTTGCCAGGCGTGTCAGGGCTCACACGCACGCGGCCCGGCCGATCGACGATGATGAGCGGATGCTCAGGTTCATGTTCGTCGGCGACAGCCAGACCATCGGCAGCGCCGGGGAGCACACCTGGCGGCACCGCTTCTGGTGCCACCTGCGGTCGGCCTGCGAGGACGGGGCCGTCGAGGTCGTCGGCCCGCGCGACACCCTCTACGACAAGACCACCGACACGCCCACCTCCCTGGCGTACGCGGACCCGGGCTTCCCGCGCCGGCATCTGGCGGGCTGGGGCGAGGGCTGGCTGCACATGGCGCCGGTCGTCGCCGACGCGGTGCGCGCCTGCGGCCCGGACGTGCTGCTGGTCAACCTGGGCCTGATCGACCTCGGCTTCTACACCGACGCCGAGCAGACCGCGGCGAACATGCGCCGCTTCGTCGTTGGGGCGCGCACCGCGAACCCCGCCGTGCGCATCGTCCTGCTCCCGGTGATCCCCAACATCAGGGCCGAGACGGACCTCCCCTTCGCCGCCGAGGTCGCCCACTTCAACACCCTGCTCGCCAAGGCGGTCGCCGACCTCTCCGAGCCGCGCTCCCCGCTGCTGCTCGCGTCGGTCCCGGAGTCGTACGACATCCACCACGACACCTACGACGGTACGCATCCGAACGCGTCCGGCGAGCACAAGCTGGCCGCCGCCTTCGCGGACGCGCTGCACCAGGCATGGGGCATCGGCGGCCCCTACCGCCACCCGGCCTGACCCTCCCTACAACTGCCAGCGCCGCACCGCGAACCCGGCGCCGTCCCGCCGGATCTCCGCCGCGCCCGGCCCGGGGAAGTGCGCGGGGATCACCAACTCGCGCTCGTCGGCGGCCCGTCCGAGCACCCGTACACGACTGGCGGCCGACTGCGCCGGGTCCACGCACATCGCGCTGCTGCACGTCGGCGCGAGGAACTGGGCCGGGGTGTGCAGCAGATCCCCGGCGAACACGGCCCGGTCGGTGCCGGAGGCGAGCCGCAGCACGGAGGAGCCCGGGGTGTGTCCCGGTGCGGGTTCCAGCGTCAACCGCCCGTCGATCCGGTGGGATTGGCCCTCCCACAGCACCGCCTGCCCGGCCGCCACGACGGGCGCGATGCTGTCCGCGAAGAGGAACCGGTGGTTGTCGTTGAGGGTGCGGGCCGCTCCCCCGGGGCCGAAGAAGTCGTGGTCGGCGCGGGGCACGAGATAGGTGGCGTTCGGGAAGGTGGGCACCCAACTCCCGCCCTCGTTCCGGGTGTTCCAGCCGACGTGGTCGCCGTGCACATGGGTGTTGACGACGAGGTCGACGTCCTCGGGCCGCACGCCCGCCCGCGCGAGCCGGTCGGGGAAGTCGGTGTCGAGGCCGGAGAAGTGCGGGGTGCCGGGCCGCTCGCGGCCGTTGCCGACGCCCGGGTCGACGACGATCGTGCGGCCCTCGCTGCGCAGCACCCAGGCCTGTACGGCGACCAGGACCGCGCCGCTGTCCGGGTCCTGGAAGCGGGGCGCGAGCCAGTCCCGGCCGTCCCGCCAGGCGTCCTCGATCCCGGGGACCATCTCGTGCGCCGCGCCGAAGGGCTGCGCGCGCACCTCGACGACCTTGATGATCTCGACGTCGCCGAGCCTGCCGTGTTCGATGTCCGTGTCCATGCTGTCGACGCTAGGCGCCGGGACCGAGCGCCCCAATGCGCGTGAAGCTCTCCCCGATACGCGATCCGCTCACTCTCCCCGTCCCGTCTGCCTACCCTGGGGCCATGGATGTGGTCAGCGACGCGATTGCGGCCGTGCGGACGGGCAGCCCGTCCGTCAACCGTCTGCGGGTCAACGGCACGTGGTGCGTGCGCCTGGAGCCGTACGAGGGCGCGGGCTTCCACGTGGCGCTGACGGGCGGCTGCTGGCTGCTCCCCGACACCGGCCCCGCGCTCACCCTGCGCCCCGGCGACGCGGTGCTGCTGCCGCACGGCGCGGGCCACGTCCTGGCCGACGCGCCCGCCGACGCGGCGGCGGTGGCCCGGGCGGCCCCCTTCGCGACCGTACGGGACCTTCCGCCGCGGGCCGGGACGCCCGGCGCGGAACTCCTCTGCGGCAAGTACCGCCTCGACCGCAGCCACACCCACCCGCTGCTCGCCGAACTCCCCGACGTGATCCACCTGCCGCGCGAGGGCACGGGCACCGACCCGCACCCGGAGCTGCGCTCCGCCATCGCCCTGCTGGCCCGCGAGGCGGGCGCCCCCGGCCTCCCCGGCTCCTGCGCGGCCGTCCCGAGCCTCCTCGACCTGCTGCTCGTGTACATGATCCGGGCCTGGACCACGGACCCGGCGACGGGCTCCGGCAGCGCCCGCTGGCCCGCCGCGCTCGCCGACCCCGTGGTCACCGAGGCCCTGCGGCTGCTGCACGGCGACCCGGCCGCGCCCTGGACCGCCGACTCCCTCGCCGCCCGCTCGGGCGTCTCCCGCGCCACCCTGGGCCGCCGCTTCACCGCCCTGGTGGGCCGGCCCCCGATGGCGTACCTGACGTGGTGGCGGATGACCCGCGCGGCGACCCTCCTGCGCGCGGCGGACGCCCCGCTGGAGTCGGTGGCCCGCCAGGTCGGCTACGGCACGCCCTACGCCCTCTCCCACGCCTTCCGCCGCGAGTTCGGGGTGACACCGGGGCGGTACCGGGCGGGGCACTTGCCTAGAGCGCACTCCACGTCCTTGGCTAAGCAGTCATGAAGTACACGCAGCTCGGACGCACGGGACTCAAGGTCAGCCGGCTCGTCCTCGGCACCATGAACTTCGGACCGCAGACGGACGAGGCCGACAGCCACGCCATCATGGACGCGGCCCAGGCCAGTGGCATCAACTACTTCGACACCGCCAACGTGTACGGCTGGGGTGAGAACAAGGGCCGTACCGAGCAGATCATCGGCACCTGGTTCGCCCAGGGCGGCGGCCGCCGCGACAAGACCGTCCTCGCCACCAAGGTCTACGGGAACATGGCGGGCGACGGAGACGTCTGGCCCAACCACGACCGGCTCTCCGCGGTGAACATCCGCCGGGCGGTCGACGCCTCGCTCAAGCGGCTCCAGACCGACTACATCGACATCTACCAGTTCCACCACATCGACCGCCGGACCCCGTTCGAGGAGATCTGGCAGGCCATCGACACCCTGGTCCAGCAGGGCAAGATCCTGTACGCGGGCTCGTCCAACTTCCCCGGCTACAAGATCGCCCAGGCCAACGAGACGGCCGCCCGGCACGGCCGCGTCGGCCTGGTCAGCGAGCAGTGCCTGTACAACCTGGCCGAGCGGCGCGCCGAGATGGAGGTCATCCCGGCCGCGCAGGAGTACGGCCTCGGTGTCATCCCGTGGTCCCCGCTGCACGGCGGGCTGCTGGGCGGCGTCCTCAAGAAGGAGGCGGAGGGCAAGCGCCGCAAGGACGGCCGGTCGGCCTCCGCGCTGGAGAACACCAAGGTGCGCGACCAGGTCCAGGCCTACGAGGACCTGCTCGACAAGCACGGCATCGAGCCCGGCGAGGCGGCCCTGGCGTGGCTGCTGACCCGGCCCGGGGTGACCGGCCCGATCGTCGGCCCGCGCACGAGGGAGCAGCTCGACTCGGCGCTGCGCGCGGTCGAGCTGGAGCTGGGCGAGGACGTCCTGACCTCGCTGGACGAGATCTTCCCGGGCCCGGGGCCGTCGCCGGAGGCCTTCGCCTGGTAGGTCCGCGGGGTGCGGCGGCCGCCGGGGAAGGGGTCAGTTTCCGACGGCCGCCGCCACCGCCACCACGACGAACATCAGCACAAGCACACCGGCCATGATCCGGTTCCGCGTCTTCGGGTCCACGTATCGAGCCTAACGCGCACCGGCGAGCGGCCAGCCGCCGACCTTCTCGTACCGCGGGCGCTCCCCCGGCACTCCCGACGTCGGCAGATTGCTGCGTACGAGGGCCAGCTCGGCGACCGTCCACGGTGTTCCGGTGAAGGTGTCGAGCGCGGTGAGGTGGGGCCCGAAGTCGTACGGGTCGCCGGCGCGGGCCAGCGTGAGATGGGGGCGGTACCGGCGGTGCTCGCCCTCGATCCCGGCCTTCCTGCCCGCCGCCCGGGCCCGTTCGGCGAGCCTGCTCAGCGCGGCCGTCTCCCCGGCCACCCCGGCCCACAGGAACCGGCCGCCGAAGTGTCCGCCGCCGCGCAGGCCGATCGCGAACGTCCCGGTCCGCGCCGCGGCCCGCGCCAGGCGCTCCGCGAGTTCGGGCACGGTGGCCTCCGGCACGTCTCCGTAGAAGGCGAGGGTGAGGTGCCACCCGGCCCGCCCGGTCCACCGCAGCCCGCCCCCGGCCGGCAGCCGGTCGACGACGGCCCCGAGCTCCTCGACGACGTCAACGGGCGGCAGCACAGCGGCAAAGAGTCTCATCCCACCAGTCTCCCGGCCGCACCCCTGGGGAGTTCTCCATCCGCGGCCCGGTGGGGCTTCTCGCGCAGTTCCCCGCGCCCCTGAGGCATGCGCTCCGCGCAGCCTCCCCCTGAGGCTGCGGCTCCGCCGCGCCTCTCTTGATGAGATGGCGCACGAAGTGCGCATCTCAGGGGCGCGGGGAACTGCGCGAGAAGCGGCCACCGGCCCGCACCCGAAGAACAGCCCAACAGGGGCGCGGGGAACCGCGCGGCCAGCCCCCACCGGCCCGCGGACGATTACGCCACCGCTGCCACCGGGACGGACTCGCGGGGGACGAACTGAACATGCCGCTCACCCCGACGCAGGTCCACCTTCAGACGAAGATTCGCGGCGCGGGCCAGCATCAGCCCCACCAGCACCGCTGCCCCGGCACAGATCAGCCCACCCAGCATGAAACTGACCCGCACCCCGAACTCGTCGGCGAGCCACCCGAACAACGGCCCGCCCAACGGCGTACCCCCGGTGAACACCATGAAGTACAGGGACATCACCCGCCCCCGCATCTCGGGATCGGTCGCCATCTGCACGGACGAGTTGGCGGTGACGTTGGTCGTGATGCCGAGGACACCGAGGATCACCACGAGCGGGGCGAACAGCCAGACCCCGGGCGCGAACGCGGCCAGCATCTCCAGCACCCCGAACCCGATCGCGGCGCCCACGAGCACCCGCAGCCGAGCCGACCGCCGCCGCGCGGCGAGCAGCGCCCCGGCGAGCGACCCGATCGCCATGAGCGTGTTGAACATGCCGTACTGCCCGACCCCGCCGTGGAACACGTCGTCGGCGAACGCGCTCAGCCAGATCGGGAAGTTGAACCCGAAGGTCCCCACGAACCCGACGAGCACGATCGGCCAGATCAGCTCGGGGTGCTTGGAGACGTAGTTCAGGCCCTCCTTGAGCTGCCCCTTGCCGCGCGGCGTCCGCTTGATCTCGTGCAGCTCACTCGTGCGCATCAGCAGCAGCCCGGTGAGCGGCGCGAGGAACGACAGCCCGTTGGCGAGGAACGCCCAGCCGGGCCCGACGGCGGCGGTCAGCGCGGACGCGACGGCGGGGCCGATGAGCCGGGCGGACTGGAAGTTCGCCGAGTTCAGCGAGACGGCGTTGCGGACCTGGTCGGGACCGACCAGCTCGGAGACGAAGGACTGCCGCGACGGGTTGTCGACGACCGTCACGAGCCCGGTGAAGAAGGCGGCGGCGTAGACGTGCCAGACCTGTACGTGGCCGGACAGGGTCAGTACGGCCAGGAACAGGCCCGACAGGCTCATCGCGCCCTGGGTGCAGAACAGCAGGTTGCGCCGCTTGAACCGGTCGGCGATCACTCCGCCGTACAACCCGAAGAGCAGCATCGGCAGGAACTGCATCGCCGTGGTGACACCCACGGCGGCGGAGGAACCGGTCAGGGAGAGCACCAGCCAGTCCTGGGTGATGCGGGCCATCCAGGTGCCGGTGTTGGAGATGACGGCCCCGGTCGCGAACAGCCGGTAGTTGCGCACGCGCAGGCTGGCGAACATCGAGGCCTTGCCCCCGGAAGCGGGGAGAGTAGGGGTAGGTGCGGGGGCGGAGTCTGCTCCGGATCCCGTACTCAAAGTGGGTTCGCCTCCTCGGCGGTCGGCTCAGCGACGTGGCAGGTGTTTCAGCGGCGGTCGGTCACAGGTGAGCCAGCTTCTCCAGGACGGGCGCGGCCTCGCGGAGCTTGGCCCACTCGTCCTCGTCCAGGCCGTCGACCAGGTTCGCCAGCCACGCGTTCCGCTTGCGGCGGGACTCCAGGAGCATGGTCTCGGCCTGCTCGGTGGACGTGACGACCTTCTGCCGGCGGTCCTCGGGATGAGGCTCGAGCCGGACCAGTCCCTTGGCCTCCAGGAGCGCGACGATGCGGGTCATCGACGGCGGCTGCACATGCTCCTTGCGGGCCAGCTCACCCGGGGTGGCGGAGCCGCATCCGGCGAGGGTGCCGAGCACCGACATCTCGGTGGGGCTCAGCGATTCGTCGACCCGCTGGTGCTTGAGTCGGCGTGACAGGCGCATCACGGCGGAGCGCAGGGAGTTCACGGCGGCGGCATCGTCGCCATGGGAGAGGTCCGGCATGTTCGTTAGCGTAACTCATTACTGTGTCTAACTACCACCCGGGGGCACTCCCCTGGCCGTGATCCCCGCCACGCCCCCCACCGCGCAGCCGCACCACGCGCCACGCGTCCGGAAACCTCGCGTCACTCAAACGAGTGAGCCGCATCCGGAAAGTGACACGCCCGGGCGCGGCGCCCCGCGACGCTGTTCGCATGGGATCGACAGTGCTCAGCCTGCGGATAGACGGTGAGCTGCTCGACCGTCTCAAGGGGCATGCCGCGAAAAGGGGAATGAGCGTCCAGGACTATGTGGTCCGGACGCTCATTCGTGACGACTTCGACGAACGCTTCAAGACGTCGGTCGAGGAGACGGAGAGGTTCTACGGGGCGGCCTGAGCCGCCCCGGTACGGGGATCAGGTGAGGCCGAGAGCCGGCATCAGGTAGTAGAAGGCGAACACGGCCGACACGGCGTACATGGCGACCGGCACCTCCTTGGCCCGGCCCGCGACCACGCGCAGCACGGTGAAGGCGATGAAGCCCATGCCGATGCCGTTGGTGATCGAGTACGTGAACGGCATCATCAGCATCGTGATGAAGGCCGGGATGGCGACCGTCCAGTCGTCCCAGTCGATCGCGCGGATGCCGCCCGACAGGATCAGGAAGCCCACCGCGAGCAGCGCGGGGGTGGCCGCCTGGGACGGGACCATCGTGGCGATCGGCGTGAGGAACAGCGCGACGGCGAAGAGCGCGCCGGTGACGACGTTGGCCAGGCCCGTACGGGCGCCCTCACCGACACCGGCCGTGGACTCCACGAAGCAGGTGGTGGCGGAGGAGGACGAGGCGCCGCCGGCGGCGACCGCGATGCCGTCGATGAAGAGCACCTTGTTCATGCCGGGCATCTGGCCGTTCTCGTCGGTCAGGTGCGCCTCGTCGCTGATGCCCATGATCGTGCCCATGGCGTCGAAGAAGCAGGACAGCAGCACGGTGAAGACGAAGAGGACACCGGTGAGGATGCCGACCTTCTCGAAGCCGCCGAACAGGCTGACCTTGCCGACGAGCCCGAAGTCGGGGGTCGCGACCGGGTTGCCCGGCCACTTCGGGGTGGTCAGGCCCCAGGACGGGATCTTGGCGACGGCGTTGACGATCACCGCGGCGACGGTCATGACGACGATCGAGATCAGGATCGCGCCCGGCACCTTGCGGACCAGCAGGGCGAGGGTCAGCAGCACGCCGATGACGAAGATGAGGACCGGCCACCCGTTCAGGTGACCGTCGGCGCCGAGCTGGAGCGGCACGGTGGTGTGCGCGGCGTCCGGGATACGGCTCACGAAGCCGGAGTCGACGAGACCGATCAGCATGATGAACAGGCCGATGCCGATCGCGATGCCCTTGCGCAGGCTGAGTGGCACGGCGTTCATGACGCGCTCGCGCAGACCGGTGGCGACCAGGATCATCACCACGAAGCCCGCGAGGACGACCATGCCCATCGCGTCCGGCCACGACATGCGCGGGGCGAGCTGGAGCGCGACGACGGTGTTCACGCCGAGACCGGCGGCGAGCGCGATCGGCACGTTGCCGATGACGCCCATGAGCAGCGTGGTGAAGGCGGCGGTCAGGGCGGTCGCGGTGACCAGCTGGCCGTTGTCGAGCTGGTGCCCGTACATGTCCTTCGCGCTGCCGAGGATGATCGGGTTCAGCACGATGATGTAGGCCATCGCGAAGAACGTGGCGAGGCCACCACGGATCTCACGGGGGACGGTCGAACCGCGCTCGGAGATCTTGAAGTAGCGGTCCAGCCCGTTCTTGGGCTGCGGCGGCTGCTCGTTGACATCGACCGGGGCGGTGGCCGAACTGGACATGGATGACCTCAGCGGTATTCAGCGGTGCCCAGTGGGCAGGATGTGATCAAGTCTGGTCTACGCGTGACCACCAGCGGGGTTCCCCGACGCTCCCATTGGTGTTTCGTACGAACAGAAGTAGCCATTCTCAGGCCGTTTCAGTATGAACATATGAGCCGGAAATCGCTATCTCCGCGCGTAGACCCTTGGGGGGCGGGGGCTGTGAGGGGTTTCGGAGGTGTCGTTAAGCTGTGCTCATGGCGAAGTGGACACCCAAGCACGAGGCGCCGGAACCCCTTGAGGGGCCGGTCGTCGCCACCATCACGGGCGGCACGATCCTGTGGTTCGTCCTCTTCCTCGTACAGCTGCCGTTCTACGGCTGGTTCGACGATCACGGGCACACGTGGTGGGTCTGGACCTGCCTGGCCGGCGGCGGTCTCGGCCTGCTCGGCATCTGGTACGTCCGCGGCCGCGACGCGGCACTGAAGCGCGCCGCCGCCACCGTCTCCGACTGACACCGGGCAGTTCTCCACCCGCGCCACCGTCGTGGCTGGTCGCGCAGTTCCCCGCGCCCCTGACGCGAGCTCCGCTCGCTCAGGGGCCCTGATGAGATGCCGCACGAAGTGCGCATCTCAGGGGCGCGGGGAACTGCGCGACCAGCCCCCACCGGACCCGCACCCGCCGACGTCCCCTACACCCCCCGGAGGACATGCGTCCTCCCCAGGTCGGATCTCCGCCCCGCCCAAGGGGTGAACCCCCCGATCCCCCCGTACCGTCGGAGACATGACGCACATCGACGCCGGCGCCGAGCTCGACCCGGTGCACCCGGTCCCCCTTCCGGGCAGGGCGACGGGCCTGACCAGCGCCGAGGTCGAGGAGCGCCGCAGCCGCGGCGAGGTCAACGACGTCCCGCTGCGCAGCTCCCGCTCGCTCGGCGAGATCGTCCGGGCCAACGTCTTCACCCGGTTCAACGCGATCATCGGTGTGCTCTGGCTGATCATGCTGGCCGTCGCCCCGTTCCAGGACAGCCTCTTCGGCTACGTGATCCTGGCCAACACCGGCATCGGCATCATCCAGGAGTGGCGGGCGAAGAAGACCCTCGACTCCCTCGCGGTGATCGGCGAGGCCAAGCCCACGGTCCGCCGCGACGGCGTCGCCACCGCCGTCTCCACCTCCGAGATCGTGCTCGGCGACCTCATCGAGATCGGCCCCGGCGACAAGATCGTCGTGGACGGCGAGTGCGCCGAGGCCGACGGCCTGGAGATCGACGAGTCGCTGCTGACCGGCGAGGCCGACCCGGTCGTGAAGCAGCCGGGCGACCCGGTGATGTCGGGCTCGTTCGTGGTCGCGGGCGGCGGCGCGTTCACCGCGACGAAGGTGGGCCGCGAGGCGTACGCGGCGCAGCTGGCCGAGGAGGCGAGCCGCTTCACGCTCGTCCAGTCCGAGCTGCGCAGCGGCATCTCCACCATCCTCAAGTACGTCCAGTGGATGATGATCCCGACCGCGATCGGCCTGGTCATCAGCCAGTTGGTCGTCAAGGAGCACGGTTTCAAGGACTCCGTCGCGCGCACCGTGGGCGGCATCGTCCCCATGGTCCCCGAAGGGCTCGTGCTGCTCACCTCGGTCGCCTTCGCGATCGGCGTCATCCGGCTCGGCCGGAAACAGTGCCTCGTCCAGGAACTCCCGGCGATCGAGGGACTGGCCCGCGTCGACACGGTCTGCCTCGACAAGACGGGCACGCTCACCGAGGGCGGCATGGACGTCTCCGAGGTGCGCCCGCTGGACGGCACGGCCTTCGGCGAGGAGTACGTCGCCCAGGTGCTCGGCGCGCTCGGCGAGTCCGACCCGCGCCCGAACGCCTCCCTCCAGGCCGTCATCGACGCCTACCCGGCCGCCGAGGAGTGGCGCTGCACCGAGGCGCTGCCCTTCTCGTCGGCCCGCAAGTACAGCGGCGCGGCCTTCAGCGAGGGCGACGGGACGTCCAGCGCCTGGCTGCTCGGCGCCCCCGACGTGCTGCTCCCGCAGGGCGACCCGGCGCTCGCCGAGGTCGACGAGCTGAACCGGCAGGGGCTGCGGGTCCTGCTGCTCGCCCGCGTCGGCAAGGGCCACGACAGCCTCGCCGATCCGGCGGTGAAGGACGGCGCCGAACCGGCCGCCCTCGTCGTCCTGGAGCAGCGGCTGCGCCCCGACGCCGGTGACACCCTGCGCTACTTCGCCGAGCAGGACGTCAAGGCCAAGGTCATCTCCGGGGACAACGCGGTGTCGGTCGGCGCCGTCGCCGCCAAGCTGGACCTGCCCGGCGCCGAGAACACGGTCGACGCCCGTACCCTGCCGACCGAGCAGAGCGAGATGGCGGACGCGCTCGACGAGGGCACGGTGTTCGGCCGGGTCACCCCGCAGCAGAAGCGGGACATGGTCGCGGCGCTCCAGTCGCACGGGCACACGGTCGCGATGACGGGCGACGGCGTGAACGACGTGCTGGCCCTCAAGGACGCCGACATCGGCGTCTCGATGGGCTCGGGCTCCGAGGCCACCCGGGCGGTCGCGCAGATCGTGCTGCTCGACAACAGCTTCGCGACGCTGCCCTCGGTGGTCGCCGAGGGCCGCCGGGTCATCGGCAACATCACGCGGGTGGCGACGCTGTTCCTGGTCAAGACGGTCTACTCGGTGCTGCTCGCGCTGCTGGTGGTCTGCTTCCAGGTCGAGTACCCGTTCCTGCCCCGGCACCTGACGCTGCTGTCGACGCTGACCATCGGCGTCCCCGCGTTCTTCCTCGCGCTCGCGCCCAACAAGGAACGGGCCAAGCCGCACTTCGTGAAACGCGTGATGCGGTACGCGATCCCGGGCGGTGTCGTCGCCGCCGTCGCGACGTTCGTGATGTACATGGTGGCCCGGCACTACTACACGGGCTCCGACGCGCTGAACGCCGAGACCAGCGCCGCGACGCTGACGCTGTTCCTGATCTCGATGTGGGTGCTGGCCATCATCGCCCGCCCCTACACCTGGTGGCGGATCTGCCTGGTGGCGGCGATGGGCCTGGGCTTCCTGCTGGTCCTGGTCGTGCCGTGGCTCCAGGACTTCTTCGCCCTGAAGCTCGTCGGCGACGTGATGCCGTGGACCGCGGTGGGTGTCTCGGTGGTGGCGGCGGCCGTCCTCGAACTCCTGTGGAGGTGGGTCGGCCGCCGCTTCCCCGTCTAGCGGCTGATCAGCGGGAGATTCAGCGGACGTCGACGAAGTCGCTGGTGGACGTCACGGCCGGGGTCGTGGACGTACCCGCGAACTTGTAGCGGAAGTAGCCGTCGGCGGACGCCTTCACCGTGGTGCTCAGGTTGCCCTTGGTGTCCGAGGTGACCGTCTTCAGGGTGGTGTAGTTGCTGGAGGTCTTCTTGCGGAACTGCAGGGTGACCTTCTGCTTGGTGTAGCCCGCGTACTTGCTGGTGTCCCAGTTCGCACGGGTCAGGGCGCCCTTGACGGTGAGGGTCTTGCCCTTGGCAATGGGCTCGGGGGTGGCGTTGGTGCTCAGCTTGGCGTAGCGCTTCACGCTGAACGTCTTGGCGTTCTCGGGGGCCGAGAAGTCACCGTCCTTGCCGACCACCAGAATGGCGGCCTTCCACTTGCCGGCCGCGAAGTTGCGCAGGTCGAACTGCGGGTCGAGCGGGAAGGTGAGAGTGCAGTTCGACGTGGTCGCGTTCACGGTCTTGCAGGACGTGGTCGTCTCCCCGTCCTCGTTCGAGACGGTGCCCGCGTCCGACGAGGCGACGTCGGCCCCGTGGTAGAGCACGCCGAAGGGGGACTTGGCGTCGATGCCCGAGTCATCCGTGGCCTGGAAGGTCACCTTGACCGTGGTCGCCTTGGTGGTGCCGAGGACGACGTCCTTGCCGCCGTTGATGACGATCTTCGAGATGGCCGTGTCGCCGTACTGGTCGTCGTCGCCGGCGGCGGACCGCGCGGAGAAGGCGGTGGCGTGACCGGCCTTCAGCTCGGCCTTGGCCTGGGCGAAGGCCGAGCGGGCCGAGTCGCCGTCCGCCTGCGCCGGGACGGCGAACGCGGTGAGGGCAAGGGCGCCGGAGACCGTCACGGCGGCCGCGGTGGCACGAATGCGCATGTGTTCCCCACAGTGGAGAAGGGGACCCGCGGTGCGGATGCCATCACGCGGGTCCCAAGAGGTCTAGGAGTCTGTTGACTCGCGAAATAGACCGGTGGCACAGGCGACAGGTTGTACGGAATCCCCCATACCGGAAGTGATCTACGTCTCAGCGGAGTGCGGGCTCAGTCGAACCAGCGGTCCCGCGCCAACTCGCCGGTCCGGGACGGGTCCTCCAGGAGCGCGGCCACCTCGAACCGGCGCGGCCACTGCCCCGCCGCCCAGGCGAGCCCGGCGGCGACCCCCTCCAGGGTCGCGGCGTGCACGGTGCCGTCCGCGGTGCGCCGCCAGTCGGCCTCGGCCCCGCCGACGTACAGCTCCTCGTACTCCAGATACGTGGCCGGGGTCGCCGCCCCCAGCAGCGTGCGGACGGAGTCGGGCACGGGGTGCTCGGTGGGGTCGGTGCCGGTCGGCTCGGCGGCGACGGCCTCGCTGAGGCGCCGCACCTGGAACAGCTCGGCGAGTTCGGCCGCACGGGCCGGGGCGACCGGCAGCAGCGGCAGCCCGCCGGCCAGCGGGATCAGGTCGGGGGCGTCGGCGACCAGCGCGTCGGCGGCGTCGGCCACGACGACCTCGCCGTCCCGCACGGCCCGCAACTCGTCCGGCAGCGTCACCTGTTCGGGGTCGAGGTCGGCCAGCAGACCGTAGATGGCGTGCAGTTGGGCGGGCCCGACCGGGCGGTCCGGGTCGGCGAGCCGGTCGAGGAGTTCGGCGGCGCCGCCGGGTTCGTCGAGGAGGGCGGCGACGGAGGTGCGCACTCCGAGGGCGCGCAGCACCTGCTCGTCCTCGAAACCGGCGGCGTCGACGTCCTCGTAGAGCCCGTCGAGCAGCGGGTCGCCGCCCGCCGCGCGCAGTCCGGCGGGGCGGCGGCCGTCGAGCACCGGATTGCCGCGCAGCCACCAGGCCGTGTACGGGCGGACGAGTTCGTGGGTGCCGTCGGGCAGCAGCACGCGGACGGGCTGGGTGAGGGCGTCGCGCAGGGGCGGCCGGGCGAGCAGCGCGAGCGCCTGCGGCCAGCGGTCCTCGTCGACGAGGTCCAGGTCCCGTACGGCGACGAGTTCGGTGGCGACCGGCGGTACGGGCGTGTCGGGCAGCCGGTCGAGCGCGTCCTCGCACCACACGTCGACGGCATCGAGCAGCCCCGGGTCGTCCGGTTCGGGGTAGTCGGAGTCCCGCGGGTCGAGTTCGTCGGGGTCGAGGACGACGTCACCGGCGCGGACGAGGGCGAACGTGGCGAGCACCCCGCACGCGGCGAGCGGGCCCTCGCCCCACCGCTCGGCGAATTCGTCGTCCACATACGGGAGTTCACCCTCACGGAGGACCCCGGCGAGCGGGCTGCCGGGGAGGACGAGTTCGGCGGCGGGGGCGAGTTCGCCGTCCTCGTCGGGCAGGGCGAGGGCACCGAGCCAGGGTTCGTCGCCGGTGTCGAGGTGGGCGTCGCGGACCAGGGTGAGCACGACGTCCGCCAGCTCGTCGGCGCCGAGGGCGCCTTCGTCGTCCCAGGCGGGTTCGTCGTCGAGGGAGGCGGCGACGGCCGCGCGGACCTGCGGGGTGGTGAGGACCGCGCGGGGTGTGGCGGGCAGGGCGCCCAGCTTCTCCAGGAGCGGGTGGGCGGCGTCCGGGTGGGCGACCTTCAGGCCGAGCCGGGCCAGCGCGTCGCCGGGGACGGCGGCGGCCTCGGTGGTGGGCAGCAGCACCTGGCGCGGGCCGATGGTGGTGCGGCCCCCGGCGAGCGGCACGGGCAGGCCGGTGAGCCGGTCGGGGTCGACGCCGGCCAGGGACTCGTAGAGCCGCCGCCACCAGCCGGGCTCCTTCTCCAGGCCCGCGAGCCGGTCGACGGCCTCGGTGAGCGGCAGCCGGGCGACGCCGAGGGTGCGCAGCTCGGTACGGCGTTCGAGGCCGGCGGGCAGCAGGCTCGGCAGCACGTCGGCGAGGACCCGCACGGTGTCGGCGCCGGCCCCTTCGACGACCTCGGCGTCCCGGGGCTTGAGGGCCTCGGGACGGTCCTCGTCGTCGTCGGGTGCGAGGACGGGCGGCAGGAAGGGGGTGCGGGGCAGGCGTTCCAGGATGGCGGCGCGCAGGGCGCCGTCCAGTTCGCTCCTGCCGAGCGGGCCGGGGACCAGGTCGAGGATGCCGGGGCCCACCGGGCGCCAGGTTTCGAGGAGTTCGGCGTAGGCGTCGGCGGCGCGCTGCACGAGGTGGTCGGTGAGCGGGCCGGGCGCGACGTGCCGCCGGGTGGTGTCCAGCGGGAACGAGGCGATGAGCAGCGCGGGCACGCCCAGCGGCTCGTCGCTGGGCGTCGGGGCGTGCAGCACGGGGGCGCTGACGGGCCGTCGCGGGGCGCCGTCGTCGTCGACGGGCACGGCCCAGGTGACGGACCAGTGCGGGCGGAGGCGTTCCTCGACGGGCCGGTCGGCGAGCAGGACGGCGTCCAGCGGGCCCTGGTGGCCGACGGTGCGCCAGCGCAGGGCGGCGGGCTCCCGGGCGTCGTCGGTGATGACGGTGTACGGGGTGGTGGCGTCCGGCGCGGTGCGGCGCAGGGTGCGGGTGCCGGCGTCGGTGGTGACGGTGACCTCGGCGAGCCCCGGCAGGGCCAGCAGCAGCGTGTCGTCGATCTCGTCGAGCAGCCGGGCGGCGAGGGCCTCGGCGGCGGCGTCGCGCAGCGGCAGCACCACGACGGTGTCGTACGGGTCGGGGGCCTGGCCCTCGGCCGGGAACGGCAGCCTGAGCAGCGGGACGTGGCCGTCGCGGCGGCGCAGTTCGTCGCCGAGCGCGGGGCTGGTCAGGGCGGCTTCGGCGGCGGCGTCCCGGGCTTCGGCCAGGGACCAGCGGACGCCGCCGGTGCGGCCCAGGACGGCGGGTTCGTCGGAGACGGCGAGCACGGCCGCGAAGCCGACGCCGAACCGGCCGGTGGCGGTCTCGGCGTCGTCCCGCTTCGCCGAGGCGCGCAGGGTGGACAGGGACTCGACGCCGGCCGCGTCGAGGGGGGCGCCGGTGTTCGCGGCGGCGAGGACGCCGTCCTTCAGGGTGAGCGCGAGGCGGCCCCGCGCTCCCGCTCGGGCGGCGGCGTCGGCGGCGTTCTGGGCGAGTTCGACGACCAGGCGGTCGCGGTAGCCGCCGAGCGCGAGGTCTTCCTCGGCGTTGGCGTCCTCCCGGAACCGGGCGGCGCCGGCCGCCCAGGCGTCCAGCACGCCCCGCCGCAGTCTGGCGGTGCCGAACGGCTCCGGCGCGGGTTCGCTGACGCTCACGGGTGCACTCCTCTGGCCGGCTGGAACGATCGGCCCGAACGTTATCGCGGAGCGTTTGCGGGCGCGGGCCCGGTGGGGGCTGGTCGCGCAGTTCCCCGCGCCCCTGAGGCATGCGCTGCGCGCAGCCTCCCCTGGACGAGCGGAGCTCGTCTCAGGGGCGCGGGGAACTGCGCGAGAAGCCCCACCGGGCCGCGGACGACAACGGCGCTAAGAGTGCCCCAAGTCGTCGGCGCCCTCGGCGACGGCGCCGACCGAGCCCGCGTCGGGCTCCGGCCGCAGCGGAAGGACATCCACCACGGTCTCGTCGATCACCGGCTCGGCAGGCCGCGGCGGCTTCGGCATGACGGCCGCCTCGGAATGCCCCCCGCACCCGTACGACAACGACACGACCCGCCCGTCGGCGGGCGAGAACTCATTGGCGCAGACTCCGAACGCCTGCCCGAGCGACCCCCCGATCGGGCACAGGAACCCGCATGAGACACAGGTCGCCGGCGCGGCCTGCGCCATCGGGGTCTTGGCGCCGAAGCCCTCTTCCCAGCGGTCGGCCGCGACATGCAGCCCGTACCGCGACAGGACCCGGGCCCGCCGCATGCCCAGCTCCTCGGCGACCGAGGCGATCGACCCGCGGGACGGCACCACCGGCAGCTCGGAGACCGGCCCGTCGGTCAGCTCGGCGTCCTCGGCCTCGACCAGCTCGGCCATGTCGTCGGAGACGGGCGAGTTCGGCGCGGGCCCGTCCTCGCCGGAGAAACCGGGCTCCAGCCGCAGGTCGTCGGACTCGGTGGGCAGCAGATCGCCGGGACCGAGGTCCCCGGGGCGCAGCCGCTCGCTCCACGGCACCCACTCGGGCGCGAGGAGGGCGTCGGGGCCCGGCAGCAGGACGACCTCGTCGAGGGTGACGTACTTGGCGCGGGAGGCGCGGGCGACCGTGACGGCCCAGCGCCAGCCCCGGTAGCCGAAGTCCTTGCACTCGAAGAGATGCGTGACGACGCGGTCGCCCTCGACGACCGTCTCGACGTGCTCGCCGACCACTCCCGGGGCCGCGGCCTCATCGGCGGCAGCCCGGGCGATGTCGACCGCCTCGGCGCACAGACGGTCGGGGGTGCGGCTTCGCGTTGTCGCTGCGCTCACAGGTATCGCTTCTCTCCTACGCCGTCTCTCGAGTGCGCCATCCTGTGTGCGGGAGCGCGGACGGAGCGGACCGGAGGGCCGCGTCGACGTCCGCGCCCGACGTTCCGGGCGCACCTACGCCATCCATTCTGCGGGATGGCCGAGAGGCGCGCGGCCGAGAACAACCGCCGCGGGCGCGCTACGCACGCTACCTCCTTCCACGCCCTGCGCCCACACCGACGTACGAGCCGCGCCCGATACGGAAGCAGACCCGCATGCGCATATCGGCACTAGTACGCCCGTTCAAGGGGCACTATGACTGGGTGGCTGCCGCAAGGTCGTCGTCCGGTGCGACACGGTACGAGTACAGCGATGCGGGCCCGGTGCACGGGGCCGTACGCAAGGTCGGCCGTGCCCTGAGACTGCCGTTCACGGGCACCGCGCGCGGCATCCGGAAGGCGACGCACGCCCACGGCGCGGGCGAGTCGGGCCTCGGAAAACTCATCGAACTCCATGCGGTGAACGGCGCGGGCGACGTCATGATCACGGTCGCGCTCGCGTCGACGGTGTTCTTCTCGGTGCCGACGGACGAGGCGCGCGGCCGGGTGGCCCTGTACCTGGCGATCACCATGGCGCCGTTCACCCTCCTGGCCCCCGTGATCGGGCCGCTGCTGGACCGGCTGCCGCACGGGCGGCGCGCCGCGATGGCCGGGTCGATGCTGGCGCGGGCGCTGCTCGCCCTGGTCCTGTCCAGCGCCGTGGTGGGCGGAAACCTCCAGCTGTATCCGGCCGCGCTGGGCGTGCTGGTCGCCTCGAAGGCGTACGGCGTGGTGCGCTCGGCGGTCGTGCCGCGGCTGCTGCCGCCCCGGTTCTCCCTGGTCAAGGCCAATTCGCGGGTCACGCTCGCCGGGCTGCTCGCCACCGGCGTGGCGGCGCCGATCGGGGCCGGGTTGCAGGCGATCGGGCCGCGCTGGCCGCTGTTCGGGGCGTTCGCGCTGTACGTCTCCGGGATGTTCCTGTCGTTCTCGATGCCGCGCAAGGTCGACTCGGCGAAGGGCGAGAGCCGGGCGCTGCTCGCCGCCGACGAGGAGCATCTGCACGGGCCCGGGAAACGGCAGCGCAGGCCCGGGCTGCGCACGGTCGGGCCCGCCGTCACCCATGCCCTCGCCGCGAACGCCTCGCTGAAGTGCCTCTCCGGCTTTCTGATCTTCTTCCTCGCGTTCCTGCTGCGCGAGCATCCGATGACCGGGCAGAGCGCGGCTGTGTCCCTGGGGATCGTGGGGGTCGCGGCGGGGGCCGGGAACGCGCTGGGGACGGCCGTCGGGGCCTGGCTCAAGGCGCGGGCGCCCGAGATCATCATCGTGACCGTGGTGGCCGTGGTGCTGGGGGTCGCGGTCCTGTCCGCGGTCTTCTTCGGGGCCGTGATGACGGCGTGTCTGGCGGCCGTGGCCGGGTTCGCGCAGGCCCTGTCGAAGCTGTCGCTGGACGCGACGATCCAGCGGGATGTGCCGGAGGCGGTGCGCACGTCCGCCTTCGCCCGGTCCGAGACGTTGTTGCAGGTGGCCTGGGTCTTGGGCGGGGCCATCGGTATCGCGCTGCCGTTGGTGGGGGCGCTGGGGCTCTCGGTGGCCGCCGCGATCGTGGCTCTCGGCTGGCTCACCACCGTCCGAGGCCTCCTCACCTCGGCCCGCCACCCCCACCCCCGGGTGGCCTAGGGCCTCTTAGGGGCGCGGGGAACTGCGCGAGAAGCCCCCACCGGCCGTCAGCCGAACGACAACCCGACAAAAGGCGCGGGGAACCCCACACCGGCCCCGGCCACGCCGACACACGCCCCACCCAGAGCGGCAGCGAACCCGCCAGATAGCCTTCCGCCATGACCTCCCAGCGTTTCGCCGCGCGCCACCGCCGCGCCCTGGCCGCCGTCGGTGCCGTAGGCGCCGGACTGCTCGTCCTCTCCGCCTGCGACAAGCCGACCCCGCTGGCCACCGTCACGGTGGACCGCAGCACGGTGAACTCCGAGGCCACCTGCTACAACGACGGCAAGTCGCTCAAGGCCTCCTCCCTCCAGGGCTGCCTGAAGGACAAGGACGCCAAGACGATCAAGGTCGACCCCGACGCGACGGTCCGCTTCGGCGTCGACCCCGAGATCGCGGACAAGGGCTGGACGCTCCTGATGAACGGTCAGCCCCTGACCGACTCCAGCAAGAAGACCTACCGCACCGTCCCCGGCAGCGTGTTCTTCAACCAGCAGTACGGCGCCACCGGCGCGGCCACCACGGTCACGATCCTGGAGGGCGGCAACTCCAAGGCGTACGGCCTGTGGTCGTTCAAGCTCGAGAAGGACTCCTGACGGACACCGCGCGCATCCTCGTAGCCACCGCGGTCCCGGCGGAACGGGACGCGGTGGCGCGAGGCCTGCACGACAGCGGGCCGGCGATCGACGTCGTGGCGGTCGGCGTGGGCCCGGCGGCCGCGGCGGCCGGCACCGCCACCGCCCTGACGAAGGCCGCCCTCGCCGGCCACCCGTACACGCTGGTCGTGTCGGCCGGCATCGGCGGCGGCTTCACCGCCCCGCCCGGCGCGGTCCTGATCGCCGACGCGATCACCGCCGCCGACCTCGGCGCCGAGACCCCCGAGGGCTTCGTACCGGTCACCGAACTCGGTTTCGGCACCGTCACCCACCGTCCGCCGGCTTCCCTCGTACGAGACATCGCCGCCCGCACCGGGGCGACCGTCGGCACCGTGCTCACCGTCTCCACCGTGACCGGCACCGCCGACCGCGCCGCCCTGCTGGCCCAGCGGCACCCCGGCGCCGTCGCCGAGGCGATGGAGGGTTTCGGCGTCGCCGAGGCCGCCGCCGCGCACGGCGTGCCCGTGGCCGAGATACGTACCGTCTCCAACGCCGTCGGGCCCCGCGACCGCGCCGCCTGGCGCATCGGTGACGCGCTCGCCGCGCTCACCGACGCGTTCGGGAAGGCGGCGCCCGTATTGGAGAGTTGGAAGAACACATGACTGACAGCACGCGCATCGCCTTCTCGCCCTGCCCGAACGACACCTTCGTCTTCGACGCCTGGGCCCACGGCCGCGTCCCCGGCGCCCCCGCGCTGGACGTGACCTTCGCGGACATCGACATCACCAACGGCGTCGCCGAGCGCCGCGACCCCGCCTTCGACCTCCTGAAGGTGTCCTACGCGGTCCTGCCCTACGTCCTCGACGACTACGCGCTGCTGCCCTGCGGCGGCGCCCTCGGCCGCGGCTGCGGGCCGCTGGTCCTCACCCGCGAGGCGGACGTCGACCTCTCCGACAAGCGCGTCGCGGTGCCGAGCGAGACCTCGACCGCGTATCTGCTCTTCCGGCTGTGGGCGGCCGACACGGTGCCCGGCGGCGGGGTCGGCGAGATCGTCGTGATGCCGTTCCACGAGATCATGCCCGCCGTGCGCGACGGGAAGATCGACGCCGGGCTCGTCATCCACGAGGCCCGCTTCACGTACCAGAACTACGGCCTGCACAAGCTGGCGGACATGGGCGAGCACTGGGAGGCCACGACCGGCCTGCCGATCCCGCTCGGCGCGATCATCGCGCGGCGCGACCTCGGCGCCGAGAAGCTGCGCGGGTACGCGGACGCCGTGCGCACCTCGGTCCGGATGGCCTGGGACGCCCCCGAGGCCTCGCGGGCGTACGTCATGGAGCACGCCCAGGAGATGGACCCGGCCGTCGCCGACCAGCACATCGGGCTGTACGTCAACGAGTTCACCGCCGACCTCGGCGACGACGGCTACGCGGCGATCCGCGGGCTGCTCACCCGGGCCGCCGCCGAGGGCCTGGTCCCCGCGCTCGCCCCGGACGCGCTCGCGTTCCCGTAATTGACCCGGATTTCCGGCGGCTCAATGCACCACTCGGCGGGTCTTTTCGCACCGTAGATTCGATGACGTACCGAGCGGACGTCACAGAAGAGGGTGCGGACCATGAGCAGAATCGCCGTCGCGGGAGCCACCGGAACGGTCGGCACGAAGATCACCGCCCGGCTCACGGCGGCCGGTCACACCGTGGTGCCGGTCTCCCGCGCCGCCGGGGTCGACCTGCACACCGGGGCCGGGCTGAAGGAGGCGCTGACCGGGGCGGACGCGGTGATCGACGCGGCGAACGCGTTCCCGTCCGACCCGGCCGCCGATGTCGTCGAGACCGTCGCCGGGGCCACCCGGCTGCTGCTCGACACCGCACGCGACCTGGGCGTCGGGCGGTTCCTGCTGGTCTCCATCTGCAACATCGAGAACCCGGTGTTCGACGTGAACCCGTACTACGTCGCCAAGCGCGCGCAGGAGAAGGCGGTGGCCGAGAGCGGGTTGCGCGGGACGGTCGTGAAGACGACGCAGTGGCACGAGTTCGCGACCAACCCGGCCGCGGTGGCCTTCGGCGATTCCTCGGTGGCCGTCGGGGACTGGCTGATCCAGCCGGTCGCCGCCGATGCCGTCGCCGATGTCGTGGTCGAGCTGGTCGTCGCCGACGAGGCACCGGAGGTCGTGGAGCTGTCCGGGCCGGAGACGGTCCGGTTGCCGGAGCTGACGGCTCGGTTGCTGGCGGCGCGCGGCGACGGCCGTCCTGTGGAGACCGTCCCCGCGGTGCTCCCGGAACTGTCCGAAGGCGTCCAACTGGCCCCCGCCACGGCCCGCATCGTGGGCCCGTCGATCGAGTCCTGGCTCCGCACCCAGACCGACTGAAAGGTCTCGTCACCAAGTGACGGCCGGTGGGGGCTGGTCGCGCAGTTCCCCGCGCCCCTGAGATGCGCACTTCGTGCGGCATCTCATCAGGAGAGGCTGCGCGAAGCGCACGCCTCAGGGGCCCGGTGGGAACTGCGCGAGAAGAGGCCACCGGCTCGCGCGCGGACGACGACCCCGGAGATCCGGGTCCGGCCGGAGGTCAGACGTCGAGTTGGTCGGCGACCGCGCGGAGCAGGCCCGCGATTTTCTTGCCGGCGGCCTTGTCGGGGTACCGCCCCCGCTCCAGCATCGGCGTGATGTTCTCCAGCAGCGTCGTCAGATCCTGCACGATCGACGCCAGCTCATCCGGCTTGCGGCGCTGGGCCGCCGCCACGGACGGCGTCGGATCGAGAAGGGTGACCGAGAGCGCCTGATCGCCGCGCTGCCCCGCGACCACCCCGAACTCGACGCGCTGGCCGGGCTTGAGGGAGTCGACGCCGGCCGGAAGTACGGAGGAGTGCACGAAGACGTCGCCGCCGTCGTCGCGGGAGAGGAAGCCGAAGCCCTTCTCGCTGTTGAACCACTTGACCTTGCCGGTAGGCACGTGAAGTCCTCGTCCTCGTACTAGAAAGAAAACGCTCTGGACAGCTCTGAACAGCAATACAGCGGGCCGAGGCCGGCCCGCCGCCACCTAGACTATGGGCCCCTCTGGGCTGGGAACTACCCTGGCGGGGTGCGTGACAAAACCCAACTCAATTCCCGGGCAGCCGTGAGCGGCCCCGGTGACGGGCTCGTGAAAGCGGGCGGCATCGTCTTCGTCGTGGGGGCCATCGCCACCCTGGTCACGATGGCCCCGCTGTTTCTCGGTACCGACCCGTTCCCGTCCGTCGCCTACGCGGTGTGCATGCTGATGGGCGTCGGTTTTCTGCTGGCCGCAGCCGGAGTGCTGCGCGGGATCGCCGTGCAGCGGCGTCAGGCGCGCTCGGCCACGTAACCCGCGAGCCACTCCGGGAACGCGGTGAGGTCCGTGAGGATCACGTCCGCGCCGGCGGCGCGCAGTTCGTCGGCGTCGCACGGGCCGGTCGGCACCGCCACGGACAGGGCGCGCGCGGTGCGTGCGCCGCGTACGTCACCGATGTGGTCGCCGACGTAGACGCTCGCGCCGTGCTCGCGCAGCGCCTCGCCCTTGCCCTCGGCCCACAGGTCGCCGACGACGGCGTCCGCGTCGATGCCGAGGTGCGACAGGTGCAGCTTGGCGTTGGGCTCGTACTTCGCCGTGACGACGATCGCCCGGCCGCCCGCCGCGTGCACGGCGTCGATCGTCTCGTGGACGCCCGGCATCGGCAGCGTCGGCTCGATCGCGTATGTGGGATACATCTCACGGTAGAGGTCGGTCATGGCCGGAATCCGCTCCGCCGGGAACCAGTTCGCCATCTCGTCCGTGAGCGGCGGGCCGAGCCGGGTGACGACCAGGTCCGCGTCGATGTACGTGCCGGTCCGCTCGGCCAGGGCCACCCAGGTCGCGCGGATCCCGGGCCGCGAGTCGATCAGCGTCATGTCGAGGTCGAAGCCGACGACGGGTCCGGGGGCGGCGGGGTTCTGGGGATCTGTGAGGGCAGCCATGAGCGCCATTGTGCCCCGGGCATACGATGGCACCGCACAGCCGATACTTAGCTAAGCCTAACCAAGCCCGCGTACGTCCCTTGGAGAGCACGCCCATGCCCGTCAGACCCGGTGCCGTCGGCGCTGCCAGGGTGGGGGCGCTCGTGGCGGCCGCCGTGGCCCTGGTGCTCGCGGTGCTGCTCAGCCTCGCGGTGGGCGCCCGCGCGATCGCGCCGTCCGCCGTGTTCGACGCCCTGCTGCACGGCGGGCACAGCAACGCCGCCGAGGTGGTCCGGGGCCTGCGGGTGCCGCGCACCGTGGTCGGCGTGATGGTCGGCGCGGCCCTCGCGCTGGCCGGAACCGTGCTCCAGGGCATCACCCGCAACCCCATCGCCGACCCCGGCATCCTCGGCATCAGCCAGGGCGCCTCGGTCGGCGTCGTGCTCGCCATCGCGTACCTGGGCATCCACACGCTCACCGGGTACGTGTGGTTCGCGTTCGCCGGGGCCGGGATCGCGGCCGTCGCCGTCTACGCGATCGCCGCGTCCGGGCGGGGCGGCGCGACCCCGGTGAAGCTCGCGCTGGGCGGCGCCGCGATCAACGCGCTGCTCGTGTCCGTGACGACGGCCGTGCTGACGACGAAGGCGTCCGCGCTGGACGAGTTCCGGTTCTGGCAGGTTGGTTCGCTGTCCGGCCGGGACGCCGACCTGATCGGCCAGATCTGGCCGTTTCTGCTGGTCGGCGTGGTGCTCGTACTCTCCGTGGCGCGCGGTCTGGACGCGCTCGCGCTCGGCGAGGACGTGGCGAAGGGGCTCGGGCAGCGGGTGGCGACCGTACGGATCGTGGGCGGGCTCGGCGCGACCGTGCTGACCGGGGTCGGGGTGGCCGCCGCCGGGCCGATCGCGTTCATCGGGCTGGCCGTGCCGCACATCGCGCGTGCCGTGGTCGGCTCCGACCACCGCTGGCTGCTGCCGATGGCCGCGCTGATCGGGCCCGTGATGCTGCTGGTGTCGGACACGATCGGCCGGATCGTGTTCCCGCCGAGCGAGGTGCCCGCCGGGGTGATGACCGCGCTGCTCGGGGTGCCGTTCCTGGTGACCCTGGTGCGCCGGAAGGCGGTGCCCGCGTGAGCGCGGTGAAGGAGGCCGGCGAGGTGCGCCGGGTGCGGCCCGCCGGGTACGCCGTGCTGCGGGCGGGCCGGGCCCGGTTCCTGGTGCACCGCAGGGCGAGCGTCGTGGCGGCGGTCTGCGCCGTGCTGCTGGCCGCCTCCTGCCTGGCCTATCTGTGCGTCGGGGAGACCTTCATCGGCCCCGCCGAGGTGTTCAAGGTCCTCACCGGGCAGCCGTCGCCGGACGAGCTGGTCGTGGGCACGCTGCGCGAGCCGCGCATGGTCGTCGGGCTGCTCGTCGGCGCGGCGTTCGGGATCGCGGGCGCGCTGATCCAGACCGTCGCCCGCAACCCCCTCGCCAGCCCCGACATCATCGGCATCAGCCAGGGCGCGAGCGCGGTGACGGTCGCCGCGATGACGTTCGGCCTCTCCTCGTACGCGTATCTGCCGTACGTGTCCGTGGCCGGCGGAGTCGTCGCCGCCGCGCTCGTCTACCTCTTCGCGTGGCGGGGCGGCCTGCACGCCACTCGCTTCGTGCTGATCGGCATCGGCTTCGCGATCGCGCTGCGCTCGGTGACGACGCTGTTCATGACCAAGGGCGACTATCTCGTCGCCCAGCAGGCGCAGATCTGGATGACCGGCTCCCTCAACGGGCGCGGCTGGGCCGAGGCGCGGCCGCTGGCCTGGGCGCTGCTGATCCTGCTCCCCTGCGTCGCGTGGGCCGCCCGCGCGCAGCGCACCGTCTCCCTCGACGACGACACCGCGACCGCGCTCGGGGTGCGGCTCGGGCGGGTGCGCCTCGGGCTCGTCGCGCTGGGCGTGGTCCTCGCGTCGCTGGCCACCGGCGCGGCCGGGCCGGTCGACTTCGTGGCGCTGCTCGCCCCGCAGATCGCCCGGCGCGTGACGCGCACCGCGCAGATCCCGCTGGTGACGTCCGCCCTGCTCGGCGCGCTGATCGTGGTCGTCGGCGATCTGCTGGCCCGGCGCCTGTTCTCGCCGACCGAGCTGCCGGTGGGCGTCCTGACGGCGGCCGTCGGCGCGCCCTATCTGATCTGGCTGATCATCCGCAGCCGTGCTGTCCGCACGAGTTCCGCCCGTTCCGGAGGTACCGCATGAGCCGGCTGACCGCCCGCGACCTGACGCTCGCCTACGACGACCGCGAGGTCGTGCGCGGGCTCGATCTCGCCGTGCCCGACGGGCAGGTCACGGTCATCGTGGGGCCCAACGCGTGCGGCAAGTCGACGACGTTGCGGGCGCTCGGGCGGCTGCTCAAGCCGGCCGGCGGGTCGGTGGTGCTCGACGGGCGGGCCCTCGCCGAGCTGCCCACCAAGAAGATCGCCCAGCAGATCGGGCTGCTGCCGCAGACGCCGGTGGCGCCCGAGGCGATCACCGTCGGCGACCTTGTCTCCCGTGGGCGGCAGCCGCATCAGCACTGGTGGCAGCAGTGGTCCGACGCCGACGAGCGTGCCGTGACCGAGGCCATGGAGCGCACCGACGTCGCCGCCCTCGCCGATCGCAACGTCGACGAGCTCTCCGGTGGGCAGCGGCAGCGCGTCTGGATCGCCATGGCGCTCGCCCAGGAGACCGACATCCTGCTCCTGGACGAGCCGACGACGTACCTGGACATCGCGCACCAGGTCGAAGTCCTGGACCTCGTCCGCCAGTTGAACCACGACAAGGGGCGTACGGTCGCGGTGGTCCTCCACGACCTGAACCAGGCCGCGCGCTATGCCGACCACTTGGTGGCCATGAAGGCGGGCCGCATCGTGGCCGAGGGCCCGCCCTCCGAGGTCATCACGGCCGAACTGGTGGCGGAGGTCTTCGGCCTGACCTGCATAGTCATCCCCGACCCGGTAACAGCCTCCCCCTTGATCATCCCCACCTCCCCCTGGCACCCACCCACGAACTGACCCGACCACCCCGCACCCCTGAGGCATCGCTCCGCTGATGGGGTCGCGCGCCTCTCCTCCGGGGCCGATGAGATGCCGCACGAAGTGCGCATCTCAGGGGCGCGGGGAACTACGCGACCAGCCACGACGAGAGGCGCGCCTGCGACGCATAGGCTCACCCAACGTGACCTCCCGCACACGCACCGCAGCCGTCTACCTGCTCCCCCTGGCCTCAGCAGCCGCCCTGATCACCCTCTGCATCGCCCAGCACACCCCGATGTCCGACGTCCAGGTCTACCGCGCAGAAGGCACCGCCGCCGCGACCGGCGGCCGCCACCTCTACGACTTCACCGTCACGCAGTGGCAACTCCCCGCGACCTACCCCCCGTTCGCCGCGCTGCTCTTCATCCCCACCACCTCGCTCCCCCTCCCCGCCCTGAAGGCCACCTTCCTCCTGGCCAACATCACCCTCACCGCGGCCCTGGTCCACCTCTCCTGGCACCGCCTGGCCGGCCTCCCCGCCCGCGCCACCACCCTCTGCACGGCAACGGCCCTCGCCCTCTGGCTCGAACCCGTCTTCCAGACCGCCGTGTTCGGCCAGATCAACCTCGCCCTGGCCTGCCTGATCCTCTGGGACCTGACCCGGAGGGATACCGCCCCGGCGAAGGGCCTCGCGCTCGGCGTCGCGGCCGGGATCAAACTGACCCCGGCCGTCTTCATCGCGTACCTGTACCTGACGGGAAGGCGCCGCGAGGCCGCCCGCGCGACCGCCGGATTCCTCGGCACCGCGGCCTTCGGCGCGCTCGTACTCCCGTACGCCAGCGGCCAGTTCTGGACCAGAACGCTCTACGAGACCGGGCGCGTCGGCAAGGCGTGGATCGTGGACAACCAGTCGCTCCAGGGCCTCGTCGCCCGCGCCCTGCACACCACCGGACCGGGCCTGCTCTGGGCGCTCCCGGCGGCCCTGGTGGCGGTCGCCGGACTGTACGCGGCGACCCGCCTGCCCGCCCCGCAGGGCATCGTCGTCACGGCCGTCACCGCGCTGCTCGTCTCCCCGATCAGCTGGTCGCACCACTGGGTGTGGTGCGTGCCGCTGCTCGCGCTGCTGTGGGCGCGCGGACAACGCCGTACGGCCGTCGCGGTGGCGGTCGTCTTCACCGCCCGCACGATGTGGCTGCTGCCGCACCAGGGCGACCTGGACCTGGCGCTCCCGTGGTGGCAGCAGCCGCTCGCGGCGCCCTACCCGCTGCTCGGCCTGGCCCTGATCGCGGCGTGGGGTCAGCTCTCGGCGAGGAGTTCGTCGGCGTCGACGATCCGGTACGCGTAACCCTGCTCGGCCAGGAACCGCTGCCGGTGCGCGGCGAAGTCCTGGTCGATGGTGTCGCGGGCGACGACCGAGTAGAACCGGGCCTCGTGCCCGTCCGCCTTCGGCCGCAGGACCCGGCCGAGGCGCTGCGCCTCCTCCTGACGCGAGCCGAACGTGCCCGACACCTGGATGGCGACGGTCGCCTCCGGCAGGTCGATGGAGAAGTTCGCGACCTTGGACACCACCAGGACGCTGATCTCGCCCTCGCGGAACGCGTCGAACAGCTTCTCGCGCACGGCGTTCGTCGTCTCGCCCTTGATGACGGGGGCGTCGAGGTGGGCGCCGAGTTCGTCGAGCTGGTCGATGTACTGGCCGATGACGAGGGTCTGCTCGCCCGCGTGCTTCTTGACCAGCGCCTCGGTCACCTTGCGCTTGGTGGCCGTCGTCGCGCAGAACCGGTACTTCTCCTCGGCCTCGGCGGTGGCGTACGCGAGCCGCTCGGAGTCGGTGAGGTTGACGCGGACCTCGACGCAGTCGGCGGGCGCGATGTACCCCTGCGCCTCGATCTCCTTCCACGGCGCGTCGAACCGCTTGGGCCCGATCAGCGAGAACACGTCCGACTCGCGGCCGTCCTCCCGTACGAGGGTCGCGGTCAGGCCGAGCCGGCGCCGCGCCTGGAGGTCGGCGGTGAACTTGAAGACCGGCGCGGGCAGCAGGTGCACCTCGTCGTAGATCACGAGCCCCCAGTCGCGGGAGTCGAACAGCTCCAGGTGCGGGTACACACCCTTCCGCTTCGTCGTCAGCACCTGGTACGTGGCGATGGTGACGGGCCGGATCTCCTTCTTCGTACCGCTGTACTCGCCGATCTCGTCCTCGGTCAGCGAGGTCCGCTTCACCAGCTCGTGCTTCCACTGGCGGGCCGAGACGGTGTTCGTGACGAGGATCAGCGTCGTCGCCTTCGCCTCCGCCATCGCACCCGCCCCGACCAGCGTCTTGCCCGCGCCGCACGGCAGCACGACGACACCGGAGCCGCCGTGCCAGAAGCCCTCGACGGCCTGCTTCTGGTACGGGCGCAGCGACCAGCCGTCCTGGTCGAGCTCGATCGGGTGCGCCTCGCCGTCCACGTACCCGGCGAGGTCCTCGGCCGGCCAGCCCAGCTTCAGCAGCGTCTGCTTGATCTGGCCGCGCTCGGAGGGATGCACGGCCACGGTGTCGGGGTCGATCCGGGCGCCGACCAGCGGCTGGATCCGCTTCGAGCGCAGGATCTCCTCGAGGACCGGGCGGTCGGTGCTGGTCAGGACGAGGCCGTGCGCGGGGTGCTTGCTGAGCGTGAGGCGGCCGTAACGGTCCATGGTCTCGGCGATGTCGACGAGCAGCGCGTGCGGTACCGGGTACCGGCTGTACTGGACCAAGGCGTCGACGACCTGCTCGGCGTCGTGGCCGGCGGCCCGCGCGTTCCACAGGCCGAGGGGCGTCAGCCGGTACGTGTGGATGTGCTCCGGCGCCCGCTCCAGCTCGGCGAACGGAGCGATCGCCCGCCGGCAGTCGTCGGCCTGCTCGTGGTCGACCTCCAGGAGCAGGGTCTTGTCCGACTGGACAATGAGTGGACCGTTCACGCGCGGCACCCTTTCCGTAGGCCAAACGTCCAGTGTGCCTCATGCTCCGCACCGACCGTGATCGTCTGCGGCCCGCGCTCTGTCAGGCGCCGCTCCCCCGGGTGCGGTTCCCTCACGCGCGCCGCCGTCGTGGCTGGTCGCGCAGTTCCCCGCGCCCCCGAAGGCATGCGCTGCGCGCGCCTTCCCCGATGAGATGCCGCACGAAGTGCGCATCTCAGGGGCGCGGGGAACTGCGCGACCAGCCACGACGAGAGCCGCGCCCGAGATCCGGTCGGCCGACGGAGTCACCCCGCGTCGGGCTCCAGCTCCGCCACCCCCGTGACCCGGTGGAGCGGATAGGTGCGGACCTCGTCCGCCGTGTGGTCGTACGCCGTCACGAACCCGCCCTCGACCCGGATCGGCGCGATGACCCGCTGACTGGCGGAGCCCTCGGCGTTGACGTACCCGATCCACAGCGTGTCCCCCGTCAGCACCGCCGCCTGCATCGTGGCGAGGGTGTCGGCGGCGCTGGTGCGCGGGAGTTCGCCGTTGGCGGCCTGCGCCTGCTTGCGCGGGGTCGTCGCGGCGGTGTCCCCCGCGCGGATGGCGCGGATCGCGGCGCCGAGCAGCGTGACGTCCGGCAGCGGAGGCCCGTCGGGAACCGGTTCGGGGGCCGTGCGCGGCGGCGTCCGGTGGGCGTGCGCCCGGGTGATCAGGACATCGCCCTCGGCGGTCTCGGCGGCCGGCGCGAACCCCATCGAGCGCAGCCCTTCGAGGAGCGTGCCGGGATCGGCCTGGGCGGCGAGGACCGTGGGCGCGAGGCGGCGCAGGCGCAGCCCGGCGGCCCGCTTGTCGGCGAGGATCTCGCCGAGCACGGTGTCGTCGTCGCAGCGCACGTAGGCGGAGGCCGCCCCGATGCGCAGGTGCCCGTGCCGCCGGGCCACGTCGTCGATCAGGTAGGCGAGGGGCTGCGGAACCGGCGTACGGGAGTGGGCGGCCAGGAACGCGTGCAGGTCGGAGGCGGTGCGGCCCGCGTCGAGCGCGCGGCGCACCGAGCCGGGCGTGAACCGGTAGACGGTCGCGCCGCCCTTGGACTCCACGTCGGCCAGCACGGCCAGCGCCTCGCCGAGCGGCCGCTCCAGCGGGCCGGGGGCGACCGCCGTCAGGTCGGCCTGGAGCAGCACGTGGTCCAGCGGGTCGGGCAGCAGCGGCCCGAGGAGCTTCTCGGCGCTGGCGACGGCCACGGCCGACTCCGCCGAGGCGTCCGGCGCCTCCGCGTGGGCGGACAGCAGCGCCCGGCCGTGCGCGGACAGCGCCCCGCGCCCGGTGAACCCGAGCAGTTCGGCCTCCGCGAGCGTCCAGCGAGCCAGCCGTGTGCGCAGGTCGAGCGTCGCCGGGGACGGGCGCTCCCAGGTCAGCCGGGCGGTCACCGACTCCGGGTCCGGTTCGGCGCCCTCCGGCAGCGCGGCGAGCAGTCCGAGGACGTGGCGGCGCACCTCGGGCGCGGCGGACCGGTCCAGGTGCGGGCCGAGCGCGGACAGCGTCCGGTCCTTGCCGTCGCGGCCGCCCACCAGCCCGGAGGTGCGGGTCGCCGCGAGCCAGGCGGTGGCGAGCCGCGTCCACCGCTGGACCGGGGGCCGCTCCAGCCACTCGTCGTAGGCGGGGGTCGCCGCGTACCGCTCGTCGGCCTCGCCGTCCGAGGCCAGCAGCCCGGCGGCGTAGGCGAGTTCGACCCAGAAGGCGGCCGTCTGCTCGTCGGTGTCGAGGGCGGCGGCGGTGCGCTTGAGGTCGCGCACGCTCAGGCCGCCCGCGCGCAGTACGGCCGGGCCGCCCTCGTCCCAGTCCTTCAGCAGCTCCTCGACGGTGTCCAGCGCGGTGTACGCCTGCGCCGCCGCCGTCGCGTCCACAACCTGTGGACGGTGCTCGGCGCGCGCCGCGACCTCGGGCGGCAGCGGCTCCAGGGTGCGGTGCGCCCGCCCGCCGCGCAGGTGCAGCGCCGCCTCCCGGGGCAGCACGACGGTGCCGGGTGTCGTCGGCACCAGCAGCGCCCGGTCGAGCAGCCAGCGCAGATGGGCGGCGGGCCGGGCGGTCACCTGCCCGTACGGGGGTCCCCACACCAGCCGGTTCAGTACGTCGATGGCCTCGGCGGGCGCGTCGTCGAGCAGCGCCGACATCCGCTCGGGGTCGGTGAACAGGGCGGTGAGCGCGGCGAGCGCCGACACCGGGTCGTGGGTGCTCGGCAGTCCGGCCGCCGCCACGATCTCCTGGACGCGGCCCGGCGACATCCCGGCGGTGGCGTCGGCGACGGTCGGCCCGAGCCCGGTCGGCGAGGGGTGCTGCGGGGTCGGTACGAGCAGTTCGCGGGCGGTGCGCACCAGCCGCAGCTGGTCGTCGCCGCCCCAGATGAGTGCCTGCTCGCGCAGGGTGGCCACGGCGCGCGGCAGCGTCTCCTCGGTGTCCGGTCCCGGCAGCAGCGCCGCCAGCGCCTCGTACGTCGCCGGTTCCGGGGCCACCGCGAGGGCCTGCGCCACCTGCTGGGTGAAGCGGTCCAGGCGGTCCAGGGCGCGGACCACCGAGGCGCGGGTGCCGGCCCGGGTGGCGAGCTGGGTGAGGTCGCCCGGCACCGGGCTGAGCAGGTCGGGGCGGGCGCGCAGGAGGCGGGCCAGGGACGGGTCGTCCCTGCCGCGCAGGGCCTCCGCCAGGGAGCGGGGTGCCGCCGGTGTCTGCTCGTTGGGGCTCATCTGTCCCACGGTAGCGGTGGACCAAGCCTCTCCGGCGTTTGAGGAGCGGGGTCCGGGGCGGCGCCCCGAAACCCGCGCCCGTGCGGACAGGGCATTCGCGATACCGTCGATCCATCAATTGCTGCACCCCGGAGGGGACTTCGTGGGGATCGAGAGTGATCAGCTCGTCTTCGACTATCTGAGCCGGGTCGGCGACCTGGCCCAGCAGCGCCAGATGCCGTCCGCGACACGCATGCGCCTGGTCACGGAGTTGCGGGGGGAGATCGACCGGCGCCGCGCGAGGACGACGGTCGACAGCCCGGCGGCCGTGCGCCGCATCCTGGAGCGCCTGGGGACCCCGGACCGGATCGTGGCGGGCGCGCAGGACGGTGGCGGCGGGGCCGACCCGGCGGCGCCCCTGGTCCGGCCGCTGCCCGAACAGCCCACCGGCAAGAGCGACCGTCCCGGCAGGAGCGACCGCATCGGCGGGCTGCGCCGGAAGGTGCCGCGCCCGCGCCGGGCGGCCGCCCCCGCTCCGGCCGTGCCCGAGGACGTGCCCGCGCCGCCGCATCTGGCCGGGACCGACGAGCTGGGCGTGTCCGGCGACGTGACCGACTGGTGGCGGATGGGCGACGGCCCGTCCGGCTCGCTCACCGAGACGGACAGCGTGCCCGGGTTCGTCGGCGGGGTGGAGATCCCCGAGCTGCTCAAGCCGCCGAAGAAGCGCGAGGACGGCCCGGACCTGCGCAAACGCCCGTCGGTGCCGGTCGAGGACGACGAACCGGAGGACGAGCCGGACGCGGCCGACGAGGGCGACGGGGGCGGCCCGGCGAAGAGGGTGCGGCGGCTGCGGCGTGCCGTCGTGCCCGCGGGCGGTGTGGTCAACCCCTTCCTGCTGCTGGCCGCCGCCGCCCTGGTCGTCGGCGCGGTCCTCGGCAACATCCTCCTCCTGCTGGCCGGCTGGGCCGTCGTCTTCCTCTCCCGGCGGCTGACGGACTTCCAGAAGAAGGTGGCGGTGTTCGGGCTGCCCGGCCTCGCGGTCGCGGGCGGTGTCGTCTGGCTGTGGGGGCGCGGTGCCGGGAAGTGGGGCGCGGCCATCGCGGACGGGAAGATGACCGACGCGTTCCAGGAGACCTGGCCGTGGGTGCTGCGGTGCGCCGCGATCGCCTCGGCGCTGTATCTGCTGTGGCGCTCGCAGCGCACCCGTCTCTGACCCGGGTCACCGGGCGAGGTCGGACTCCAGCTCGCCGAGGATCTGGTTCGCCGCGGTGTATCCGATGCCCTGGATCCACAGCTCGTCGTCGACCTGGAACACCTTGCCGTCCCGCACGGCCCGCAGCTTCCGCCACAGGCCGCTCGTGGTGGTCTCGGTGACCTTCGCCTTGCCCGGACTGCCGTACGTGGACGTGAAGATGACGTCCGCGTCGGCCATGTCGATCTGCTCGGGGCTCACGTCGTAGCTGAACCCGTCCTTGGCCTTGTCGGTGATCGCGGGGCGGCCGATGCCGACGTCGGCGAGGATCGTGCCAATGTAGTTCTTCTTGCCGTAGATCCGGATGTCGGCGCCTTCGACGAACCGGACGACGTTGACGTCGACGCCCGCCGCCTTCGCCCTGCCGCCGAGTGCCTTGGTGACGGCGGCGACGTGCTCCTCGTACTTCTTGACGGCCGTGCGGGCCTGCTTCTTCCTGCCGAGGGCGTCGGCGTGCACGAGGAAGTTCTGCTTCCAGGGGTAGCCGGTCGTCTCCGTGAGCACGGTCGGGGCGATGTGGCTGAGCTGCTGGTAACGCCCGCCGTCGCGGACCTTGTTGCTGAGGATCAGGTCCGGCTTCAGCGCGGCGATCTTCTCCAGGCCGGGGTTGGCGATCTCGCCGACCTCGGTGATGCCGTCGGTCTTGTCCTCGGGGAGGTACGAGAGGAAGGCGTCCTCGGCGCCGGCTCGCGTGGCGCCCACCGGGGTGACGCCGAGGGTGATCGCGGAGTCGAGTTCGGCCGTGTCCAGGACGACGACGCGCTTGGGGTGGTCCTTGACCTTCACGTCGCCCATGGCGGTCTTGACGGTGTGGGTACCGGGGCCGGGGCCGGAGTTGTCCTTCTCCGATCCACCGGAGGTGCAGGCCGTCAGGGTCAGGGCCAGGGCCAGGGTGACGAGGGCGGGGTGGGGGCGCGGTGCGGTCACGGGTTGCCTTCCGTCCGTCGGGGCTGCCCCCTGAGTCTGACCTCTCCCCTGCTCCCCCACGCCCCAATTCCCCCAGTTCCCAAGCACACCACCGTCGTGGCTGGTCGCGCAGTTCCCCGCGCCCCTGAAACCCGTTCCCACGCGCGCCACCGTCGTGGCTGGGTTGCGCAGTTCCCCGCGCCCCTGAAAACCAGCCGTCACGCGCGCCTCTCGTCGTGGCTGGTCGCGCAGTTCCCCGCGCCCCTGAGATGCGCACTTCGTGCGCCATCTCATCAAGAGAGGCGCACGAGGCACAGCTTCCGGCGGAGAGGCACGCGAACCTCAGCCTCCGACGGAGAGGCGCGCGGAGCGCGGCCTCTCGGGGGAGGCGCGGCGGAGCCGCAGCCTCAAGGGGAAGGCGCGCGAAGCGCAGCCTTCAGGGGCGCGGGGAACTGCGCGAGAAGAGGCCACCGGGCCGCAGACGAACGACAACTCGACCAGCCCCCACCGGCCCGCGGACGAACGACAAACGCGACCAGCCCCCCACCGGGCCGCAGACGAACGACAACACGACCAGCCCCACCGGGCCGCAGCCTAGAAGCCGGCCCTGAAGCGCCGCAGTCGCAGGCTGTTGGCGACCACGAAGACCGAGGAGAAGGCCATGGCGGCACCGGCGATCATGGGATTCAAAAGGCCCGCCGCGGCGAGCGGCAACGCGGCCACGTTGTAGGCGAACGCCCAGAACAGATTCGAGCGGATCGTGCCCAGCGTGCGCCGGGCGAGCCGAATCGCGTCGCCCGCCGACCGCAGGTCACCCCGGACCAGCGTCAGATCCCCGGCCTCGATGGCGGCATCCGTACCCGTCCCCATGGCAAGCCCCAGATCGGCCTGCGCCAGCGCCGCCGCGTCGTTGACCCCGTCACCGACCATGGCCACGGAACGCCCCTCCCCCTGAAGCCGCTTGACGACATCGACCTTGTCCTGGGGCAGCACCTCAGAGATGACATCGGCGGGGTCGGTGATCCCGACCTCGGCGGCGACGGCACGGGCGACGGCGGCATTGTCACCGGTCAGCAGAACGGGCCGCAGCCCCAACTCCCGCAGCCGCCGCACGGCCTCGGCACTGGTGTCCTTCACGGCGTCGGCGACCTCGAGCACGGCGCGCGCGGCCCCGTCCCAGGCCACCGCGATCACGGTCCGCCCGGCCTCCTCGGCGGCGGCCTTGGCGCGGGCCAGCGGCTCGGGGAGCCGGATCTCCCACTCCTCCAGCAACTGCTCCCGCCCGACCAGCACCGCGTGCCCGTCGACGACGCCCTGCACGCCGAGCCCGGCGACGTTCGCGAAGTCCTCGGGGACGGGCAGCGGGCCCACGCGCTCGGCGGCGCCCGTGGCCACGGCCCGCGCGATCGGGTGCTCGGAGCTGTGCTCCAGCGCGCCCGCGAGCCGCAGCACCTCGTCCTCGGTCGTGCCGTCGGCGACGTGCGCGGCGAGCAGCGTCATCCGCCCGGTCGTCACGGTGCCGGTCTTGTCGAGGACGATCGTGTCGACGCGGCGGGTCGTCTCCAGGACCTCGGGGCCCTTGATGAGGATGCCGAGCTGGGCGCCGCGCCCGGTGCCGACCATGAGCGCGGTCGGGGTGGCGAGCCCGAGGGCGCACGGGCAGGCGATGATGAGGACGGCGACGGCGGCGGTGAAGGCGGCCGTCCAGCCCGCGCCGTTGCCGAGCCAGAAGCCCAGCGTGGCGATCGCGAGGGCGATGACGACCGGGACGAAGACGCCGGAGATCCGGTCGGCGAGCCGCTGGGCGGCGGCCTTGCCGTTCTGCGCGTCCTCGACCATGCGGGCCATCCGCGCGAGCTGGGTGTCGGAACCGACCCGGGTGGCCTCGACGACGAGCCGTCCCCCGGCGTTCAGCGTGGCGCCGGTGACGGTGTCGCCGACCGCGACCTCGACCGGCACGGACTCGCCGGTGAGCATGGAGGCGTCGACGGCGGAGGAGCCCTCGACGACGGTGCCGTCCGTGGCGATCTTCTCGCCGGGCCGCACCAGGAAACGGTCCCCGGTCCTCAACTCACCGATCGGGACCGTCGCTTCCCGCCCGCCGGCGCGCAGCACCGTCACGTCCTTGGCGCCCAGTTCGAGCAGCGCCCTGAGCGCGGCGCCCGCCTTCCGCTTGGAACGGGCTTCGAAGTACCGGCCCGCGAGGATGAACGCGGTGACGCCCGCGGCGGCCTCCAGATAGATGTTCCCCGCACCGTCACCGCGCCCGATGGTCAGCTCGAAGGGGTGCGTCATGCCGGGGGTGCCCGCGGTGCCGAAGAACAGCGCCCACACCGACCACAGGAACGCGGCCGAGGTGCCCAGCGAGATCAGCGTGTCCATCGTCGCGGCGCCGTGCCGCGCGTTCGTGAACGCCGCCCGGTGGAACGGCCAGGCCGCGTACGTGACGACGGGCGCCGCCAGTGTCAGGGACAGCCACTGCCAGTACTGGAACTGGAGGGCCGGGACCATCGCCATCGCGATGACGGGAACGGCGAGCACGACGGCGGTGATCAGGCGCTGGCGCAGCGGCCGCAGCTCGTCGTCGGCCGCGCTCCCGGCGTCCCTGTCGGTCTCGACGGCGGGCGGCTCGGGCTCGTGGGCCGTGTAGCCGGTGGCCTCGACCTTCGCGATCAGATCGGCGACGGACACCCCGTCGGCATAGCTGACCTGCGCCTTCTCGGTCGCGTAGTTGACGGTCGCCTCGACGCCGTCCATCCGGTTCAGCTTCTTCTCGATCCGGGCGGCGCAGGACGCGCAGGTCATGCCACCGATGGCGAGTTCCACCCGGGCGGGCGGGGCGACGGTGTGCGCCGACATGCTGCCTCCTTCGGTCGGGGTCCGTGGGGCGGGTGCCCCACATTATGATCCAGTTATACCCCCAGGGGGTACCTAGAACAAGGCCGGACCCTGCTTGACAGGATACCCCCCATGGGTATGGTCGGAGAAACCCGCCCCCGCCACGAGGAGCCCGTCATGCACACCGGACTGAAGATCGCCGCCGTCGCGGCCGCGGCCGCCGCCACGTTCGGCACGGCGTACGGGGTGGGGAGCGGGGTGACTCCCGTGATCGCGGAGCAGCGGCCGCCCGCACACGAGAGGCACGGCGGCGAGGAGACCCACGCGGGCGAGGCGGACACCGTTCCCGGCGGCCTCCAGGTCTCCGACCGCGGCTACACCCTCGACCTGGAACGGGACCGCCTCCCCGGCCCGACCGGCGTCCTCCGCTTCACGATCCGCAAGGACACCGAGGGCGGCGCCGGGGAGCCCCTGACCTCGTACGAGACGGAGCACGGCAAGCAGCTGCACCTGATCGTCGCCTCGCGCGATCTGACCGCGTACCGCCATCTGCACCCGGTGCGGGCGGCCGACGGCACCTGGTCGACGCCCGTCTCGCTGCCCAAGGCGGGCGACTACCGCGTCTTCGCCGACTTCACCCCGCGCGGCGCGCAGGAGGGCCTGACGCTCGGCGCCGGGCTCGGCGTCGCGGGGACGTACGCGCCCGCGCCGCTGCCGGAGCACTCCACGACGGCACGTGTCGCGGGTGGCTACGAGGTCCGGGTGGACGGCGAACTGGCGGCGGGCGCGGCCCGCGAGCTGACCCTGACCGTCACCAGGAACGGCCGGCCCGTCACCGATCTGGACCCCTACCTCGGCGCGTACGGGCACTTGGTCGCCCTGCGCGCGGGCGATCTGGCCTACCTTCACGTTCACCCGCACGACGGCAGGCCGGGGCCGGAGGTTTCCTTCACCGCGACCGCGCCCAGCACCGGGACGTACCGGCTCTTCCTCGATTTCAAGCACGACGGCGAGGTCAGGACGGCTGCGTTCACGGTGCACGCGGCGTAGGCTGAGCGGGACATTGGACTAGACCTATTCAGGAGCCTCATGAGCAAGCGTGCAGTCCTGGAGGTGATCGCCCTCGACGCCGAGGACGCCGTCGCCGCCCAGGCCGGTGGCGCGGACCGCCTTGAGCTGGTCACCGACATGGCCGCGGACGGGCTGACGCCGTCGGTGGAGACGTTCGCGGCGATCCGCGGGGCCGTGGACATCTCGCTGCGCGTGATGCTCCGGCTCGCGGACGGTTTCGCCGCCGGTGACGTCTCGGAGCTGGTGGCGCGGGCGCGGGCGTTGCGGGCGGCGGGTGCCGACGAGTTCGTGCTCGGGTTCCTCGACGATCACGGGGGGCCCGATCTGGCGGCCGTGGAGCGGCTGGTGGGCGAGCTGGACGGGTGCCGGTGGACGTTCCACCGGGCCATCGACCGGGCCGCCGACCGGGACGCCCTGCGCAAGCAGCTCGCCGATCTGCCCGGCCTGGACACGTATCTGACGGCGGGTTCGGCGGACGGCGTGGACGCCGGGGTCGACGTGCTCGTCGCGGAGGCGGCGCGGTCGGCTGCCGGGGAGCCCGGGTACGAGCAGCAGATCCTGGTCGGCGGGGGGCTCCGCCTGGAGCATGTCGCCGGGTTGCGCGGGGCCGGGATCTCGGCCTTCCACATCGGCGGCGCGGCGCGGCCCTCCGGGTGGGCGGGCCCGGTCTCGTCGCAGTCCGTCCGCCTCTGGCGCGACACCCTGGACTCCTGACCACGCAGTTCCCCGCGCTCCTGAAAGGCCTGCGGCCTTCAGGGGAGGCTGCGCGTCAGCGCATGCCTCAGGGGCGCGGGGAACTGCGCGAGACGCGGCCACCGGCCCGCAGACGAAAGACAACCCAACAGGGGCGCGGGCGAGCTACACGGGGGCCAGTTCGCCCGGCAGGGCTGTGGCGTGGACCACCACCAGCCCCGACACGGCACGGGTCAGCGCCACATACAGCCGCCGCAACCCGGTCCGCTCATCAGGCTCACCGCTCACCACGGCAGCCGGCTCGTCGAGGACGACGTAGTCGTACTCAAGCCCCTTGGCCAGCGATGCCGGGACGAGCGTCAGCCGCGCCTCGGCCGTCGTCTCCTCACCCGGCGCGAGAAACACCATCCCCGCCTCGGTCAGCAACTCCCCCAGCACCGCACACCGCGCATCGGCCGCGATGAGCCCGATCGACCCCTCGTGCTCCAGCGCCTCCCGGCACGCGGCGACCACATCGAGGTCCTCCGAAACGCCCCGCACCTCGAACACCCCGGGGTTCTCACGTACCGACGCCACGGGCGCGAGCCCCGGCGCGATGTGCGGCAGGAGCCGGGAGGCGTACGTGATGACGTCGGTCGGCACACGGAAACCGGCCGTCAGTTCCTCCACCACGGCGTCCGGCTTGCCCAGGTGCCCCAGCGCCTCGGCCCAACTCTGGGTGGCCCAGGGCGTGGTCCCCTGCGCGAGGTCGCCGAGCACGGTCACGGACCCGGTCGAGGCGCGCCGCCCGACGGCCCGGTACTGCATCGGGGAGAGGTCCTGCGCCTCGTCGAGCACGACGTGCCCGAGCGAGTGCGTGCGCTCGACGAGGTCGGCGGCCTCGTCGATCAGCACGGCGTCGGCGGCGGACCACTTGACGGTCTTGACGCTGCGCGCGGGCTTGGCCCACAGCACGGTCTTCTGTTCCTGCTCGTCGAGCAGCCCGTCGGCGTGCTCGGCGAGGAAGTCGGCGTCGGACAGCAGCCGCATGACCAGCTTGGCGGGGTCAATGGGCGGCCAGATCTCCTTGACGGCGGCCTTGACGGCGGTGTTGCGCGCGACGGCGTTCTGGACCCGGTCGTCCGGGGCCTCTCCGGCCCGCTCCATCTGGACGAGCACGGCGTGCGCGATGCGCTGCGGCAGGGCCTCGCGCGCGGCGCCGTACCGCATGTCGCGGCCCATCAACTCGCGGACGATCTCTTCGAGTTCGTACGAGGCGACCCGCCACCGCCGTGAGCCGCGCACGACCACGACGCCCTCGCCCGGCAGCGTGATGTGCGAGCGCAGCGCCCGCCGCAGCACCTCGGCCATCCGGGCGTCGCCCTTGATCAGCGCGGCGGGCGCCTCGTCGGCGCCGCGCACCTCCACCGGCCCGGCGACGAGGTCGTCGACGGTCGCCTGCTTGACCTCCAACTCGCCCAGCGCGGGCAGCACTTGCTCGATGTAGTGGAGGAACGACTTGTTCGGCCCGATGACGAGGGTGCCGGTGCGGGCGAGCCGCTCGCGGTGCGCGTACAGCAGGTAGGCGACACGGTGCAGGCCGACGGCGGTCTTACCGGTGCCGGGCCCGCCCTGCACGCAGACCGAACCGGCGAGCCCGCTGCGGACGATCTCGTCCTGCTCGGGCTGGATGGTGGCGACGATGTCGCGCATCGGGCCGACGCGCGGGCGCTCGATCTCCTGCTGGAGCAGTTGGCTGGTGCGCTCGGCCTCGGCCGGGTCGGTCAGGTTCTCGTCCTCGTAGGCGGTCAGCTCGCCGCCCGTGTAACCGAACCTGCGGCGCAGCGCCACGTCCATCGGGTCCTTCTTCGAGGCCCGGTAGAACGGCTGGGAGACCGGCGCGCGCCAGTCGATGACCATCGGGTCGCCCTCGGCGTCGTGCACGTGGCGCCGCCCGATGTAGAACTGCTCCCCCTCCGCGCCCTCGGCCTGTTCGGCGCCGGGGGCGTGTAGGTAGTCGAGCCTGCCGAAGAAGAGCGGGGTGTGGCTCAGGTCGGCGAGCGCCTTGATCCGCTCCTCGATCTGGCGCTGGAGCACCTCGGCGTTCACCCAGTTCGCGGTGACGTCTCGGATGTCCAGGGCCTCGGCGTCCTCACGCATGGCGCGCAGGGCGGCGCGGGACGAGGAGAGGTGCGCACGCTCACGGTCGAGCGGCGACGCTGACTGACTCACGGGTTCTGCCTCCGGCACACGGTACGAGTACGACACGGGCCGGCCGGTTTCCGACCGGGCGGCGGCGGCGCGCTCCGCGAGGGAGGCGGGCAGGACGCGCGAGTGTATGTCACCGCCACACGCAGGGGCAACGAGGTTTTTGCGCAGTCGCCCGCCCGCGCCCCGGTGGGGCTTCTCGCGCAGTTCCCCGCGCCCCTGAGAGGCCTGCGGCCTCCAGGGGAGGCTGCGCGCAGCGCACGCCTCAGGGGCGCGGGGAACTGCGCGGCCAGCCCCCACCGGAGCCGCAGACGGAGGACGGGTCGGGGCGGCGCTAGGGTCGGTGCATGAGTGAGTTGCGGGAACGGTTCGCGCGGACATTGCGGGCGGCGACGACGACGGAGAACCCCGGGACGGATCCGTACCCGTACGCCGACAACCTCCTCACCCGCTGGGCGGAACCCCACCGCCGCTACCACACCCGGACCCACCTCACCGCGGTCCTCGACCACATCGACGTACTGGAAGAGCACGCGGCGAACCCCGAGACAGTGCGCCTCGCCGCGTGGTTCCACGACGCGGTGTACCGCCCGGACCGCTCCGAGAACGAGGAGCGGTCGGCCGCCCTCGCGGTGCGCGCCCTCACCGAGGCCGGCCTGCCGGAGCCCACGGTGACCGAGGTGGCCCGCCTGGTCCGGCTCACGGTCACCCACGATCCGGCCGACGGCGACACCGACGGCGAGACCCTGTGCGACGCCGACCTGGCGATCCTGGCGGCGGCCCCGGACGCGTACGCGGCCTACACGCGAAGCGTCCGCGAGGAGTACGCGTTCGTCCCCGACGAGGCGTTCCGGGAGGGCCGGGCGGCGATCCTCCGCCAACTCCTCGATCTCCCGGCCCTGTTCAGAACCCCGTACGGAAAGAAGCACTGGACGACCCCGGCCCGGGACAACCTGACGACAGAGCTGCGCCTGCTGGCGCCCCACTGAGGGCGCGGGAAACCGTACCCACCGGGAATGCCACCCCCACCGTCCCCGGTTGCCGTTTTACATGCCGCCAAATTCCACCACCACCAAGATGCCCCTGGCCGTCTACATACTCGGCCTGAGCGTCTTCGCTCTCGGCACGAGCGAGTTCATGCTCTCCGGGCTGCTCCCGGCCGTCGCCGACGACATGGACGTCACGATCCCGCAGGCGGGCCTGCTGATCTCGGCGTTCGCGATCGGCATGGTCGTGGGCGCCCCGCTGCTCGCGGTGGCGACCCTGCGCCTGCCCCGCCGCACCACCCTCATCGCCCTGATCACGACCTTCGGCCTGGGTCAGATCGCGGGCGCCCTCGCCCCCACGTACGGCATCCTCTTCGCGTCCCGCGTCGTCTCCGCGCTGGCCTGCGCCGGGTTCTGGGCGGTCGGCGCGGCCGTCGCCATCGCGATGGTGCCGGTGAACCAGCGGGCCCGCGCGATGGCGGTGATGATCGGCGGCCTGTCGATCGCGAACGTGCTGGGCGTCCCGGCCGGCGCCTTCCTCGGTGACGGCCTCGGCTGGCGCGCGGCGTTCTGGGCGGTCGGCGCCGCCTCGGCGATCGCGCTCGTCGGCATCGTCACGCTCGTCCCGCACATCCCGCGCCCGGCCGAACGCCCGCGCCTGAAGCGCGAGTTGTCCATCTACGCGGACCGGCAGGTGTGGCTGTCGATCGCGGTGACGGCGCTGGCGGCGGGCGGTGTCTTCTGCGCGTTCAGCTATCTGTCCCCGTTCCTGACGGACGTGGCGGGCCTGGACGAGGGCTGGGTCCCCGCGGTGCTCGCCCTGTTCGGCATCGGCGCGCTGGTCGGCACGACGGTCGGCGGCCGGGTCGCGGACGCGCACCTCTTCGGGGTGCTGCTGTCCGGCACCGCGCTGTCCACCGTCTTCCTCGCCGCGCTGGCCCTGCTCGGGCACCTTGAGATCGCGGCGGTGGCCCTGTCGTTCCTGCTCGGCCTGTCCGCCTTCTTCACGGCCCCGGCGCTCAACGCCCGGATGTTCAACGTGGCGGGAGCGGCCCCCACCCTGGCGGGCGCCACCACGACCGCCGCCTTCAACCTGGGCAACACGGGCGGGCCCTGGCTCGGCGGCACGGTCATCGACGCCGACCTCGGTTATCCGGCGGTCGCCTGGGCGGGCGGCGCGATGACGGTGCTCGCGCTGGCCCTGACGGCGGTGAGCCTGCGCCTGCACCGGCGCACGGCGTCGTCCCGGGTCGTCACCTCCAGCGCCGCCGCGCCGCAGGCCGCCCCTTCGGACGCTACGCGGGCCGCCCCTTCGGACGCCGCAGCCCCGCGGCCGTGAGCCTGCGCACCAGTTCCTTCGAGCCGACCGTCACGGCCCCGGCCCGCACCGCGTCCTCGTAGCGGTGCGCCGGGATGTCGTAGTGGTCGCGCTCGAAGGCGCGCTCCGGCACCCCCAACCCGCCTGCGAACAGGTGCAGTTCGTCGAACGAGACGTCGCTCACGAGATGTGACCACAGCCGCCCGTGGCCGGGCCAGGTCGGCGGGTCGATGTAGACGGTCACCCGGCCACGGCTCCCAGCGAGCCGACCGGCGCGACGACCACTCCGGCCTCCGAGCACACCCAGTGCGGGTCGGCGCCCAGCTCCGGCTCGACGTCGAGCGCGTGCGGCCCGTCCGTGCCCGAGCCCGGACCGCACACCGGGCACACCGGCCAGCGCCCGTGCCGCTCCAGGATCCCGTCCTGCACGTCCTGCGCCACGAGACCGGTGACGAACTCGACGCCCTCCGGCCACTGCTCCACCCACCAGCGGCGCTGCGTGATCGACTCCTCGACGAGCGAGACCACGTCCGCGTCGGCCACGTCGACGGCCTTCAGGTCCGCGAGGATCAGCGCGCGGGCCGCGTGCAGGGCCTGTTCCAGGGGGCTGATGGTGTTCATCCCCCCATTGTCCCGCGCACGTGTTCCGTGCGTCGCGGATGTGACGCAGGTCCCGGCCGTTCGACCCTTGACCCCCACCGGTCGCGAAAATATCTTTCATCATGTGAGCAATGACGTGAAGGAAAGTTTCGCCAACGACGCGCCGCCCGCCCCGGCCGCCCTCGCGGCCAAGGTGCGGACCCTGGCCCCGTCGATGACGCGATCCATGCAGCGGGTCGCGGAGGCGGTCGCCGGTGATCCCGCCGGCTGCGCCGCCCTGACCGTCACCGGCCTCGCCGAGCTCACCGGCACCAGCGAGGCGACGGTGGTCCGCACCGCCCGCCTCCTCGGCTACCCCGGCTACCGCGACCTGCGCCTGGCCCTCGCCGGGCTCGCCGCCCAGCAGCAGTCGGGCCGGGCGCCCGCCGTCACCGCCGACATCGCGGTCGACGACCCGATCGCCGACGTGGTCGCGAAGCTGGCCTACGACGAGCAGCAGACCCTCGCCGACACCGCCGCCGGGCTCGACACCGTGCAGCTCGGCGCCGCCGTGGGCGCGCTCGCGGCGGCCGGGCGCGTGGAGATCTACGGCATGGCCGCGTCGGGGCTGGTCGCCCAGGACCTGGCGCAGAAGCTGCTGCGCATCGGCCACGTCGCGTACGCGCACTCGGATCCGCACCTCGCCGTCACGAACGCCGTGAGTCTGCGCTCCGGAGACGTGGCCGTCGCCATCACCCACTCCGGCGCCACCAGCGACGTCATCGAACCCCTCCGCGTCGCCTTCGAGCACGGCGCGACGACGATCGCGATCACGGGCCGTCCGGACGCGCCGGTCTCCCAGTACGCGGACCACATCCTCACGACGTCGATCGCCCGCGAGAGCGAGTTGCGGCCCGCCGCCATGTCGTCCCGGACGAGTCAGCTCCTCGTGGTCGACTGCCTCTTCGTGGGCGTGGCCCAGCGCAACTACGAGTCCGCGGCCCCGGCCCTCTCCGCCTCCTACGAGGCCCTGGCCCACCGCCACCGCGCCGCTCCGCGGAGCAGCAGGTCATGAGGCCCGTCTCCCATCTGCGGCCCGGTGGGGCTTCTCGCGCAGTTCCCCGCGCCCCCGAGGCATGCGCTCCGCGCAACCTCCCCCCGAGGCTGCCGCTCCGCCGCGCCTCTCAAGCTGAGATGCCGCACGAAGTGCGCATCTCAGGGGCGCGGGGAACTGCGCGACCAGCCACGACGAAACCGGCACCCGACCACGAGGAGGAGCAGCGCGAAGCGCACGCTCCAGGGGCGCGGGGAACTGCGCGACCAGCCACGACGAAACCGGCACCTGACCCGCCCCCGGCAGACGCACCCCCGAACCAACAGCCACCCGCACAGAAAGCCCCCGAGACGACGATGTCCACCGACGCCACGTACACAGAACTCCGCGCCCAGCTGGCCACCCTCACCACAGAAGCCTTCCGCCCGGAACTCGCCGAGATCGACCAGCTCCCCACCCAGGAGATCGCCAGGATCATGAACGGCGAGGACGCCACGGTCCCCGGCGCCGTGGCGGCCCAGCTCCCCCAGATCTCGGCGGCGATCGACGGCACCGCCACCCGCATGGCCCGCGGCGGCCGCCTGATCTACGCGGGCGCGGGCACGGCCGGCCGCCTCGGTGTCCTGGACGCGTCCGAGTGCCCGCCCACCTTCAACACCGACCCGGCCGAGGTCGTCGGCCTCATCGCGGGCGGCCCCTCCGCGATGGTCACCGCGGTCGAGGGCGCCGAGGACTCCAAGGACCTGGCCGCCGAGGACCTGGCCGCGCTGAACCTGACGGAAAACGATGTCGTGGTCGGCATCTCGGCCTCGGGCCGCACCCCGTACGCCATCGGCGCCGTGGAGCACGCGAAGAAGACGTACGGCGCGCTCACCATCGGCCTGTCCTGCAACGCGGACAGCGCCCTCGCGGCCGCCGCCGACCACGGCATCGAGGTCGTCGTCGGCCCCGAACTGCTCACCGGCTCGACCCGCCTGAAGGCGGGCACGGCCCAGAAGCTCGTGCTGAACATGCTGTCGACGATCACCATGATCCGGCTCGGCAAGACGTACGGGAACCTCATGGTCGACGTCCGCGCGTCGAACGAGAAGCTGCGGGCCCGCTCCCGCCGCATCGTCGCCCTGGCCACGGGCGCCGAGGACGCCGTCATCGAGGCCGCGCTCGCCGCCACCGACGGCGAGGTGAAGAACGCGATCCTCGTCGTCCTCGGCGACGTCGACGGCCCCACGGCCGCCCGCCTGCTGGCCGAGTCCGACGGCCACCTGCGCGCCGCGCTCGCCGCGGCCGCCGGCACCACCCCCTGACCCCACCCCTCCATCCCCCAGCACCACCCGCACAGCAAGGCAGCTCGCACCATGGCTGAGAACAAGAACCGCGACGTGGCGGCCTCGATCCTCCCGCTCGTCGGCGGGCCGGAGAACGTCACCTCGGTAGTCCACTGCATGACCCGGCTCCGGCTGGGTCTGGCCGACCGCTCGCTGGTCCAGGACGAGGCGCTGAAGGCGCTGCCCGATGTCATGGGCGTGGTCGAGGACGAGACGTACCAGATCGTCCTCGGCCCCGGAAAGGTCGCTCGGGTCACCCCCGAGTTCGAGGCGCTCGTCGAGGAGGGCAAGGCCGCCGCCCCGGCACCGGCGGCCTCCACTCCCCACCCGGCGACGGCCGAGGAACTGGCCGCCCAGGGCGCGGAGTTGAGGGCGGCGCGGAAGGCGAAGAACGCCACCCCGTTCAAGCTCTTCCTGCGCAAGATCGCCAACATCTTCGTGCCGCTGATCCCGGCGCTGATCGGCTGCGGCATCGTCGCGGGCATCAACGGCCTGCTGATCAACCTGGAGTGGCTGCCCTCCGTCACCCCCGCCCTCGCGGCCATCGCCTCCGGATTCATGTCGCTGATCGCGGTGTTCGTCGGCTACAACACGGCGAAGGAGTTCGGCGGCACCCCGATCCTGGGCGGCGCGGTCGCGGCGATCATCGTGTACGCGGGTGTCGCGAACATCGAGGCGTTCGGCCAGAAGCTCTCGCCCGGCCAGGGCGGTGTGCTCGGCGCGCTCGGCGCGGCGGTGCTCGCGGTGTACGTGGAGAAGTGGTGCCGCAAGTGGGTCCCGGAGGCGATCGACGTCCTGGTCACCCCCACCCTCACGGTCCTGATCTCCGGCCTGGTCACGATCTTCGGCCTGATGTACGTGGCCGGGGAGATCTCCACCGGTATCGGTACGGCGGCGAACTGGCTCCTGGACAACACCGGCGCCTTCGCGGGCCTGGTCCTCGGCGGGCTGTTCCTCCCGCTGGTCATGCTGGGTCTGCACCAGGCACTCATCCCGATCCACACCACCCTCATCGAGCAGCAGGGCTACACGGTCCTGCTCCCCATCCTGGCGATGGCGGGCGCGGGCCAGGTCGGCTGTGCGATCGCGGTGTTCAAGCGCCTCAAGCACAACACGTCGATCCGCAACACGATCAAGTCGGCGCTCCCCGCGGGCTTCCTGGGCGTGGGCGAGCCGCTGATCTACGGTGTCTCGCTGCCGCTCGGCCGGCCGTTCATCACGGCGTGCGTTGGCGGTGCGGCGGGCGGCGCGTTCGTCGGCCTGTTCTCGATGCTGGGTGACAAGGTCGGCTCGACGGCGATCGGCCCGTCCGGCTGGGCGCTGTTCCCGCTCCTGGACGGTAACCACGGCTGGGGCTCCACGGCCCTGATCTACCTCGGCGGCCTCCTGATCGGCTACGCGGTCGGTTTCGTCGCCACGTACTTCTTCGGCTTCAGCAAGCAAATGCTCCTGGACCTGAACGCCCCCGCGGACACGGCGCGCCCCTGAAGGCCGCAGGCCTCTCAGGGGCGCGGGGAACTGCGCGACCAGCCCCCACGAAGACTGCTAGCGTGCCCGGCATGGTGGACACGCGCACCGACCCCCACACCTTCCGCTGGTACGGCGGTCGCATCTCGGTCGACTTCACAGCCACCCTCACCGGCCACATCCCCCACACCGTGGAACACCTGCGCACCCCCGCCGACCTCTCCCACTGGTCCCGAGCCGCCCGCCTCTCGGACGCCCCGCTCCCCGACGCGACCCCCCGCGCCCTCGACCAGGCCCGCCAGTTGAGAGAGGCCCTGCACCGGACGTTCCTGCACGCGGCGAAGCCCGCCCCGGACGACCTGGACACCATCAGCACGTGGTCGGCCCGCTCCCTGCCGGGCCCCCGCCTCACCACGGCGGAGAACGACGCCCCGACCCTGTGCCGCCCCCGACTCCACCTCACCGGCGACCTGTTGACCCTGATCGCCCGCGACGGCGTCGACCTGCTCACGGGCCGCCACAGCCACCGTATCCGCGAGTGCGCCGCCCCCGACTGCACCCTCCTCTTCGTCGACGTCAGCCGTCCGGGCCGCCGCCGCTGGTGCTCGATGGACGTGTGCGGGGCGCGGGCGAAGATGGCCGGGTACCGGGCGCGCAGAACGCGGGAGTGACGATGCGGCTCACCGCCGGAGGGACTCGGGTGCCAGGCGGTGGGAGAGGAAGGCGCGGGCGAGTTCGGTGATGGGCCCGTCCGCGGCGGCGTGCGCGCGCAGTCTCAGCAGGGCCTGGCCCAGCGGGATGCCGAGTGAACTGGCGAGGTAGCCGGTGGCCTGGTGCACCTCGGCATGGTGCAGCCGCAGACCGGCGTCCGCCGTGGCGGGCCTGGCCGGGGCGGGATCGTCGAGCTGGGTGATCAGCGCGAGCAGCAGGATCCGTGCCAGGTGGTGCAGGGAGACGAGCTGGTCGGCGGTGAGCGGGCCGGGAGTGGCGCGGTAGCCGGTGAGGACTCCGAGGGTGGCGCTCCCCGCCTTCACGGGGAGGGCCACGACCGACCCGACCCGGGTTTTGACGAAGGGCAGGAACAAGGGCCAGCGGGACGGTTCGACCGCTTCCAGGTCCGGCTCGGTCACCGTCCGGCCCTCCTGGGCGGCCTGCCAGACGGGCCCGTCCCCGACGGTGTACTGAAGGGTGTCGAGCTCGGCGCCCAGGCCTCGGGGCGGGTCGGCCCAGAGCAGTTCGGGCCGGCCGTCCTGGGCGAGGGCGTTCAGCGTGAGGGCGTCGAGCCCGAACAGGCGGGCGGTGTCGTGGGGAAGTGCGCGGGCCGGACCGTCTCCGGCCCGGACGGCGCGGTGCGCCCGGGCCAGCAGACCGGCAAGGCCGTCGTCGGACGGGGGGACGCCATCGGGGCGGGTGTCTCGCGGGTTGCCAGGCATGTCAGTTCGTCCTGTCGAACTCGGCGGGGAAGTCCCGCCGCGTGATCCGGCGGGCCACGTCGATCAGTCTCAGCTGCCGGGAGCGGGCGTGCCCGCGCAAGATCTTGAAGGCGGCGTCGACGTCGATGCCGAGCCGCTGGGCCAGCATGCCTTTCGCCTGCTCGATCACGATGCGCGATTGCAGCGCTGTCGTCAGCTGGTTGACGACCTCGTCGCTGGCCAGCAGGGTCTGCCGGTGGTGCAGCCGGACGGCGGTGGCGTCGGCCAGCAACTGGGCGGCGTGCAGGTTCGTGGCGGAGATCGGGCTGGAGCCTTTTTGCAGCAGGTTCAGGGAGCCCAGGCTGTTCTCACTGATCCGCAGCGGCACGGCGGCGACGCTGCTGTACCCCTCGGCCAGTGCCCGCGGGGCGAACAGCGGCCAGTGCTCGAAGGCGCCGACGGCCGGGTGCAGCAGAAGCGGCGGGAGAACCTCGCCGCTGCGCGCGCTGTCCACGCAGGGGCCCTCGTCCAGGTCGAGCTGGGCCTCCTCCAGGCGGGCACACACCTCGTCGGACGCGGTCAGATAGTCGACGCGGCCGGTCTCGTCGAGGATGGTGACACCGGCCGAGTGCACCTGTCCCAGGCGCACGGTGTACGCGGTGAGATCGTGCAGCAGTTCCAGCACGTCGAACCCGTCAGGGCGAGAGCTCAGGTCGAGCACGGCCTGGGCAACAGGGAAGTCGTTCGTTACGGCAGACATCACAGAGGTCCGTTCCGTCGCCTCCCCCCACGGACCCGCGAGGGGTCAGGGGACCGGGCGCTCAGAACACCCGAGGAGGCCACCGTTCAAGGGGGCTCGGCCCAATACGGCCGCTTCATGCCCGCTGACGGAACGCTCCGGCACTCGCCTCGAATCCTGGTCAACCATCCGAGCTGCCCCAGCGACCGGATCCACCCGGCCCAGACAACTCACGGTACGCATCCCAGCGTAGCCCCAACTCGCCACCCCGGAGCCCGAACCCAGCCACCCATCGAGCCGGATTCCCTCCAGGGCGCGGGACGACGGCCCAGGCCGCCCCGCACCCCACACCGGCCCCTGCGGACGGCGTCCCGGACCGGCCTAGGGCAGCCGCCCCTCCCGGTTGACCTCCCGCACCCGCGCCCGCAGTTCCTCCGCCACCGGCGCGGGCGCCACGGCCTCCGGCGGGCAGTCCCACTCGACTCCCCCGCCCGGCGGCCTGAGCTGTACGCATCCGCCCTCGGTGGCCATGATCTGCCCGATCCGCCCGTCCCGTACGTCGATCACGTACTCCCCGATCGTGCTCACCGGCGCACCTCGTGCAGTACGGCCGTCAGCCGCATCGCCGTATCCAGGTTCACGCATCCCAGGTCCACCAGCGGATACGGCGACTCCCCCGCCGCCGACACCGGATCCACCCGCACCGAAGGCAGCAGCACCCCCACCGTCAGCAGTTCCGCCTTGAGTCCCGCGATGGCCTCCTCGACCGCCCGAATCCGTTCCGCGTCCCGCACGACCATCCTGACCAGCACCCTTCTTCCACCGAGTGTTCCGCATTCCTCACCCAGCGTGACGGCATCCGTTCTACGCTTTCCAGAGCACCGGCCCAACAAAGGGTGTTGCTGCCACGGGAGTTGATGTACATGTCCGGACCGAAGGACCTCGACCCCTCGTCGCGCCGCGTCATGATCGGCGAAGAGCTCCGCCACGCCCGGGAGAGAGCAGCCCTCACCCAACAGGCCCTGGGCGAGCTGCTGTTCGTCAGCGGTTCGTACGTCGGCCAGATGGAAGCGGGGACGCGGCGCATCCTGCCCGACATGGCCGTGCGGCTCGACGAGATCCTGAAGAGCGGGGGCTTCTTCGTCCGGCACTGCACGAAGGCGAACCGGTCGAAGCACCCGGAGCACTTCGCCGAAGCGGCGGAGGCGGAAGCGCTGGCGACCACGATCATGGAGTACGGGGGGATGCTCATCCCCGGCCTGCTCCAGACGCCGGAGTACGCACGCGCGGTGTTCCGGGACTTCCAGCCCACAGCGCCGGACGAGGTCATCGACGAACTGCTGGCGGCCCGGATGGAGCGGGCACACCTCCTCGACGATCCAACAAAGCCGTTGTTGTGGGTCGTTCTGGACGAGGCGGCTCTGCGCCGACCGGTCGGCGGACCAGCGGTGATGGCGGACAACCTCCGCCATGTCGCCGACATGATGCGCAGGCACCGGGCCGTCGTCCAGGTGCTCCCGTTCTCAGCGGGAGGTCACGCCTCACTGCACGGCTTGCTCAAGCTCATGCACTTCGACGACGCACCCCCGCTCGCCTTGATCGAGGCTCCTTCCGTCGGCCTCCTGCTGGACGATCCAGCGACCGTCAGCCGCCACCAGCTGACCTACGATCTGCTCAGGGCCAACGCACTCACCCCGAAACAGTCCCTGGCCCTGATCACTTCAGTGGCAGAGGATTACGCGCATGAAGATCACAAACCGCCCCGTGCCTGACCTCACCTCGGCCATCTGGCACAAGTCCACGTACAGCGGCGGCGAGGGCAACAACTGCCTCGAAGTCTCCTACGCCCACCCGGAACTGATCCCGGTCCGCGACTCCAAGAACCCCTCCGGCCCGAAGCTCGTGCTCCGGGCGGCAGCCTGGACGGCGTTCATCGACGACCTGCGCCGCAACGGCTGACGATCCGCCCGAAGCTCAAGCCCCGGGCTCCGAGCTGCGCTTTCAAGGATGGGGAGGTGGGTCTCAACCCACCCTCCCACCCTGCGAGTTGGCACGAGCGGCGACTTTCCGGGTCCGACTTGCCACGCAGGGTGACGACCGTTTAGCGTGCCCGAAACAACGAACGGCCCCCGCCGGTGCGCCAACACCGAACGAGGGCCTATCCATCGAGATCGAATGCGAGTCGATCCATGGCTGACGCCTACTTTAGTGCCGCACGCATGCCCGCGCATCCCGCCGCCAGCCCCGGCTACGGCAAACGCTCGGCACCGGACCAAGCCCCGCGCACGAACGCCGACTTCGCCCATCTCCCGCCCCGCGAAGCGCACATCGCGGGATTCATCGACCGGCTGCACGACGGCGCGGACATCTCGGTGAAGCTGCTCGCGTCCTGTCTCCCGTACGGCCAGCAGGCCATGCGTACGGCGCTGAACAACCTCCAGGCGGCGGGCCACCTGCGGCGCGGCCGGGAACACGTGGTGGGCTCGGGGAGCGCGCGCTGGGTGACACGGACGTGGTTCTCGCGGACGGCGCGGGACGACGCGTGGTGGACGAAGTTCCTGCGGGGCGACGTGCCGGAGGAAGAGACACCACGGCAACCAGGACCGACCCGGAACCGCGCGTACATCCTCCTGGCGGCGCTGGGCCGGACGGCGCCGGTGCTGGCGCTGTCGGCGAAGGAGTGCACGGAGCTGGGCCCGCTGACGGAGGCCTGGTTCGAGAGGGGCGCCGACGAGTCGGCGGTCGTGCACGCGCTGACGACGGGCCTGCCGACGCCGGTCCACAGCCCGGCGGCACTGGTCCGCAGCCGCCTGATCGCGAAACTGCCACCGGAACCGGCACCGCGCCCGCCGCTGCGCGTGGTGGAGTGCGCGACCTGCGGGGACCCGGGCCGCCCGGAGGACATCAGGGCGGGCCGTTGCGGCATGTGCCGGGGCACGAGCCACCCACCGGCGCACCCCGCGCCCCCGCCCGCCCTCACCGCCGAGGCCGTCCACGCGCGGGCGGCACAGATCCGTACGGCGATGCGCGCGGAGACCCCGGGAACCCCGCCCCGGAGCCGGATCCCGTACGACCCCCGCGATACGGTTCTCGCTCACCACACCCACACAGGCCGCGCACACCCTTCGGCCACCTGAGAACCGCCGGAGGCCCCGCGCCATGCGCACCGCTCTGTCCCTGACCGCTGCCGTCGCGGCCGCCGCGCTGCTGTGCGCGGGCTGCTCGTCCGAACCGGAGTGGACGACCGACAAGGACAAGGAGCCGGACAAAAGCGCGACGGCCGACCCCGCCGCCGCCGTGCGCAAGGCGGTCGCGGCCGTCCGCGCGAGCTCGGCGCACACCGACCAGAAGATCGTGATCGACGCCGGCCCGAGCGGCCGGTACGAGATCGACGTGACCGGCGGCTTCGACCTGGCAGCCGACCGGGGCACGCTGAAGGTGCACATGGTCGACAAGCCCGGCCAGAACGAGGTCGACGAGATATTCACCGGCGGCAAGGTGCACGTCTCCGGCATGCCGCAGCTGGAGAAGGGCACCTGGGCGACGATGCCGCGCGAGCGGACCGAGTCCCACTACGCGCTGCGCGCCCCGGTCAACGACCCCGAGTACGTGCTCCAGCAGGTCTCCGCGATGCGCGAGGTGACCGAGGTCGGCACGGAGACCGTCGGCGGGATCCGCGCCACGCACTACCGGGGCACGCTCGCCCACGCCGCCCTCACCCGCCGCATGGCCTCCGACGTCCGCGCCAAGATGGACGAGACGAGGAAACTCGTGGGCGACGACCTGCCGGTCTTCGCCGACGCCTGGATCGACACCGAGGGCCGCGTCACCCGCACCCGCACGGACATGAACCTGGCCGGCGTCCGCATGACGGTCACCCTGAACCTGACGGCCCACGGAAAGCCGGTCACGGCGAAGGCCCCCGCCCCCACCGAGCCCGTCACAGAACTCTCCGGAGTCTTCCTCGGCTGAGCCGCCCGCTCAGCCCCCGGCCTGCAACCGCAGGCCCGCCAGCGTCAGATCCAGCGCGGAGCGGAACTGGTCCACGTCGTCGTGGCCCTCGAACTCGTCGGCGATCTCGTGCACGAACGGGAACTCCGCCGGATCCAGCTCCCGCCAGGTGGCGACGAAGCGGCCCAGGAACTCGTCGCGGCTGACGGCCCCGTCGAGGACCTCGGCGGGCGGCTCCTGACCCAGGTCGACGGCCGAACCGACGACGACGCCCGTGACCGCCGAGACGGCATGGAAGCGCTGGCGGGGCGTGAGGTTCATGCGCAGCGACTGCTGGCCCAGCTTCTCCCACAGCCGCAGGGAGTTGTTCTGGAGGTCGGTGTTGCGCATGAAGTAGCTGCCCAGCCAGGGGCGCTCCACGATCGCGTCGAACAGCGTCAGCGCCATCGCGCGCAGCGCGTCGATCGGGTCGTCCTGCTCCGGCAGCGCCTCGATGTCGGCGAGGACCATGCCGATCACATGGTCGGTCGCGCGGTCCAGCAGCTCGTCCTTGCTCGCCACATACCAGTAGATGCTGGCGACCCCGCCGCCCAGACGCTGCGCGAGCGCCCGGAACGTCAGCGCGGACGGACCCGCCTCGTCGAGCAGTGCCACCGCCTCGGTCAGCACGGACTCCATCGAGTGCGACGCCCGTCGGCGTCCCCCGGCGGCGGCGCGGTTCTGCGTGCGCGGCATGGCGTCTGCTCCTCACTTCCACCTTCGGTTTTGCATTCCATCGAACGCTGTTCTATCGTAACTTATCGAACGTGGTTCGATGACCGATCGGCGTTCGATGTCTGCACGGAAACTCATTCGGAAACGGACAGAAAGGACCGCTGCCATGACTACTCGCACCTATACGTCGCTGCGCGCGGCGTGGATCCCCCTGGCAGCGCTCTGCCTGGCGTTCTTCGTCGAGATGGTCGACAACACGCTGCTGTCGATCGCGCTGCCCACCATCGGCCGGGACCTCGGCAGCGGCACCACCGCGCTGCAATGGGTCACCGGCGCCTACTCCCTGACCTTCGGCGGCCTGCTGCTCACCGCGGGCTCGATGGCCGACCGGCTCGGCCGCCGCAGAGTGCTGCTGGTCGGGCTCGCCGTGTTCGGCGCGCTCAGCCTGTGCGTCGTCTGGGTCACCACCGCCGGCCAGCTGATCGCCCTGCGCGCCGCGCTCGGCGTGGCCGCCGCCGCGATGGCGCCGATCACGAACTCGCTGGTCTTCCGGCTCTTCGAGGACAAGGCGCTGCGCATGCGCGCCATGACCGTGATGATCGTCGTCGGCATGTCCGGCTTCGTCCTCGGCCCGCTGCTCGGCGGCACCGCCCTGGCCCACGTCCGCTGGGAGTGGCTGCTCGTCGTGAACGCGCCGATCGCCGTGCTCGCCTGCATCGGCGTCCGGCTCGGCGTCCCGGCCGACCGGCCCGAGGACCTGACCAAGGACCGCCTCGACGTGCCGGGCGCCGTCCTGAGCGTCGCCACCATCGGCCTCGCCTGCTACTCGCTGACCAGCGGCGTCGAGCACGGCTGGCTCTCCGCGGCCACCCTCGCCTCGATCGCCGGAGCCGTCCTGGCCGCCATCGCCTTCGTCGTCCGCGAGCGCACCAGCAAGGCCCCGATGCTCGACCTGAGCCTGTTCCGCAACGGCACCGTGCGCGGCGCCGCCCTCGCCCAGATCGGCACCTCGATCGCGATGGCCAGCGTGATGTTCGGGCTGATCCTGCACTTCCAGTACGCCTACGGGTGGAGCCCGGTGCGGGCCGGCCTCGCCAACCTGCCGATCATCGTCACCATGCTCGTCGCGACACCGCTGTCCGAATGGCTCGGCCGCCGCTTCGGCCACCGCGTCGCCTGCCTGGTCGGCGCGGCCTGCCTGGCCGGTTCCCTGGCCGGTCTGTCCTGGGGCGTCGAGCACGGCTACGCCGTCATCGCGATCTGCATGGTCCTCATGACCGTAGGACTGCGCACCGTCATGACGATCTGCGCCGTCGCCCTCGTCGACGCGATGCCCGCCAACCGCACCTCGATCGGCGCCGCCCTCAACGACACCGCCCAGGAGGTCGGCTCCAGCGTCGGCACCGCCATGGTCGGCACGCTGATCGCCGCGCTGGTCACCACCACCCTGCCCACCGGCGTGTGGAGCAGCGACCTCGTCGCCTCCTTCTTCCACGGCGAGCGGATCACCTACGCCGTGCTCGCCGTCGTGGTCGGCGTGATCGCCGCCGTCGGCGCCGCCAGCCTCACCGACTCCCACAGCGTCGAGGAGGCCCCGGCCGAAGAGCTGGTCTGACCCTCGCGAGACGCGCAGCGCGCGGGGCCGCTCGACATGCGGCCCCGCGCGCTTCGCCGCATCCTGGCCCCATGGCTGACAGCACGTTTTCCAAGATCTCCTGGACCGAGTTCCGCCCCGACCAGCGGCGGCTCTCCGTCGGCGCGGGCCTGACCGCCGTCGGCATGCTCGTCGCCGCGGCGGGCGTCGGCGTCCTGGTCTACGAACTGGCCCGCGCGGGCCGCAACTGGACCGGCAGCTGGGAGGTACCGCCCACCGAACTGGCCTCCCGGGCCCTGCGCCAGGCCCAGACCGCCGCCCAGACGGCGACGAAGGCGGGCCGGGAGGCCTGGGACAGCTATGAAGAGGGCACGTCCTGACAGGACGCCGCCCCTGAGCCGAAGCCCGGGACATGAGATTTGTCGTGCCCTCCCCTCCATGGGTACAGTTTCCTGTACGTACATAGTTCTGTACAGCTGTGGAGGAGGCCACGATGCGCACCATGACCTACACGGAGTCCCGGGCGAAGTACGCGGAGACGCTCAACGCGGTCGTCGACGACCGCGAGGAAGTCATAGTGACCCGCGCGGGCCGCGAGCCGGTCGTGATCGTGGCGCTCGACGAGTACGAGTCCCTCAAGGAGACGGCGTACCTGCTGCGCAGCCCGGAGAACGCGCGGCGCATCCTGGCCGCCATCGAAGACCTGGAGAACGGCGGCGGTACGGTCAGGGAGCTGCTCGATTGAAGCTCGTCTGGCAGGAGAAGGCCTGGGCCGACTACGTCCGGTGGCAGGAGCAGGACCGCAAGATACTGAAGCGCATCAACACCCTCCTCCAGGACATCGCCCGCAACGGCCCCGACGAAGGCATCGGCAAGCCCGAACCCCTGAGGCACGGCTTCCACGGCTACTGGTCCCGTCGCATCACCGATGAGCACCGACTGATCTACAAGGTCGAGCAGGACGAGATCCGCGTCGCGGCCTGCCGGTACCACTACGAACGCTGAAACGCCCGAGGGCGGCACCCTCTCCGTGAAGAGAAGGTGCCGCCCTCGGTGCGTACTGCTGGACGGTCGATCAACCAGAGGTCGATCAGAAGTCCATGTCACCGCCCGGCATGCCGCCGCCGGCCGGGGCAGCGCCCGCCTTCTCCGGCTTGTCGGCGATGACGGCCTCGGTGGTGAGGAACAGCGCGGCGATCGACGCGGCGTTCTGCAGCGCGGAGCGCGTCACCTTGGCCGGGTCGAGGATGCCCTCGGCGATCATGTCGACGTACTCGCCCGTGGCGGCGTTCAGACCGTGGCCGACGGCCAGGTTCCGAACCTTCTCCACGACGACGCCGCCCTCAAGGCCGCCGTTGACGGCGATCTGCTTGAGCGGGGCCTCCAGGGCGAGCTTCACGGCGTTGGCGCCGGTCGCCTCGTCACCCTCGAGCTCCAGCTTCTCGAAGACCGCGGAGGCCTGCAGCAGGGCCACGCCACCACCGGCGACGATGCCCTCCTCGACGGCCGCCTTCGCGTTGCGAACGGCGTCCTCGATGCGGTGCTTGCGCTCCTTGAGCTCGACCTCGGTCGCGGCACCGGCCTTGATGACCGCAACACCGCCGGCGAGCTTCGCCAGGCGCTCCTGCAGCTTCTCGCGGTCGTAGTCGCTGTCCGAGTTCTCGATCTCGGCACGGATCTGGTTGACGCGGCCCTGGACCTGGTCGCTGTCACCGGAGCCGTCGACGATCGTCGTCTCGTCCTTGGTGATGACGACCTTGCGGGCGCGGCCGAGCAGGTCGAGACCGGCGTTCTCCAGCTTGAGGCCGACCTCCTCGGAGATGACGGTGCCACCGGTGAGGATGGCGATGTCGCCGAGCATGGCCTTGCGGCGGTCACCGAAGCCCGGGGCCTTGACGGCGACGGACTTGAAGGTGCCACGGATCTTGTTGACGACCAGGGTCGACAGGGCCTCGCCCTCGACGTCCTCGGCGATGATCAGCAGGGGCTTGCCCGACTGCATGACCTTCTCCAGCAGCGGAAGGAGGTCCTTCACGTTGCCGATCTTCGAGTTGACGATGAGGATGTACGGGTCCTCCAGCGAGGCCTCCATACGCTCCATGTCGGTGGCGAAGTACGCCGAGATGTAGCCCTTGTCGAAGCGCATACCCTCGGTGAGCTCCAGCTCCAGACCGAAGGTCTGGGACTCCTCGACGGTGATGACGCCTTCCTTGCCGACCTTGTCCATCGCCTCGGCGATGAGCTCGCCGATCTGGGTGTCGGCGGCGGAGATGGAGGCCGTCGAAGCGATCTGCTCCTTGGTCTCGACCTCCTTGGCCTGCTCGAGCAGGGCACCGGAGACGGCCTCGACGGCCTTCTCGATACCGCGCTTGAGGGCCATGGGGTTGGCACCGGCGGCCACGTTGCGCAGACCCTCGCGCACCAGGGCCTGGGCCAGGACGGTCGCGGTCGTCGTGCCGTCACCGGCGACGTCGTCCGTCTTCTTCGCGACCTCCTTGACCAGCTCGGCGCCGATCTTCTCGTACGGGTCCTCGAGCTCGATCTCCTTGGCGATGGACACACCATCGTTGGTGATCGTGGGGGCGCCCCACTTCTTCTCGAGGACGACGTTGCGACCCTTGGGGCCCAGGGTCACCTTGACGGCGTCGGCGAGCTGGTTCATGCCGCGCTCGAGGCCGCGCCGTGCCTCCTCGTCGAACGCGATGATCTTGGCCATGTGAAGTGGTCCTCCCGGACGGGGTGGAAACGCAAACGGACCGTGCTGGTGCCCGCGACGGACGGCCCCCGAGCCTTGTGGTTCCTTGCCCCACCCGGCTCCCGGACCTCACCGACCCGATCCAAGTTCTGTCACTCTCACCTGGAGAGTGCTAAGCCCAATGATTAGCACTCGACCCATGCGAGTGCAAGCGGCTATCACAGATCGAGCCGTGGTGCGCGCCCCGCGCACGGCAGCACGAAGGGCCCGCCCCCGGCGAACCGGGTGACGGGCCCCTCATGGACCGTACGAAGCTTGTGTGCTGCAGTCGGTCGATCGCTCAGCCGGCGGCCAGGCGGACCATGTCGGCCTGCGGCCCCTTCTGGCCCTGCGAGATCTCGAATTCCACTCGCTGACCCTCTTCGAGGGTGCGGTAGCCGTCCATCTGAATCGCGCTGTAGTGGACGAAAACATCCGCACCACCGTCGACCGCGATGAAGCCGTACCCCTTCTCCGCGTTGAACCACTTGACGGTGCCCTGAGCCATGCCTAACTCCCCTATTACTGGCCCTTGCGCGAGTCCGCACTTCGCGGACCCGGGTCAGACCTCACGCCCCAAAGGGTTTGGGGGTGTGCGCCGGAACGCGTCGACCGCGGCTGAATGTATCTGCCCAACTGCCGTCTGCAACAGGTCAGTCGGACGAGAATTCTGGGCACGCGTGATCGCGGAAAACGGGCCAACTGGAGGTATCTCAGGGCAAGTCGGGCTACACAAAAGCCATAAAAGGCCCGAATGGGCGGCACACATTGGCTGCTTCTTGTCGCGCTTCGGGCGTGAACTCATATGCGCCCGTCATGCACCACGTTCGGAATCGAACCAGCTTCCCCAACTGTACCGCGCTCAACCATGCAGAATTGCCCCCTCCGCTTTCCTCGCGGAGGGGGCAATTCGGGTGACTCAGGGTGTGACCGGGGGTGTCAGCCGCCGGCGACGGCAGGAATGATCGAGACGCCGGCGCCGTCGGGCGTGGCGGTCTCCAGGCCCTGCTCGAAGCGGACGTCGTCGTCGTTCACGTACACGTTGACGAACCGGCGCAGCTTGCCCTGGTCGTCGAGGACGCGGGCGGCGATCCCGGTGTGGTTCTTCTCCAGGTCGGCGATGACGTCGGCGAGCGTGGCGCCCTCGGCGCTGACCTCGGCCCGACCGCCGGTGTAGGTGCGGAGGATGGTGGGGATGCGGACGTTGACGCTCATGCTGGGTGACTCCTGATTGCTGCGGGTGGGATGGCTCAGTGCGCGAGACCGGCGTCCCGGAACGCCTCCAGGGACGGACGAATGGTCGCCGTCGCCTGCGAGGACTCCGCGACGGCGTCCAGCGTCTTCAGGCCGTCACCGGTGTTCAGCACGACGGTGGTCAGCGACGGGTCGATCAGCCCGGCCTCGATGAGCTTCTTGGTGACGCCCACCGTCACCCCGCCCGCCGTCTCGGCGAAGATCCCCTCGGTCTGCGCGAGCAGCTTGATCGCGTCGACGACCTGCTCGTCGTTCACGTCCTCCACGGCGCCGCCGGTACGGCGCGCGATGTCGAGGACGTACGGGCCGTCGGCCGGGTTGCCGATGGCCAGCGACTTGGCGATCGTGTTCGGCTTCTGCGGCCGCACCACGTCGTGGCCGCCCTTGTACGCGACCGAGACCGGGGAGCAGCCCTCGGCCTGGGCGCCGAAGAGCTTGTAGGGCTTGTCCTCGACGAGGCCGAGCTTGATCAGCTCCTTCAGGCCCTTGTCGATCTTCGTGAACTGCGAGCCCGACGCGATCGGGATGACCAGCTGGTCGGGGAGCCGCCAGCCGAGCTGCTCGCAGATCTCGTAGGCGAGCGTCTTGGAGCCCTCGCCGTAGTACGGGCGCAGGTTCACGTTGACGAAGCCCCAGCCCTCGCCCAGCGGGTCGCCGATGAGCTCGGAGCAGAAACGGTTCACGTCGTCGTAGTTGCCCTCGATGGCGACGAGGTCACCGCCGTAGACACCGGCCATGACGACCTTGCCCTGCTCCAGGTCGTGCGGGATGAACACGCAGGAGCGGAAACCGGCGCGGGCGGCGGCGGCGCCGACGGCGCCGGCCAGGTTGCCCGTCGAGGAGCAGGAAAGGGTGGTGAAACCAAATGCCCGCGCGGCCTCGATGGCCTGGGCCACGACCCGGTCCTTGAAGGAGTGCGTCGGGTTGCCGGAGTCGTCCTTGACGAACAGCTTGCCCTGCTCGACGCCGAGCTCGCGGGCGAGGTTGTCGGCCTGGACGAGCTTGGTCCAGCCGGGGTTCAGGTTCGGCTTCTCGGCGACGTCGGCCGGGACGGGCAGGAGGGGGGCGTAGCGCCAGATGTTGGCGGGGCCGGCCTCGATCTGCTTGCGGAGCGCCTCGGGGTCGCCGACGGGCAGGTCGTACGCGACTTCCAGAGGCCCGAAACACTCGACGCAGGCGAAGACGGGGCCGAGCGGGACGGTGGCGCCGCACTCGCGGCAGGAGAGGCCCGAAGCCGGTCCGAGATCGGCGGCGGCGGCGGTGGTACCGGTGGCGACAGTCTGTACAGCCATGAGAGGCGAGGCCCTTTCTCCTCATCTTCCTCGCGACGCATCTCGCCGCGAGACGGAATTGGCACCTTCCCCACCGTGACCTCGTCGGTCGGCGGGAGGGTTGCCGGGGCTTCAACGGGCCGTGTCCCTCTGCCCCTCTGGATGAGCGGTATTCGATTGTGTGGATGGAGTTGTACGGGCGCGCCGACCCCGACATGCGATGGTCACGGACCCTGTTCAAGACTGTAACTGAAGGGGTGGACCCTTGAGATAGTCGTCCGAACCGCGAGATGGATCACATACGGGAGGGCCCTGGACGTGCTGGAAGAAGTCGAGAGCTGGCTGGGGCGGCGCTCCTGGTCCGTGTCCGACCGCACGCTGCCCCAGCTCATCGCCGCGAAGCGGGCGTCGGGCCGGACGGTGAGCGTCGTCCTGCCCGCGCTCAACGAGGAGGAGACGGTCGGCGAGATCGTCTCCGTGATCCGGCGCGAGCTGATGACGGAGGCGGTGCCGCTCGTCGACGAGGTCGTGGTCGTCGACTCCGGCTCCACGGACCGCACCTCCGAGGTGGCCGCGGCGGCCGGGGCGCGCGTCGAGCACCGGGACACGATCCTGCCGCGGATCCCGGCCCGCCCCGGAAAGGGTGAAGTGCTGTGGCGTTCGCTGCTCGTCACTTCCGGTGACATCGTCTGCTTCGTCGACGCGGACCTGAAGGAGTTCTCGGCGGACTTCGTCTCGGGGATCGTCGGCCCGCTGCTGACCGACCCGGACGTGGACTTCGTGAAGGCCATGTACGACCGCCCGCTGGGCGAGGCCGCCGGTCAGGGCGGCCGGGTCACCGAGCTGATGGCCCGCCCGGTCCTCAATCTGCACTGGCCGCAACTGGCCGGGTTCGTCCAGCCGCTGGGCGGCGAGTACGCGGCCCGCAGGAGCCTCCTCGAACGGCTGCCGTTCCCGGTCGGCTACGGGGTGGAGCTGGGCCTGCTGGTCGACGCGCTGCACACCGTGGGCCTGGACGCGCTCGCCCAGGTCGACGTCGGCGTCCGCAAGCACCGGCACCAGGACGGGCAGGCGCTCGGCCGGATGGCGGCGGCGATATACCGCACGGCCCAGCTGCGGCTCGCACGCGGGCATCTGGTGCGGCCGGTGCTCACCCAGTTCGAGCGGGGCGCGGACGGCTTCGAGCCGCGGGTGCACTCCGTGGACACCGAGGAGCGGCCGCCGATGACCGAAATCAGTGAGTATGCGGAGCGTCGCGTGGCGTAATCAGCGGATAATAGGGAGCTTTCCCTACATTGCCCTTTATGTGGCTTAGACAGGTAAAGGGCACCCTGGCGGCGCTTGCCGCCACAGCAGCGGCCGCCGCGACCCTCGCCGCCGCGGCCGCTCCCGCGTCCGCGGTGGTGGTCGATCCGTTCGCCAAGCGCTACGACGAGGCCGTCTACGGCGACTTCATCACGCTGGGCAACACGGTGATGAAGTGTCCGACCACGCCGGCCGACGACGCGGCGCGCTGCCTCGCCGCGCAGGCCGGGACCACCGGCGAGAACAACAACCAGTTCGACATGCAGTACACGGACACCGCCGGGTTCGGCACCTCCGTGATCAACTCGTCGACCGGGCAGGTCACCGTCCCGCCCGGCGCCACGGTCGCGTACGCCCGGCTGTTCTGGGGCGGCAACGACGGCACGTACAAGCTGGGGAACAACCAGATCACCCGCTGCGACACCGCGGGCCTCGCCACCTCGCCCGCCGGTGACCCGCTCACCCGGCAGCCCCTGATCAGGGTCGGCGGCGGCACCGCGACCCGGGCCACCGTGCAGAACGCGGTGCGCACCCCGGCCGCGGTCGGCGGCCCGCACTACTACACCGCGGAGTCCGACGTCACCGGGCTGTTCGCGGGCGTCGCCACCGGCACCCCGGTGCCGGTCGCGGTCGGCGACGTCTGGGCGCCGACCGGCAAGGGCTGCGTCGGCGGCTGGTCGCTGACCGTCGTCTACAAGTACGACGGGCCCAACGAGCAGTACGCGCCCTCCCGCCGCAACGTCTACATCTACGGCGGCCACGTGGTGCAGCAGTCCAAGGACCCGGACACCACGATCGGCATCGACGGCTTCTACCGCGCGGGCAACAAGGACGTACGGGCGAGCGTGACCGCCTACGAGGGCGACGCGAACGTGTCCGGTGACGCGTTCCTGGTCAACGGCACCCAGATCGCCGACCCGGACAGCGGCGGAACCACCGCCAACTTCTTCAACAGCCGCGCCGAGGGCTGCCTCGACCCGTGCGAGGGCAACAACTTCAGCATCGACGCGAAGACCGCGACGATCCCGTCCAGCGTCATCCCGGAGGGCTCGACCTCCGCGAACCTGACCTTCCGCACGCGGGGCGACACCTACGTGCCGTCCGCGCTGGCGTTCTCGGTGCCGGTGCCCGACCTGGAGGTCAGGAAGACCGCGTCGCCGAAGACGGTGAAGCCGGGCGGCAAGGTGACGTACACGGTCACCGCCAGGAACATCGGCGGCGTCGACTACCCGGGCGCCAAGTTCACCGACGACCTGTCCGGCCTGCTCGACGACGCGACGTACGACAACGACGCGAAGGCGAGCACCGGCACCGTCACCTACGACCGGCCGCGGCTGAGCTGGACCGGGACCGTGCCCGAGGGGCAGACGGCGACGATCACCTACAGCGTCACCGTCGCCGACCCGGTCGGCGGTGACGGCGAACTCACCAACAACGTCACGGCCGACACCCCGCGCACCAACTGCGAGGCGGACTCGACCGACCCGAACTGCGGCGCCTCCCCCACCGTCGAGGAACCGCCGCCGGCGCCGCCGCAGCTGGTCGTCACCCTCCCCGACCTGCCGGACAACCCACCGCCGGGCGACCTCGTCGTCCCCGTCGTCATCCGCAACCCGGCCGCCGTCCCGCAGAAGACGGAGATCAAGGACGAGGACGGCACCGTCCACGGCATCACGGTCCCGGCGCACGGCCAGGTGAGGGTCCCGCTGCACGTGAAGGTCCCGAACACCCCGGGCGAGAAGGTCGTACGCCGTCTGACGGTCCCGAACAGCAACTGCGCGGCCGGCACCGCCCCGCAGTGCGCGATCACGTTCACCGTGGGCCGCGTCCAGGCCCGGCCCACGCCGCCGCAGCGGCCCCAGCCGCACGGGCCCGAGCTGGCCGCGACCGGCTCGGACGTCCCGGTCCTGCTCTACGGCGGGCTCGCGCTGTCCCTGTGCGGGTTCGGCGCGCTGATCCTCTCGGCGGTCCGGCGGCGCAAGGACTGACCTGATTCCGACGCCGTCGTATACGACCGGGTCCCCCTCGGGGCCCGGTCATACGTTTGAGGGTTTGGGGGGCGGGCTAGTTTCGCCTTATGGCTTCCACGCATGGTGCTGCTGAGGTTCTCGTCGCGTCCAACCGCGGCCCGGTCTCGTACGTCGTCGGGGACGACGGCTCCGTCGAGACGAAGCGCGGGGGTGGCGGACTGGTCTCCGCGCTCAGCGTCGTCGAGGACAAACTCTGGGTGTGCGCGGCGCTCGACGACGGCGACCGGGCGGCCGTGCGCCGGGGCGTCTCCGAGCCGGGCGTGCGGATGCTCGACATCGACGCCGGGGTGCACGCGGACGCGTACAACGGGATCGCGAACTCGGTGCTGTGGTTCGTGCACCACATGCTCTACCAGACGCCCCTGGAGCCGTCGTTCGGCCCGGAGTTCCGCCGCCAGTGGGCATCCTACGAGGCGTACAACCGGGCGTTCGCCGAGGCGCTGGCCGAGGAGGCCGCGCCGGGCGCCACCGTCGTCGTCCAGGACTACCACCTGGCCCTGGTCCCCGGGATGCTCCGCGAACTCCGTGACGACCTGCGCATCGGGCACTTCTCGCACACGCCGTGGGCGCCCGTCGACTACTTCCGGATGCTGCCCGACGACATCGCCGAGCAACTGCTGCGCGGGATGCTCGGCGCGGACCGGCTGGCCTTCCTGACCCGGCGCTGGGCGGACGCGTTCACCGAGTGCTGTACGCGGATCATCGGGGGCACCTCGGGCACGCGGATCGGGGTGCACGGGCTCGGGGCCGACGCCGACTTCCTGCGCGAGCGCGCGCACCGGGCCGACGTCGAGGACCGGCTCGCCGCCCTGCGCGAGCAGATCGGGCCCGGCCGCAAGGCCGTGGTCCGGGTGGACCGCACCGAGCTGTCCAAGAACATCGTGCGCGGCCTGCGCGCGTACGAGCTGTTCCTGGAGACGCGTCCCGAGTGGCGGGAGAAGGTCGTCCACGTCGCGTTCGCCTACCCCTCGCGGCAGGACCTGGCCGTGTACCGCGACTACACCGCGGAGGTGTCGCGGGTCGCCGACGCCGTGAACGCGCGCTTCGGCACCGAGGGGTGGACGCCGGTCGTCCTCCACGTGAAGGACGACTTCGCGCGCTCGCTCGCCGCGTACCGGCTGGCCGACGTGGCGCTGGTGAACCCGATCCGGGACGGCATGAACCTCGTGGCGAAGGAGGTGCCGGTGGTGTCCGACGACGGGTGTGTGCTGGTGCTTTCGCGGGAGGCGGGGGCCTACGAGGAGCTGGGCGAGGACGCGCTGGTGGTGAACCCGTACGACGTCTCGGCCACGGCTTCGGCGCTGGCGGACGCGTTGGCCATGCCGGCCGATGAGCGGGCCGAGCGCACCAAGCGCTTGTCGGCGGCGGCCACCGCGTTGCCGCCCGGCGCCTGGTTCCTGGACCAGTTGCACGCCCTCCGCGATTGAGGGGCCGTCGCCCGTCCGCGGCTCTCGTCGTGGCTGGTCGCGCAGTTCCCCGCGCCCCTGAGAGGCCTGCGGCCTTCAGGGGCGCGGGGAAGAACTGCGCGAGAAGCGGCCACCGGCCGTCAGGTGGTCGCCACGGTGCGGGACAGGTCGGACAGGAGGGCGACCACCTCGGCGGGGCCGGAAACCGTGAGGTCGGCGCGGGAGGCCAGCTCCGGAACCCCGGCACCGCTGCACACCAGAAGCCCGGCCACCCCGTCCGAGCGGAGCTTCTCGACGGCGGCGAACGCGGGCAGATCCCCGAGATCGTCCCCGGCGTAGAGCACGGACTCGGCCCCCACCTCCCGCACGTACTCGGTGAGCGCCACCCCCTTGTCGACCCCGGGCGGCCGCAGCTCCAGAACCATCCGTCCGGGCTCGACGACCAGCCCGTGCCGCGCGGCGAGATCGGACAGCGGCTCCTTCAGCGCCTCGAAGGCCCCCTGAGGATCGGCGGCCCGCCGGGTGTGCACGGCGACGGCCCGCCCCTTCTCCTCGACGTACGTGTCGTGCCACAGCCCCGCGGCGGCCAGCACCCCGGGCAGCTCGGAGCGGACCGAGGCGACCCCGGGATGCGGCGCGGGCGCGTGCACGGTGCCGGTGACGGCGTCCCAGCGCTCGGCGCCGTAGTGCCCGAGCACGACGAGGTGTTCGAGCCCGGGCACCTCCGCGAACTCCCCGAGCCGGACGGCCACCACGGCGGGCCGCCCGGTGACGACGGCGACCGAGGCGACCCGGGGCGCGAGCGCGGCGAGCGCCGGTACGGCGCCCGGGTCAGCCCGGGCCTGTTCGGGATCGGGCACGATCGGGGCGAGCGTCCCGTCGAAATCGAGGGCGATCACGGCCCGGGAGGGCCGGGCGACTATGGCGGCGAGTCCGTCCCGGCCGGCGGCGGTCCTGATGGCGTCCATGGACCGACCTTAGCCACCCTCAGCGCTCCCGGCGCTTGGCCTCGCGAACCCTGCGCAGCCTGTTCACGGTGACCGGTGCGGCCGCCAGCGCGCGGGGATCGTCGATCAGGGCGTTCAGGAGCTGGAAGTAGCGCACGGGCGCCATGTCCAGCTCCTCGCGGACGGCCCGCTCCTTGGCGCCCGGTGAGGCGAAGGAGCGCCCCTCGAAGGCGAGCACGGCGAGTTCACGGTCACCGAGGGCGGGCTGTGCGTCCATGCCCGCCACGCTACTCGGCGGACTCGGCGGCCGTCGCCTCGCTCTGGAGCCGGCCGAGCACGGCGGCCGGGCTGCCGTGCGGGGAGACGGCGGAGCCGATCTCCTGCTTGATGCCCTCGCTGACGCTCGCCCAGGACGTGTTGCCGACGGGAAACAACTCGGAGTCGCCCAGGCTCTTGAGGAACGGCCAGAGCTTCTTGTCCTCGGCGGCCGACGACATGGTCTCGGAGGCGCTGCTGGTGACCGGCAGCAGGTCGTACTCGCGGGAGAAGTCGAGGACGTTCCGCTCGCTGTAGACGTAGTTCAGGAAGTCGCCGGTCTCCTTGGCGTGGCCGTTCTGCTTGAACGCCATCATCCAGTCGGCGACGCCCATCGTGGACTTGGCGGGACCGCTGGGGCCCGGCAGCCGCACGGTGCCGTAGTCGACGCCCTTGGCGGCGGCCATCTGCATCAGCGTCGGGTGGCCGTTGAGCATGCCGACCTCGCCCTTGGCGAAGGCCGCGAAGGCGTCGGCGCGGTTGAGCTTCGCGGGCGCGGTGGGGCCGGTGAGGCCCTTGTCGACGAGGTCGTCGCGCAGCCAGTCGAACGTCGTGATGTTCTGCTTGGAGTCGAGGGTGTAGGAGCCGACGTCGTCGGTGTAGCCGGCGCCGCCGCTGAGCATCCAGATCATGGTCTCGGCCTGCGCCTCTTCCCGGCCGAGCGGAAGCGCGTAGGGGATCTTCACGCCCTTGGCCTTGAGCGCGCTCGCGTCGGCGGCGAGTTCGGCCCAGGTGGTGGGCGGGGTGAGACCGGCGTCCTTGAAGAGCTTCTTGTTGTAGAAGAGCAGGCGCGTGGACGCGGCGAACGGCATGCCGTACTGGACGCTGTTGACCTGGCCCGCCTCGGAGAGCTGCGGCAGGAAGTCGGCCTGGGTGGGCACGTTGAGCAGCTTGCCGACCGGGTAGAGCTTTCCGGCCGCCGCGTAGTCCGAGTAGGCGCCGATCTGCGCCATGTCGGGGGCGTGGCCGGAGTCGACGAGCTTCTTGACCTTGGCGTCGACGACGTTCCAGTTGTAGACGTCGACGTCGACCTTGACGCCCGGATGGTCCTTCTCGTACGCGCCGGCCAGCTCGTCCCAGTACTTCTGCGAGCTGTTGGCCGCGGAGTCGCCGTAGTCGGCGGCGACCAGCTTGAGGGTGACGTCGTCCGAACCTGTGCCCCCGCAGGCGGTGAGCGTGCCCGCCATGCCCAGTGCGGCCGCAGCCGCGATCAGACCGGTGATGTGCCGCTGCACCGTGTGTCCCACCCTCGCACTCGGGAATCCGCTAGTCGGACACAAGGTCTACACCACCTAGATCTCGTATCGGCAACGAGGCTGTTCAGGGGGGCCAGAAGGGTTCAGGGTCACAAGATCCCTGCAAGTGGACTAGACCTGTTGTGGGTCGACGCGCGAGACTGTGCCCCGTGAGACATGTCATCGCCCTGGACGTGGGCGGCACCGGAATGAAGGCCGCCCTGGTCGGGGCGGACGGCACGCTGCTGCATCAGGCGCGCCGGGCGACGGAGCGCGAGCGGGGCGCCGACGCGGTCGTGGAGTCGATCCTCGGCTTCGCCGCCGAGCTGCGGGCCTGGGGCGAGGAGCACCTCGGGGAGCCCGCCGTGGCCGCCGGGGTCGCCGTGCCCGGAGTCGTCGACGAGGCCAACGGCATCGCGCTGTTCGCCGCCAATCTGGGCTGGCGCGACGTGCCCATGCGGGCGCTGCTGAGCGAGCGGCTCGGCACCGTCCCCGTCGCCCTCGGCCACGACGTGCGCACCGGTGGCCTCGGCGAGGGCCGGCTCGGCGCCGGCAAGGACGCCGACCGCTTCCTGTTCCTGCCGCTGGGCACCGGGATCGCCGGCGCCATCGGCATCGACGGGCGCATCGAGCCCGGCGCGCACGGCTCGGCCGGCGAGATCGGCCATGTGGTCGTGCGGCCCGGCGGCATCGACTGCGGCTGCGGGCAGCGCGGCTGCCTGGAGCGGTACGCGTCCGCGAGCGCCGTCACCCTCGCCTGGCAGGACGCCTGCGGCGACCCCACGGCGACCGCCGCGGACTGCGCCAAGGCCGTCGACGCCGGGGACCCCCGCGCCGTCCGGGTCTGGCAGGACGCGGTGGACGCGCTCGCCGACGGCCTGGTCATGGCGCTCACTCTGCTGGACCCGCGCACCCTGATCATCGGTGGCGGTCTGGCCGAGGCCGGGGAAACCTTGTTCACACCCCTGCGGGCGGCCGTCGCCGAGCGCGTGACGTTCCAGTCGCTGCCCCGAATCGTCCCGGCCGTCCTCGGGGACAGCGCCGGGTGCCTGGGCGCGGGACTGCTCGCCTGGGACCTGCTCGACCACACCGCAGCCACTGGATCCTCGGAGGTAACCGCCTGATGGCCACAGCAAAGGTGCTCGCCGGTGCCCGGGTGGTACTGCCCACCGGGACCGTCACCGACGGCCGCGTCATCGTCGACGGCACGCGCATCGCCGGGAGCGCTCCCGCGGACGCGGAGACGCTCGATCTCTCCGGCCACTGGGTGGTGCCCGGCTTCGTCGACATGCACAACCACGGCGGAGGCGGCGCGTCCTTCACCTCCGGCACGGTCGACGAGATCCTCAAGGGCATCCACACCCACCGGCTGCACGGCACGACGACGATCGTGCCGTCGTTCGTCACCGGCGACATGGACTTCCTCGTCCAGCGCGCGGGCCTGCTCTCCGAACTCGCCGAACAGGGCGAGATCGCGGGCATCCACTTCGAGGGCCCGTTCATCTCGCCGTGCCGCAAGGGCGCCCACGACGAGACGCTGCTGCGCGACCCCGACCCGGCCGACGTGCGCAAGCTGATCGACGCCGCCCGCGGCCGCGCCAAGATGGTCACGCTCGCCACCGAGCTGCCCGGCGGCATCGACTCCGTACGGCTGCTCGCCGAGCACGGGGTGATCGCCGCGATCGGCCACACCGACGCCACGTACGAGCAGACGGTCGAGGCGATCGACGCGGGCGCCACGGTCGCCACCCACCTGTTCAACGCGATGCCCGGCCTCGGCCACCGCGCCCCCGGCCCGATCGCCGCCCTCCTGGAGGACGAGCGGATCACGGTCGAGCTGATCAACGACGGCACCCACCTGCACCCGGCCGCCCTCGAACTCGCCTTCCACCACAAGGGCGCCGACCGGGTCGCGTTCATCACCGACGCGATGGACGCCGCCGGGTTCGGCGACGGCCGCTACATGCTCGGCCCGATGGAGGTCGAGGTGAAGGACTCCGTGGCCCGGCTGGTGGAGGGCGGCTCCATCGCGGGCTCCACGCTCACCCTGGACCGCGCGTTCAAGCGGGGCGTCACCGTCGACGGGCTGCCGGTCGACGACGTCGTACGGGCCATCTCGGCCAACCCGGCGCGGCTGCTCGGCGTATACGACACGGTCGGCTCGCTGGAGCCCGGCAAGGACGCCGATCTCGTGGTCCTGGACGAGGAGTTCGAGGTCAAGGGCGTGATGCGCAAGGGCGAGTGGCTGGTCGCCCCGTAACTCAGCGCGCTGTCACGGCGGTTGGCCCGAGGTCTGGGCCAACCGCCTTGACTTTGGCATGATCGACCCCCGTCACTGAAAGTACGCACGCGCTCGTATCGGGGGGTGAGGTCCTGTGATCCTCACGGTCACACTGAACACCGCACTCGACATCACCTACCGGGTGCGGTCCCTGCGCCCGCACACCTCGCACCGGGTCACCGAGGTCACCGAACGCCCCGGCGGCAAGGGGCTGAACGTGGCACGGGTGCTCGCCGCCCTCGGCCACGAGGTGACCGTCACCGGCTTCGTGGGCGGCGCCACCGGCCGCGCCCTCCAGGACCAACTGCGCGGCGGGGAGCGGATTTCTGACGCCCTGGTGCCCGTCCACGGTTCGACCCGCCGCACGGTCGCCGTGGTGGACACCACGACGGGCGACACGACCCAGCTGAACGAGCCGGGCCCGCAGGTCGCCCCCGCCGAGTGGGCGGCCTTCCAGGAGGCGTACGAGGATCTGCTCGGCTCCGCCTCGGCGGTGGCCCTGTGCGGCAGCCTGCCGCCGGGCGTCCCGGTGGGCGCCTACGCGACGCTGATCCGGGCCGCGCGGGCCGCCTCCGTCCCCGTACTCCTGGACACCAGCGGCGAACCGCTGCGCCGGGGCGTCGCCGCCCGCCCCGACATCGTCAAGCCGAACGCGGACGAGCTGGCCGAACTCACCGGCTCCCACGAGCCGTTGCAGGCGATGAAGGACACCCGCAGACGCGGCGCCCACGCCGTCGTCGCCTCCCTGGGCGCCGAGGGCCTGTGCGCCCTCACCCCGGACGGCACCTGGCGCGCCCCGGCCCCCGACCGCCTCTCCGGCAACCCGACGGGCGCCGGCGACTCGGCGGTGGCGGGCCTGCTCTCGGGCCACGCCGAACACCTGCCGTGGCCCGAGCGCCTGGCCCGCGCGGTGGCACTGTCGGCGGCGACGGTGGTGTCCCCGGTCGCGGGCGAGTTCGACCGCAAGACCTACGACGACCTGGTCACCCGGGTGACGGTGTCGGAGCGAGCCGGGGCGGCCTGACCGCACCGGCGGACACGCGCGAAAATCCGCGCACTTCACGGGCCGGGCCGACACCTACAAGAACGATCCGGGCTGTGACGGAGGGAAGAACGCGCGCTCGGTGTCCAACCAGAGCAACAGGCGCATCACCCTGTACAGCGACACCGGGTGCTACGGCAGCCATTTCGACATCAAGCCCGGCCACTACACGGACAAGACGCCCTGGAAGGTCAAGAGCGTCGCGGTGTGGGGACCCTGAGTCCAGGGTCCCCACCGGTCACTGGAGCCAGAGCTGGTCGATGTTGGCGTTGCACTTGTTGCCGTCGGCGCACTCCAGCTCGATGACGTTGGTGCCCTTGGTCAGGGTGACCGGGGCCCACGTCGACTGCCAGCCCTTCTCCCAGTCGCCCTTCGGCGAGTTGATGAAGTTCTTCATGCCGATCGGCTGGGAGTTGGCCTTCGAGTTGATGTTCAAGGTGGCGTCGGCGGGCTCGCCGGGGATGCCGTAGCGCACGTAGAGGCGGTAGTCGCCGGCCTTGGGGACGGTGACGGTCCAGTCGACCTTCGCACCGACCTTGTTGAAGCCCGCGACGTACTCGCCGCCGGCCGCCTTCGCGCCCTTCACGTCGCTCGCGGCGACGGGACCGCCGGACAGGGTCAGCCCCTTGGCGTCCGCCTTCGGCAGGTCCTCGGCGTCGTCCGACGTGCCCGAGGACGCGGACTCGCTGGGCTGCACCGACTGGGAGTCGCCGGAGGGCTTGGCGCCCGCGTCGGCGTTCTTGTCGTCCTCCGAGCCGTTGCTCATCATGGCGATGCTGATGCCGATCACCACGGCGGCCACGACGGCGACCGCGCCGATCAGCAGCGCCTTGGTGTTGGGGCCCTGGCCGCCACCGCCGCCGCGCGAGGCGCGCGGCGGTCCCGGCTGCGTGGGAGCGCCGCCACCGGGCATCGTCTCCGGTGCCTGGTAGTGGGCGTTCGGCTGGTGGTACGCCTGGGTGGGCTGGGTCTGCTGCGGCGGCACCTGCTGCTGCCCGTACTGACGCTCGCCCACCGTGCGGACCTGGTTGAAGGAGCGGGAGTTCGGGTAGCCGTAGCCGCCGCCCCCGCCGTTCGGCGGGGTCGCCCCGGCCGCCTGCCCGTCGGCGTACAGATAGCCGAACGGATCGTCGTCCTCGGGCGTGGTGCTCGCGCCGTTGTTGCCGGGCGCCATCCCTGATCACTCCCTACGCGTTTGCTTACCCGGGCGAGCGTACCCGCTGCGAGTGACCCCAAGGAGTGGCCTTGACCTCACAGATGGATGAGAATTCGGGCGTTCCGTCGCTCAGCCCGCTCGCCGGTGCTGCTTGGCACGTGATCTTTTCTCCACGTACATCCGCTGGTCAGCGGATTGCAGCACTTCTTCCGCCGTCATCCCGCAGTGCGCCCAGCCGATGCCGAAACTGGCCCCCACCCGCACTGCCCTGCCGTCCACCCGAATCGGCGGAATGATGGCATTGCGCAGCCTGACGGCGAGGTCCTGTGCATCGGCGCGGCCGAGCCCGTCGGCGAGCACCACGAACTCGTCGCCGCCGAGCCGGGCCACCGTGTCCCCGTCGCGCACGCCGCTGGTCAGCCTGCGGGCCACCTCGATGAGGACGGCGTCGCCCGCGTTGTGCCCGAAGCGGTCGTTGATCGACTTGAAGCCGTCGAGGTCGCAGAAGAGCACGGCGAGGCCCTTGGTGCCGTCGTCGGTCGTCTCGTCGCCGCCCGGCGCCGCCACGTGCACATGGTGGTCGAAGCCCTCGTAGAGGCCCGAGGAGTGCCCGGTGCGGTGCAGGGCGGCCCCGCCGTAGTCGAAGTCGTGGCCGATGGGGTCGCCGTAGGCCGCGTCGAGGGAGTCGACGGCGCTGGGCAGCTGCTCCTGGGGGCGGCGGCAGAGCCGGGCCCCGAGCCGGGAGCGCAGCTCCGCCGAGTTCGGCAGGCCGGTCAGGGAGTCGTGGGAGGCGCGGTGGGCAAGGTGCAGCTCGCGGCGCTTGCGGTCCTCGATGTCCTCGACGTGGGTGAGCAGGAAGCGCGGCCCGTCGGCGGCGTCGGCCACCACCGAGTTGCGCAGCGAGACCCAGACGTACGTGCTGTCGCGCCGCCCGAGCCGCAGCTCGGCGCGGCCGCCCTCGGCGGAGGTGCGCAGCAGGGTGCCGATGTCCTCGGGGTGCACGAGGTCGGAGAAGGAGTAGCGGCGCATCGCGGAGGCGGGCCGCCCGAGGAGCCGGCACAGCGCGTCGTTGGTCCGCAGGATCCGGCCGTGCTGGTCGCCGCCCAGCTCGGCGATGGCCATGCCGGAGGGCGCGTACTCGAAGGCCTGCCGGAAGCTCTCCTCGCTGGCGCGCAGGGCCTGCTGCTCGCGCTCCAGGCGGACCAGGGCGCGCTGCATGTTGGCCCGCAGCCGGGCGTTGCTGATGGCGATGGCGGCCTGGAAGGCGTACATCTGGAGGGCCTCGCGGCCCCAGGCGCCGGGTATCCGGCCGTTGCGCGGGCGGTCCACCGATATGACGCCGATCAGCTCGCCGCCGGCCGCGCCGGTCGCGTACATCGGGGCGAAGAGGCGGTCGGAGGGGTGCCACTCGTCCTCGAAGCGGGGCGGCGGCCCGTCGGTGAACCACTGCGGCACGTCGTCCTCGTCGAGGACCCAGCCCTCGGTGTGCGGTATGAAGCACAGCTCGCCCCAGCGCTCGCCCATGGTGAGCCTGCGGTCCCAGGCGGCGCGGGAGCCGACGCGGCCGGTGATGAGGGCCTCGGCGGCCGAATTGCCGGAGAAGGCGGCGACGACGAGATCACCGTCGGGGCGTACGAGGTTGACGCACGCCAGCTCGTAGCCCAGTCCGTTCACGACCCCGTCGGCGACGGTCTGCAGGGTGTCGGCGAGGCTGCGGGCGGCGTTCATGTCCGCCATCACGTGGTGCAGCTGCCGCAGGGTCGCAAGACGGACGTAGGGCTCCGACTCGGTCTCCATGCTCAGCTCTCCCCGAGACCTCGACAGCACTCCAGTACTCTGATCGGCTCTTTCCCCGCGCACGTGCAGCAGCACGTTCATCTCGCAGTGTCGACCGCCACTGAATCACAGCGCGCTGCCCACTCGGTACACAGGGTCAACAAAAATAGGCTCCTGTGACTCAAGTCACAGCAAAACATGAAGGATTGAGGAGCATACCCGGTCGCATCCTGTGCGTTTCCTGAACGGCTCCATCTGTTGAAGGTACGCCGAGGGACCTAGGTCCCCTCTCGGCCCTCGGCCCGATGTGGGGCACCGTACCCGCCGGTTAGCGTCGGAGTCGTGCTGAAGACTCTCCCTGCCACTCCCGCCACCGCCGCACCACGCTCCCCCGGGCATGCTGAGGGGGTGAGCAACGACGAATTCCGCGCCGCCCTGTCCCGCCTCGCCGCGGGTGTCGTTCTGCTGACCGCACGCGAGGCCCCGCTCGACCCCGACGACGCCGGGGCGCCTCCGGGCGAGGACGCGGGCATGACGGCCACGGCCTTCATGTCGGTGTCCCTCGATCCGCCGCTGGTGATGGTCTCCCTGCGCAACGGCTCCCGCATGGACGATCTGCTGGAGGAGCAGCCGCTCTGGGCGGTGTCGCTGCTGTCGGAGTCGCAGAGTCACATCGCGGGGCGCTTCGCGATGAAGGGCCGCATCAGCGACCGGCTGCTGTTCGAGGACATTCCGTACATACGCGGTGAGCACACGGACGCTCCGCTGGTGGGCGGCGCGCTGGCGACGCTGGAGTGCCGGACGGAGCAGCGGGTTGTCGCGGGGGACCACACCTTGTACATCGGCCGCGTCCTGGGCGCCGCCCTCCCCAGCGCCGACGGCGGCCCCCTGATGTATTTCCGGGGACGGTACCGGGGGCTGGGGTGACCTTGCTTGTCGGTCGGCTGACGGCCGGTGGCCTCTTCTCGCGCAGTTCCCCGCGCCCCTGAGGCATGCGCTCCGCGCAGCCTCCCCTGAAGGCCGCAGGCCTTTCAGGGGCGCGGGGAACTGCGCGACCAGCCCCCACCGGGGCCGCGGACGAAGAAGTCGGGGCTACCAGTCACGGCCCGCGCGGCCGCGCTTGGTGTCGGAGCGGGCCTTCTTCTCGCGGAGGCGGCGCTCATTGATACCCCGCGGAACCTTGGTGGCCCGGCGAGGCTTCGGCGGCGGCGCCGTGGCCTCGGCAAGCAGCGCGGCGAGCCGCACGGCGGCCGTCTCCCGATTGCGCCACTGCGAACGGTGCTCGGACGCCCGTACGGTCACCACCCCGCCCACCAGACGCGACCCGAGCCGCTCCAGCGCCCGCGCCTTCCACACCTCGGGCAGCGCCCGGGTGTTCGCCAGGTCGAAGGACAGCTCCACCCGCGAATCAGACGTGTTGACGTGCTGCCCGCCCGGCCCGGACGACCGCGAGAAACGCCAGACCAGCTCGGCCTCCGGAAGGACGACCGAGCCGCGGATGGGATAAGGACCGGACATGGCTCCATGGTCGCGCGTCGGGACACCGCCCGTCACCCGGATTTCCCCCCGCCCGAAACGCGGGTAAAGAAAGTAAAGAGACCTGGAACCTTCCCCACCCCGCATCGCGTTCATACGGGTACGAGTAGCTTCGGCTACGCACGTACACCCGTACGCCACGCATTTAACGAGGGAAGGGACTCCCGAACCATGGCTGTAAGCCTGTCCAAGGGTGGCAACGTCTCGCTCACCAAGGAGGCTCCGGGCCTGACCGCCGTCACCGTGGGCCTCGGCTGGGACGTCCGCACCACCACCGGTACCGACTTCGACCTGGACGCCTCCGCCATCGCGGTGAACACGCAGGGCAAGGTCTACTCCGACGGCCACTTCGTCTTCTTCAACAACAAGCAGACGCCGGACCAGACGATCGTGCACACCGGCGACAACCGCACCGGTGAGGGCGACGGCGACGACGAGGCGATCAACGTCAACCTGGCGGGCCTGCCCGCCGACGTCGACAAGATCGTCTTCCCGGTCTCGATCTACGACGCGGAGACCCGCTCGCAGAACTTCGGCCAGGTGCGCAACGCGTACATCCGCATCCTCAACCAGGCCGGCGGCGCCGAGATCGCCCGCTACGACCTCTCCGAGGACGCGGCGACGGAGACGGCGATGGTCTTCGGCGAGCTGTACCGCAATGGCGCCGAGTGGAAGTTCCGCGCGGTCGGCCAGGGCTACGCCTCGGGCCTGGTCGGCATCGCCCAGGACTTCGGCGTGAACGTCTGACGCAGCCGCGTTCCAGAGTTCCTGAGGTGCACGGGCCCCGGATCCTTCCGGGGCCCGTCCCCTTTCGCCCACGCCTACGCTCTCCCCGTGGACATCAGCCCCCTCACCCACCCTCCCGGCCGCCCCCTCCTCGCCGAGCTGACCGCCCTGTACGCCTCGAACCGTGAGTTCTTCGCGCTCAGCGGCGACTTCCCCGACCCCGACGCGATCACCGCGGAGCAGGTCGCCGCCACCCTCGCCGAGGAACAGGCCGCGCCCGGCGCCGAGGCGCTGCTCGCCCGGGACGCCGGGGGACGGCTCGTCGCGGTCGCGCTGACCCTCGCCCGCCATCCGGACCCGGCCGACCCGGACCCGTGGATCGGCCTGCTGCTCGTCGACGCCCGCCGCCACCGAAGCGGGCACGGGCGCGGCACGGCGCTCGCCGTCGAGGAGCGCTTCCGGCGGGCCGGCCGCACCGCCGTACGGCTCGCCGTGCTCGACAACAACCCCGCCGGCCTCGCCTTCTGGACCGCTCTCGGCTACGAGGAGATCGCGCGCCGCCGCGACCGCCGGCTCGGCCGCCCCTGCCGGGTACTGCGCAAGCCGCTGGCCCCCACCGCTCAGGACTCGTCCGGCGCGTCCGGCGCGTCCGGCTTGCCCTTGCCGTAGAGCCAGTCCTTCCAGACCTCGGCCAGCGCGGTCCTCTTCGCGGGGTTCGCGTGCTCCACGTACGCGGTGAAGTCGTGGGTGTCGGCGTTGCCGTACTTGTGGTCGGCGGGCCAACTCTTCAGCAGGGCGAAGAACTTGGTGTCGCCGATGGTCTGCCGGACGCGGTGGAGGACCATCGCACCGCGCTCGTAGACCGGCGAGTCGGAGATGTGCGCGGCGCTCGGCGGATCGGCGGGCGGGAAGGCCCAGACGGCCGAGTCCGCCGCGTGGTCGTACGCCGCTTCGAAGGAGTCCTGGGCGCTGTCGCCGCCGTGCTGCTCCTCCCACAGCCACTCGGCGTACGTGGCGAAACCCTCGTTGAGCCACATGTCGCGCCAGGTCTTCGGGGTGACCGAGTCGCCGTACCACTGATGGGCCAACTCGTGGACGAGCAGGCCCAGATCGGGGGCGCCGGGGAAGACGGGCCGGTTCTGCGTCTCCAGCGCGTACCCGGCGTCGCCCTCGCGCTCGACGATCGCACCGGTGGAGGAGAACGGGTACGCGCCGAAGGTCCGCGTCTCCCAGTCGACGACCTCGGGCAGCCGGGCGAGGACCTTGGCGCTCGCCTCCGCCTCCTCGGGGTCGACCGCGGTGTACACGGGCAGCCCGGCCGGCGTCCGGGACGCGTGCGTCTCGAACTTGCCGATCGCGACCGTGGCCACGTAACTCGCCATCGGCTGGGTGACACGCCAGGTGTAGGTGGTGCTCGTGCCGTACGCGGACCGCTTGGTGCCCGTCAACTCCCCGTTGGACACGGCCTTCACGCCCTGCGGGACGCTCACCGCGATGGTGTACGTCGCCTTGTCGGAAGGGTGGTGGTTGCCGGGGAACCAGGCCATCGAGCCGGTCGGTTCGCCGAGGCCGAGCGCGCCGTCGGCGGTGCGCAGCCAGCCCTCCTCGGAGCCGTCGGCGTCGGTGATGGTGGCGGGTTCGCCGGAGTAGCGCACGACCGTACGGAAGGTGTGCCCCTTCGGCAGTTCGCCGAACGGGCGGACCGTCAGCTCGTTCCCGGCGCGCCGGCTCGTCGCCCGCTTCTTGTCGACGGTGACCCCGGTGACCGTGAGCCCGTGCAGGTCGAGGTTGAAGGCGCTGAGGTCCTGGCGGGCGGTCGCGGTGATGGCGGCGGTGCCCTTGAGGCGGTGGGTGTCCGGGTCGTAGGCGAGGTTCAGGGAGTAGTGGCTGACGTCGTAGCCGCCGTTGCCCAGCTTCGGGAAGTACGGGTCGCGCAGGCCCGAGGCGCCGGGCGAACCGTGGACCCCGCCGCCGCAGGCCGCGACGGAGAGCAGAGCGGCGGCGATCAGGGCGAGGGAGCGGGTCCGGGAGCGGGGGCGTCTGCGCACCCCCACACCCTATGGCCCCGTATGTCCTGTGCCCTGTGTCCTGTGTCCTGCGGCTGCCGGTACGGCCGTCAGAGGACGGCGATGCCCAACGGCCGCTCCCCCGCCGCCAGTCGGCGCGTGTCGCCGCTGTCGACGTCGACGACGGTGATCCCGTTCCAGTAGCCGTCGCGGGTGAAGCCGCCGGTGACGTACGCCGTGCGGCCGTCGGCGGAGACGGCGACGTCCTCGTGCGGACCGTCGAGGGGGATCACCTTCTCCCGGCCGTCCTTCGCGCGGACGGTCAGGGACGGGCCCTCGTCCTCGGCGGGGTCGATGGGGCCGGTGCCGACGACGAACAGGGTGCCGTCGGGGGTGACGGTGACGCCGTGCTGGTGCGTGTTCGCCGTCATCCGCTCGACGCGGGAACGGCCCGTCTCCGGGTCGACGACGACCAGCTTCTCGCCCTCGAAGGGCAGCAGCAGCTTCCCGTCCGAGGGGCGTACGGCGGTGTAGTGCGGCTTGAGCCAGGAGCCGAGGCCGCCCTCGGTGCCGTAGGGGGCGACCTCGATGCGGCGGGTGTCGCCGCTGCCGGTGTCGAGGACGGTGACGTCGAAGGAGTCGTGGTCCGTCGCGTACACCTCGCGGCCGTCGCGCGAGACGTCCACGTCGAAGGGGCGGCGGCCGACCCCGGCGGTGTCGGTGACGCGGAGGGTGCGGGTGTCGACGGTCTCCAACGTGCCGTTCCCGTCGGGGACGTTGACCCCGACGTACACGTGCCGGCCGTCGGGGGCGAGCGCGATGCCCGTGCCGCCGCCGCGGTACTCGCCGCCGGTGACCGGGCCGAGGTGCTTCGTCGCGTACGGGACACGTGCGACGCGCTCACGGGTGGCGGTGTCGACGACGGCGACGCCCTCGGCGGTGGCCACCCAGGCCCGGCCGTCGTCACCGACGACGAGACCGTAGGGCGCGCGGCCCACGGTCACCGTGTCGGTGACCCCCTTGTCGGGGTCGACGAAGCTGACGGTGTCGGCGCCGAAGTCGGCGACGAGGAGGGTGCCGGCCGGGGTCCCGCGCGGCGCGCGGTCCGGTTGAGCGCTCGCGCTCGTGGTCGTACTGGCGCTGGGGCCGGGGGTGTCGGAGGTCTGGGGGGTCTGGGTCGCGCAGCCCGCCGCCAGGACGGCGGCGGCCGCCGCGGCGAGCGCGAGGCGTTTCACCGTACGGCCCTCAGCAGACCGGCGATCCGGGTGAACCCGCGGCGTTCGGCGTGCTCCAGGGGCGTGACGCCGTCGCCGTCCGGGAGGCCGGGGGTGGCGCCCGCCGTGATCAGCAGCTCGACGATCTCCTGGTGCGCGCGGCCGCCGTCACCGAGGATCACGGCCTCCAGAAGGGCCGTCCAGCCGAGCCGGTTGACGTGGTCGACGTCGATGTCGGTCTCGCGGAGCACGGCCCGCACGTAGTCGACGTGGCCGCGTTCGGACGCCGGGATGAGGGAGATGCCGCCGAAGCGGTTGATGACCTTCAGGTCGGGGCCCGCCGGGAGCAGGGCGCGCATCATGGCGACGGAGCCGGTGACGCCGGTGACCAGCCACGGGCTGTCGGACCGGTCGTCCTGCGCGTTCGGGTCGGCGCCCGCCGCGACGAGGGCTTCCGCCGCCGGTACGTGGTCGTGCAGCGCGGCGAGGAGAAGGGGCGTGCGGCGGTGGGCGTCCCGGGTCCCGGGGTCGGCGCCGGCCGCCAGCGCGGTGCGGACGGATTCGGTGTCGCCCTGGGCTGCGGCGTCGAGCAGGGTGCGGTCGCGGTCGTTCATGAGCGGGCTCCAGGTCAAGCCCCTCCGGCGATCGAGGAGCGGGGTCCGGGGCAGAGCCCCGTGACCTCGCGCCGGAGGGGCGTGTCATGCGTTCGAGGGTGCGGGTCGAGTGTGGCTGGTCGCGCGGTTCCCCGCGCCCCTGGGGGCTGCACTCACCCGGCAACCCGGTCTAGCGGAGCGCGGCGACGCCGGCCTGGGCGAACTTCTCGTCCTGGTCGCCCGAGGGGGCGCCGGCCACGCCGATGCCGGCGATCGGGGCGTTCTTGGCGGTGACGGGGGCACCGCCCGCGAGGAACAGGGTGCCGGGGATGTCCTTCAGGTTCGGCGTGCTCTCCAGGCGCTTGGCCAGCTCGGAGGTGGGCGCGTTCCAGGAGACGGCGGTGTACGCCTTCTTCTCGGCGGACTCGTAGGACTGCGGGCCGGCGCCGTCGCCGCGCAGGGTCAGGATCGTGTTGCCGTTGCGGTCGACGACGGCGACGGAGACCTTCTGGTTCTCCTTCTCGGCGGCGTGCAGCGCGGCCTGCGCGGCCTTGTTCGCGGCGTCGATCGTCAGGTGCGTGGAGGTGGTGGTCGTCGCGCTCTTCACGTTGGCGGCGGGCGCGGCGGCCGGGGCCGAGGCGTTCGCGGAGACCGTGCCGAGGGTGCCGGCGGCGACGGCGGCCAGGACGGCACCGCCGGTGGCGATGCGGGCGCGGCGGGACATGTTCTTCAGGGAGGCCATGCGATTCAACTCCTGGAGGGCGGGGCGTGCGTTCCTTCTGCACTCCATGCTGGGTCCGGAACCGGCCCGTTCCCGTCGGCGTTCCGGCTGCTCGGCGGCTGCCGGGCGGCCGATGCCGGGGTCATCCGATCGGTTGACCCCGGGGGCGTGACCACCCTCGACAATGGGAGTGTTTGCCCAGTTCGGAGCGGTACGGGAGGTGGCCATGAGGGAGTCCGACGACGTCGCCGGCGCGGAGGCCGGGGCGACGGACAGCCGGTGGCTCGCCGCCCTCATGCACGCCGCGTTCTTCCTGCTGCTCGCGGTCGCCCTGGCCCGCTTCCTGCTGCGCCACCCGGGCGGCGCCCGCACCCCGTGGATCATCGCCTTCAGCGCCGTCCTCGCCGTGCTCTACGTCGTCGGGATCGCCTGGGCGGGCCCGCGCCGCTCCACCGTCCGGCAGCGGGTGTGGCTGTCGCTCGTGGTCGCCGTGGTCGTGGTGCTCGTCGTCCTCGCGCCGAGCTTCGCCTGGGTCGGGATCCCGCTCTTCTACACCGGCCTGCGCACCCTGCCCACGCGCGCGGCGCTGATCCTGGTGGCGCTGCTGACCGGTCTGGTCATCGCCTCCCAGGTGCGGCTCGCCGGGCGCTGGGACCCGGACCTGGTGCTCGGCCCGCCCATCGTCGCCATGGTCGCCGCCGGTGTCTTCCTCCAGATGCAGCGGCAGGCGGCCCGGCAGCGCGCCCTCATCGACGACCTGATCCGCACCCGCCGCGAGCTGGCCGCCGCCGAGCGCAGGGCGGGCACCCTCGCCGAGCGGCAGCGGCTGTCCATGGAGATCCACGACACCCTCGCGCAGGGCCTGTCCAGCCAGCAGATGCTGCTCCAGGCCGCCGAACGGGTCTGGGCCTCCGACCCCGGCAAGGCCCGCACCCATGTGCACACCGCCGCGTCCATCGCCGACCACAACCTCACCGAGGCCCGCCGCTTCGTGCAGGATCTGGCCCCCGCCGACCTGGCCCACGGTCTCGAACAGGCGCTGCGCACGGTGGCCGCCCGCGAGTCCGGGGAGCGGCTGACGGTGCGGGTCCACATCGACGCCGGTGAGCGGGCCGGGCTCGGACGGCTTCCCGACCGGGTCGAGGCGGCGCTGCTGCGCATCGCGCAGGGGGCGCTGGCGAACGTACGGGAGCATGCCGGGGCCTCCGGCGCGGCGGTCACGCTCACGCTGCTGGACGATCAGGTGGTGCTGGATGTCGCCGACGACGGGTGCGGGTTCGATGCCGGGGTGGATGTGGTGCCCGGGGTGCGGGGGCACGGCCTGGCGGCCATGCGAGCCCGGGTGCGGCAGCTCGGGGGCGACCTCGCCATCGAGTCCGCCACCGGCGAGGGCACCGTCCTCTCCGCCTCGATCCCCCTCGTCCGCGGCCCCGGTGGGGGCTGGCCGCGCAGTTCCCCGCGCCCCTGAGATGCGCACTGCGTGCGCCATCTCATCAGAGAGGCGCGCAACCGCAGCCTCCGACGGAGAGGCGCGCGAAGCGCTGCCTCAGGGAGAGGCTGCGCGAAGCGCATGCCTCAGGGGCGCGGGGAACTGCGCGAGAAGCGGCCACCGGCCCGCGGACGAACGACAACCCAACAGGGGCGCGGGGAACTGCGCGACCAGCCCCCACGCACCCGCACCCGCACCCGACAAACCCACCCGCCCACCCCGAGGAGCCAACACATGACACCCCCGGTCCGCCTCCTGCTCTGCGACGACCACGTGGTCGTCAGAGCGGGCCTCCTCGCCCTCCTCGACAGCGCCGAGAACATCGAAGTGATCGGCGAGGCAGGCACCGGCGAAGAAGCCATCGCGCTGACGGCGAAACTCCACCCCGACGTCGTCCTGATGGACCTCCAGCTGGGCCCGGGCATCGACGGAGTCGAAACCACCCGCCGCCTCACCACGGGCCCGGAACCCACCCCCCACGTCCTGGTCCTGACCACCTACGACACCGACGCCGACATCACCCGCGCCATCGAGGCCGGCGCCACGGGCTACCTCCTCAAGGCCGAGCGCCCGGAAGAACTCTTCGCGGCGATCCACGCGGCGGCACAAGGCCGGACGGCCCTCTCGGCACCGGTGGCCTCCCGCGTGATGGCGAACATGCGCAAGCCCCGCCCCACCCTCACCGACCGCGAACGCGACATCCTCGCCCAGCTCGCCCACGGCCTGGGCAATCGCGAGATCGCCAAGGCCCTGTTCATCAGCGAGGCCACCGTCAAGACCCACCTGGGCCGGATCTACGACAAGCTCGGCGTGGACACCCGGGCGGGCGCCGTGGCGGTCGCGAAGGAGCAGCGCCTGCTGCCGTGACCGGGCATGACACCATCGACCCGTGCTCGACATCGGCTACGCCCTCTCCCGCCGCTTCCCGGACCCCCCGCAGACGGACTACCGCCGCGCGGACGTCCACGCGCTGCGCCACGACCTGTTCTGCGGCGACGTGTACCTGGCCGACACCAAGGCCGACCGGGAACTGTCCACAGCCTGGGGATGGGTGCCGGTCCTGGACTTCGCCTGGGCGCTGTGCGACATCGTCGAGCAGCTCGACAAGGACCCGCGCGGCAGCCGCTCGGCGACCCCGCAGTACGCGGAGCTGGACTTCACCGAGTCCACCGACCGCATGCTCTTCGAGCGCCGCTTCGGCTGGGTCGACATCGAGGCCGACTGGATGCCGGGCCACGAGCCCCCGCTGACCTTCTCCCACTCCGCGCTGCGCCGCGAGGCCCGGGACTTCCTGCACGACCTGATCGCCGACCTCACCGACATGCACGAGGACCTGGCCGACAACCCGGCGATCTGGGACCTCCAGGCCCGCTTCCCGCGCCTGCCGTAGCGGCCTCAGATCACGCGCACCCCCACCTGCGCCGCGAACGCCCCCGCCAGGTCGAACAGCTGCCCGTGCGAGATCACGGCCCCGCCCAGCCGGTCGACCCCGCGCGCGATGCCCAGCTCGGCGGCCTCCCGCAGGTCGACGTCGACCAGCGTCACGCCCGTCAGGTCCGCCTCCTTCAGCACGCACCCGGTGAACTCCACCCGCTCCAGGCGCGCTCCCCCGAAGTCCGGCTCGACCAGCACGCATCCGTCGAAGACGACGTCCTTCAGCCGCGCCGTGCGCAGGTTCAGACAGTCGATCTTGCCGCCGCGGATCACCACCCGCTCAAGCACCGACCCGTGCAGCTGCACACCGCCGAGCCGCGCGTCGACCACCTCGACGTCCCGCAGCGTCGCCCCCGCCAGATCGGTGCCGACGCCTCTGATCCCGGTCAGCGTCGAGTCGATGATCCGGGCCCGCGCGAGCCCCGCCTCGTCGAACGCGCACCCCTCCACCGCGCAGTCCATGAACCGCGCCCCGATCCCCTCCTGCCCGGTGAAGTCCATGTCCCGGAACTCCACCCCGTCGTAGTCCCCGTCCGGCTCCAGGCCCGCGCCCTGCCAGGGCACGAGCGGAGGCAGCCGCACCTCCGGCCGCCGCGCCCTCTTCACCTTCGCCGCCGCACCACGCCGTTCCGTCGCCATGCCCCCATGCTGCACTCCCCCACTGACATCGCCTTGACCTCAACAGAACTTGAGGTCGAAGACTGGCCACCCGGCACCGCAGAACTCGGCCGTCGATCCACGGGAGCGCCCATGCACGCCATACGTCTGCACGCCTTCGGCCCCGCCGAGCACCTCACGTACGAGAAGACCGAGGACCCCGAGCCGGGCCCCGGCCAGGTCCGCATCGCGGTCGAGGCGGCCGGCGTGCACCTGCTCGACGCCGCCCTCCGACAGGGCGTCCGGGGCCCGGCCCCCGAGCTTCCGGCACTGCCCACGATCCCGGGCCGCGAGGTCGCCGGCACCGTCGAGTCGCTCGGCGCGGACACCGACCCCGCCTGGCTCGGCAAGCGGGTCGTCGCCCACCTGGGGCTCGTCCCCGGCGGCTACGCCGAACTCGCCGTCACCGACGCGGCCCGCCTGCACGAGATCCCGGCCGCGCTCGACGCGGCGCGGGCGGTGGCCCTGATCGGCACCGGCCGCACCGCCCTGGGCATCCTCGGTTTCACCACCGTCACCCCGGACACCGTCGCCCTGATCCCCGCGGCGGCGGGCGGCGTCGGCACGCTGCTCGTGCAGTACGTGAAGCACGCGGGCGGCACCGTCGTCGGGCTGGCCGGCGGCCCCGCCAAGACGGGCCGGGTCGAGGCCAACGGCGCCGACCTCGCCCTCGACTACACCGACCCCGACTGGCCCGCCCGCGTACGGGAGTTCCTGGGCGAGCGGCGGGTCACGGTCCTCTTCGACGGGGTCGGCGGCGCCGCCACGGCCGCCGCGCTCGGCCTGCTCGGCCCCGGCGGGCAGCACCTGATCTTCGGCTGGTCCGCCCAGGGCATGGGCGACGGAGCGGGCCCGCTCCTGCTCGACGAGGCGGAGGCGGCCCGGCGCGGCATCACCCAGGTGCCGACGCTCGGCCCCGAGATGCTGCGGCGGGCCGGCGGCGCGAACCCGATGCGCGCCCTGGAACTCGCCGCCCTCGACCTGGCGTCCCGCGGCGTCCTGGACCCGGCCGTCAGCCGCTTCCCGCTGGCCGAGGCCGCCGCGGCCCACCGGGCTCTCGAATCCAGGGGTACGACGGGCAAGGTGGTCCTGGAACCGTGAGGCTCAGCCGCCGAGCGCGGCCAGCGCCCCGTCGGTCAGCCGGTAGACCGTCCACTCGTCCTGCGGCCGGGCCCCGAGTGCCCGGTAGAAGTCGATCGAGGGCTGGTTCCAGTTCAGCACCGACCACTCCAGACGCTCGTAGCCCCGCTGGACGCAGATCCGCGCGAGTTCGGTGAGCAGCGCCTTTCCGTGGCCGCCGCCGCGGGCCTCCGGGCGGACGTACAGGTCCTCCAGGTAGATGCCGTGGACGCCGCGCCAGGTGGAGAAGTTCAGGAACCACAGCGCGAATCCGACGGGCGCGCCCTCGGTGTTCTCGGCGATGTGCGCGAAGGCCGCGGGCCGCTCCCCGAACAGGGCTTCCCGCAACTGCTCCTCACTGGCCCGCGCCTCGCCGGGCACCTTCTCGTACTCGGCGAGTTCGCGGATCATCGCGTGAATGACAGGGATGTCGTGGGGCGTGGCTGTACGAATCATCCGCGCAGATTACGCCGCTCGTCCGCGGCTCCGGTGGCGCGAGAAGAGGCCACCGGCCGTCAGCCGGAGAACCGGTACACGCCCCCGGGTCACCTCCCCAGCAGCCTCCGCGCGATCTCCAGGTCATCAGCGGCAAGCGCCCGCTGGTCCTCGACATCCCACAACGCGTTCTGCACCACCCGCCCCAACGTCCACCCCCGAGCCCGCTCCCGGTCCAGCCCCAGCACCCCCGTCATCGCCTCGAACCGCCACACGACCTCATCGCTGTCGAACCGGTTGTTCAGCGCGGGCCACAGATCGAACCCGGGATCACCGGCGAGCGGCTTCGGGTCGATGGCGACCCAGGGCGCACGCCCGTCGACGGTCGCCAGCACGTTCTCGAAGTGCAGGTCCCAGTGGAGCAGCCGGTCCCCGGCACCGTCGGCCGCGACCTCCCGCAGCGCCGCGGCGCAGTCCGCCACGATCCCCCGCTGCCAAGGGTCCCCGATCCGCGACAGCGCCCCCGGCACCTCGGCGAGCATCTGCGCCGCGATGTCCGCCAGCCGCCGCATCCCGTCCGGCGCGGGCCCGGCCGTGAGCCGCGCCAGCAGCCCGGCGATGACGGCGACCGCCTCCCGCGAGTCCTCCACGACGCTCAGCATCCGCCCGGCGTCGAGCCGTTCGAGCAGCATCGTGCCGGTGCCCGGGTCGTGGTCGAGCAGCCGGACGGCGCCGTCCCCGCCCCAGACGCGCAGCGCGACCGGCTCGCCCTCCGTCTCCTCGTCGAGGACCTGGAACTTCACCGCGGCGGGCAGCCCGTCGGCGCGCCGCACCACCGGCAGCACCAGCGCCGCCATGCCGTGCATCGCGGGCCCGTCCACCCGCAGTCCCCACCGTTCGACGATCTCCTCCACCCGCCCGGGCAGCGCCGCGATGAACGCCCGCCCGGCCTCCCCCGCGTAGGTAAACTGCGACTGCACCAGCCCGTCCGGAATGTCGATCACCCGCCCGACCTTACCGACGTGCCTGAATCGACCATGCACCGTTTTCTCGGCACCGCCCGGGACGCCGTGCGGAGTTGGCTCCGCAGCGCCCCCGGCACCTATGTCTGGCTGACGATCCTGCTGGTCACCACGATCGTCATGCGCCACATGGCCCCGGACACCCTCGACGCGTTCCTCGGCGACCGCTCCACCAACATCCACGCCCTGTCCACCCACCCCTTCCGTGTCCTCGTGCAGAGCGCGCTGTGGATCGACGGCGGCAGCTGGCTCCCGTACGCGGTGCTCTACACGCTCTTCCACGCGCCCGCCGAGCGCTGGCTGGGCACCGGCCGCTGGCTGCTCGTCCTCGGCGCCGCGCACATCGGCGCCACCTACCTCAGCGAGGGCGCCCTGCTGTGGGCGATCCGGCACGGCCACGCCCCCGTATCGATGGTCGACACCCTTGACGTGGGCGTGAGTTACGCGCTCGCGGGCGTCGTCGCCGTCCTCACGTACCGCTTCGCGCGACCGTGGCGGTACGGGTACGCGGCCGGGGTCCTCGTCGTCTACGGCGCCCCGCTGGTCACCGGCCGCACCTTCACCGACCTGGGCCACTTCGCCTCGGTCCTGATCGGCCTGGCCTGCTTCCCGCTCACCCGCGGCCGCCCCGGCGCCGAGTGGAGCCCGCCGGCCGCGGTGCGCCGGACCTGGGCAGCCGTCACCCGCGTGCGATAGCGTCCCGCCGCATGAGCAGCGTGAACAGCGGGAACGGCGGGCACACAGCCAACGGCGGCATATCGTTCTGGTACGCGGACGACGGCATCCCCGACGGCCGCGAGCCCCTGGCCGGCGACGCGAGCGCCGATGTCGTGATCGTCGGCGGCGGCTACACGGGCCTGTGGACGGCGTACTACCTGAAGAAGGCCGCGCCCTTCCTGCGCATCACGGTCCTGGAGCAGAAGTTCTGCGGCTACGGCGCCTCCGGGCGCAACGGCGGCTGGCTCTACAACGGCATCGCGGGCCGCGACCGGTACGCCAGGCTGCACGGCCACGAGGCGGCGGTCCGGCTCCAGCAGGCGATGAACGAGACGGTCACCGAGGTCGTCGACACGGCCCGCGCCGAGTCGATCGACGCGGACATCCACCACGGCGGCGTCCTCGAAGTCGCCTACACCCCGGCGCAGTTGGCCCGCCTGAAGGCGTTCCACGAGGCCGAACTGACGTACGGCGAGAAGGACCGCACGCTGCACGGCGCCCGCGAGACGGCGGAGCGGATCCGGGTCGCGGGCGCGGTCGGCTCCACCTGGACCCCGCACGGCGCGCGGCTGCACCCGGTGAAGCTGGTCAAGGGCCTGGCGCGGGCCGTCGAGGCGCTCGGCGTCACCATCCACGAGTCGACGCCGGTCACCGAGATCAAGCCGAAGCACGCCATCACGCCCTACGGCACGGTCCGCGCCCCGTACGTCCTGCGCTGCACGGAGGGCTTCACGGCCTCGCTCAAGGGCCAGCGCCGCACCTGGCTCCCCATGAACTCCTCGATGATCGCCACCGAACCGCTCTCCGCGGAGCAGTGGGAGTCGATCGGCTGGGCGGGCCGCGAGACGCTCGGCGACATGGCGCACGCGTACATGTACGCGCAGCGCACCGCCGACGACCGGATCGCGCTCGGCGGCCGCGGCTACCCGTACCGCTACGGCTCGAAGACGGACAACGACGGCCGTACCCAGCCGCAGACGATCGAGGCCCTGACCGCGATCCTGCACCGCTTCTTCCCGCAGCTCGCCGGGGTCCGCGTCGACCACGCCTGGTCCGGCGTCCTCGGCGTCCCGCGCGACTGGTGCGCCACGGTCACCCTGGACCGCTCCACGGGCCTGGGCTGGGCCGGCGGCTACGTCGGCTCGGGCGTCGCCACCGCGAACCTGGCGGCCCGCACCCTGCGCGACCTGGTCCAGCAGGACTCCGGCCAGGCGGGCCCGACCGAGCTGACCACGCTGCCCTGGGTCAACCACAAGGTCCGCAAGTGGGAGCCGGAGCCCTTCCGCTGGCTGGGCGTGCACGGCATGTACGCCACGTACTACGCGGCCGACCGCCGGGAGCTGACCACGAACACCGGGGACTCCTCGCGCCTGGCGAAGATCGCGGACCGGGTCGCGGGCCGCCACTGACCCGGGAGAGCCGTCCTCCGGAACGGGAAGACGGGCCACGGCCGACAGCCGTGACCCGTCTCCACCGGTCAGTACCGAGCCCCCTGTCGGATTCGAACCGACGACCTTCGCTTTACAAGAGCGGCGCTCTGACCAGCTGAGCTAAGGAGGCAGCCCGAGCAGTGTAACCAAAGCCGGAGCCCTCTCCGTCGAAAATTTCGACGAATCTCACAGCCGCCGGACTACTGACAGATCCGGCATGCGCCAGGTACGGTCCGATCAGTTCACCCGTGTGGACTACACCTCTCCGGGATCGCCCGGCGGGGATCACCTTCTTTACAACGGATCGTCCGGCACGTTCCTGCCGGTGAAGGGGGCTTCACAGCCATGGCTTCTGTCACGTTCGACAAGGCGACCCGCGTCTACCCGGGTTCCACCAAGCCCGCGGTCGACGGCCTGGAGATCGAGATCGAGGACGGCGAGTTCCTCGTCCTCGTCGGTCCCTCCGGCTGCGGAAAGTCGACCTCCCTGCGCATGCTCGCGGGTCTCGAGGACGTCAACGGCGGAGCGATCCGCATCGGTGACCGCGACGTCACGCACCTGCCGCCGAAGGACCGGGACATCGCCATGGTGTTCCAGAACTACGCCCTGTACCCGCACATGACCGTCGCCGACAACATGGGCTTCGCCCTGAAGATCGCCGGCGTGAACAAGGCGGAGATCCGGCAGAAGGTCGAGGAGGCCGCGAAGATCCTCGACCTCACCGAGTACCTGGACCGCAAGCCGAAGGCCCTCTCCGGTGGTCAGCGCCAGCGTGTCGCGATGGGCCGCGCCATCGTGCGTGAGCCGCAGGTCTTCCTCATGGACGAGCCGCTGTCGAACCTCGACGCCAAGCTCCGCGTGTCGACCCGTACGCAGATCGCGTCGCTCCAGCGCCGCCTCGGCATCACGACCGTCTACGTCACCCACGACCAGGTCGAGGCCATGACGATGGGCGACCGCGTCGCGGTCCTCAAGGACGGTCTGCTCCAGCAGGTCGACTCGCCGCGCAACATGTACGACCGCCCGGCCAACCTCTTCGTCGCCGGCTTCATCGGCTCCCCGGCCATGAACCTGGTCGAGGTCCCGATCACCGACGGCGGCGTGAAGTTCGGCAACTCGGTCGTCCCGGTCAACCGCGACGCCCTCAAGGCCGCTTCGGACAAGGGTGACACCACGGTCACCGTCGGTGTCCGCCCCGAGCACTTCGACATCGTCGAGCACGGCGGCGAGGCCGCGAAGACCCTCACCAAGGACGCCAGCGACGCCCCGGCCGGCCTCGCCGTCTCGGTCAACGTCGTCGAGGAGCTCGGCGCCGACGGCTACGTCTACGGCACCGCCCAGGTCGGTGGCGAGACCAAGGACCTCGTCGTCCGGGTCAACGGCCGCCAGGTGCCCGAGAAGGGCGCCCAGCTGCACGTCGTGCCCCGTCCGGGCGAGACCCACGTGTTCTCGACCTCCACGGGCGAGCGCCTCACCGACTGACCCGGTTCTTCCGGCAGAAGCCGCGGAAGCCGCAGAAGCCGCAGAAGTCCACGGAAGGGCCCCGCACTTCGGTGCGGGGCCCTTCCGCGCGTTCGGTCACGTTGTCGACAAATACCCCGGCAACTCGGACATTTCACCACTGCGCGTCAACACCTCATCACCAAAACCAAGTTGCGTGTCGCTCGGTCGAGTGACTAAATGTCGCCAAATCATCACCTACCGCTACGCTCACTCGCGTGACGCACTCTGCTACCTACACCCAGAAGCCGCGCCGCGCCCGGGGCCGGGGCCCCGCCCGCCGCGCCGCCCGCACGCTCGCGTTCGTCCTGCCGGTGATGCTGGTGCTCTCCGGAACCCTCGCGGTCACCCGAGTCAACTGGTCGGGAGGCTCTTCGGACTCCGTCCTCACAGCTTCCTCACAGGACGTGTCAGCGCGCGCCAAGTCGCGCGCCCCCCAGGACGTCCTGCGCGACCGTCTTCTGGTCGAGCTGCAGGAGAAGGACCCGGGCACGGCGCTCACCCACCTCCAGCAGGAGATCGACCAGCGGCCCTCGCTGGCGAAGTACTGCATGTCGATCGCGAAGTCGCTGGGCCGTGCCGCCGTGCAGGCCTACGGCCCGGCGCGCGCCCAGTCGTACGCCCGTCCGGTCTGCGACACCTCCTTCGCCTCCGGGGTGGCCGGCTTCCGGGCCTGACGGACGGCCGCCCGCCGTCACGTCCCCCGCCCCTCCACGGGCCGTGCGCACGTAGGGTTCCGGTCATGACGACCGCTGAACCCGCCGCGCACGGCCCGCACTCGTATCCGCACCGGCCCACGCAGGCCGTCGTCCTGGCGGGCGGCCAGGGCTCGCGGCTGCGCCCGTACACCGACGACCGCCCCAAGCCGATGGTGGAGATCCCGGGCACGGGCACGCCGATCATCGGGCACCAGCTGTCCTGGCTCGCCGAGGAGGGCGTCACGGACGCCGTCGTCTCGTGCGGCCATCTCGCCGAGGTCCTCCAGGAGTGGCTGGACCAGGCCGACCTTCCGCTGCGGGTCACGACGGTCGTCGAGACGGAGCCGCTCGGCCGGGGCGGCGGCCTGAAGTACGCGGCCGCGCACCTGCCCCACCCCGACCGCCCCTGGTACGCGACGAACGGCGACATCTGGACCCGATTCTCGCTGCGCGAGATGGCCGACTTCCACCACGAGCGGGAGGCCACGGCGACCCTCGCGCTGGCCCGGCCGCGCATCCCGTGGGGCGCCGTCGAGACCAACGCGTTCGGTCACATCACCGACTTCATCGAGGCCCCGCCGTCCCCGTACCTGATCAACGCGGGCGTCTACGTCTTCTCCCCCGAGTTCGCCTCGCTGCTGCCCGCCACCGGCGACCACGAGCGCACCACGTTCCCGCGCCTGGCCCGCGCCAAGCGGCTCGCGGGCTTCCCGATCCCGCAGGGCGCGTACTGGCGGGCGATCGACACGGCGAAGGACCTCACCGAGGCCGCGAAGGAGCTGGCCGCGCAGGGCCGTTGAGCGCCTTCCCTACGCCGATGGGGCCCCGCACGATCGTCGTGCGGGGCCCCATCGGCACAGCGGGCGGGAGAGACGGTCAGCCGAGCAGACCGCCCACGAGCTTGCTGCCGCCCGAGGAGTCGGAACCGCCACCGCCGCCGTCGCCGCCGCTGGAGGACGAGCCGCCGTCCGACGTGCCGCCGCTGGACGTCCCGCCTCCGCTGGTGGGGGCGCCGCCGGTGCTGCTCGGCGGCTGCTGCGGGGTCGTCTGCTGCGGCGGGGCCTGGCCCGCCGTGGCGCCCTGCGTCGGGGTGCTGGTCGTCCCGCTGGCGCTGCCGCTCTCGCGGGCGGCGCCGGGCGCACCGGACGGGCTCGACGTGGTGCCCTGCGTCGGCGCGTTGGACGCCGACGGGCTCGACGAGCGCTGCTCCTGCCGCTTCGTGCTGCCGGGCTCCGAGGGGAGCGGGGAGCCGGGCAGCTGGTTGTGCGGGGCGTCGCCGGGGCCCGGGGCGGTGACCCGGTCGGCGTCGCGCACGGCGCCGCCGAGCAGCGAACCGATGAGCAGGGTCAGGCCGATGACGACGGTCGCGACGACGGCGCCGCGGCGCAGGACGTAGCGGCGCAGCTCGCCGAGCGTGGAGCGCGGGCCGAGGCGTCGCCAGGCGCGCGAGGCGAGGCGGCCGTCGATGGAGTAGACCGGGGCGCCGGCGATGATCAGCGGCGACCATGCGGCCAGATAGATGATGTCCGGCGCGTCGTAGGCGGGGACGGTCTTCCAGCTGACGGTGACCAGGATCGCGGCGGAGAGCAGCACGCCGATGGCGGCGGCGAGCCGCTGCCAGAGTCCGAGCACCGTCAGCACGCCGACGATGACCTGGAAGAAGGCGATGGCGAGTCCCGCGCCGACGGGGTGCTGGAGCGCCCAGTCGCGCAGCGGCTCGGCGAGCTCCCACGGGTGCAGCGAGTTGAGCCACTTGACCATGGAGCCGCGTTCGCCGCCGTCGAAGTAGACGGGGTCGCAGAGCTTGCCCATGCCCGCGTAGATGGAGATGAAGCCGAGGAAGACGCGGAGCGGGAGCAGCACCACGCCGAGGTTCATCCGGCGCCCGGGGTAGTAGGCGTGCCGGACGGGCCCGTAGCGGCGGGCGGCGGTGGTCTCGTTGTCGCTTTCGTCACCGGCGTCGAACTCGCTGCCCCGGTAACGGACTTGATCGAGCTCGCCGGAGTCCTCGAAGGCGCTGCCGGACTGCCGCATCTGGGGCAGGATCCGGGTGCCGGGCTCGACGACGGGTGTTTCCTGGGTCGGGTCGCCCTCGTAGAGGTCGTCGGCATCGATGCGCGGGATGACCTGCGTGGCACCGCCCGCGTCCGGCTCGCCGGGGCGTCGCGCGCCGGTGAGCAGGCCGTCGGCGGCGAAGGCGCCGCCGCTCATGACGACCGGGCGTCGCCGGGCCGCGGGCGTACCGGCGGCGGTGATCACGGGAATGCGCGCGGTCGCCGCGTCGACGGCGGACAAGTGGCGGGCGATGCGCGGGAGTTGAGTCTTCTGCGCCGTGGGGAGCTGCACGCGGAAACTTGCGTGGTTGACGATGACCTGCGCCGGGTCGCACGGAACCTTCACCATGCTCAGCGCGGGAGCGTCGTCGAATCCCGACGAGCGGTCCCCCGAGGGTGTGCGGGGCGTTCTGGTGTCCACACTCATCTAACCGAGTGATGTGTGTTTAGGACACTGCCTTGACTGCGCCAAAATGTCCGGGCCCCGTCAAGGTCATTCCGGCCCGGTCGCCGACTGCGAGTGAGTGGGTGGCTGGTCGCGCAGTTCCCCGCGCCCCTGGGCGAGCGAAGCTCGCTTCAGGGGCGCGGGGAACTGCGCGAGAAGCGGCCACCGGCCCGCGGACCGCGACGAACCCCCGTGGGGCAGACGCGGATCGTTCAGGGGCGCGGGGAACTGCGCGACCAGCCCCCACCGGCCGTCAGCCGACGAAGAGACCGGATCAGCCCCGGCGCCGAGCCGCCTCGTACAGGACGACGCCGGCGGCGACACCGGCGTTCAACGACTCCGCACCACCCGGCATGGGAATCCGCACGCGGAAGTCACAGGTCTCCCCGACCAGCCGCGAGAGCCCCTTGCCCTCGCTGCCGACGACGATGACGACGGGCCCCTCGAGCGCGGCCAGGTCACCCACGGTGTGGTCCCCGTCGGCGGCGAGCCCGACGATGGCGAGGCCCGCCTTCTTGTACTGCTCGAGGGTGCGGGTCAGATTGGTGGCGCGAGCCACGGGCGTGCGCGCGGCGGCACCGGCGGACGTCTTCCAGGCCCCGGCGGTCATCCCGGCGGCCCGCCGCTCGGGAACGACGACCCCGTGCCCGCCGAACGCGGAGGTGGAGCGCACGACGGCGCCCAGGTTGCGCGGGTCCGTCACCCCGTCGAGGGCGACGATCAGCGGGTCCTCGCCGTCGTCGAACGCGGCGGCGACGAGGTCCTCCGGGTGCGCGTACTCGTAGGGCGGCACCTGGAGCACGAGCCCCTGGTGGTTCAGCCCGTTGGTCATCCGGTCCAGCTCGGGGCGCGGGGCCTCCATGAGGTGGATGCCGCCGCGCTCACCGGCGAGCTGGAGCGCCTCGCGGACCCGCTCGTCGTTGTCGATGAACTGCTGGACGTAGAGCGTGCTCGCGGGCACGCCCTCGCGCAGCGCCTCGACGACCGGGTTGCGGCCGACGACCATCTCGGAGGTCGCCTTGCCGCGCGGACCGCCGGTGCGGCTCTGCGGGCGGCCCTGGGCACGCTTGGCCTGGGCCGTCGCGATGCGGTTCTTCTTGTGCTTCTTGCGCATCTCGGCGGGCGGGGTCGGGCCCTTGCCCTCGAGACCCTTGCGTCGCTGGCCGCCACTGCCGACCTGCGCGCCCTTCTTGCCGGACATGCGGCGGTTGTTGTTGGCGGCCATGACCTACCTGTTCTCTTACGTCAACGAATGTCTGTACGTATATGCAGTGTGCCGCCCGACGCTCCGGGCGGCACATTCAGCATGCGGTCAGCGCGGTCCGAGCGTCCACCGGGGCCCGCTGGGGCTGTCCTCGATGACGAGCCCGGACTGGCCGAGCTGGTCGCGGATGGCGTCGGCGGTGGCCCAGTCCTTGCGGGCCCGGGCGGCCTCGCGCTGGTCGAGCACGAGCCGTACGAGGCTGTCGACGACACCGTGCAGGTCCTCGCCCTGGCCCTGCTCACCGGCCCACTGGGCGTCCAGCGGGTCGAGGCCGAGGACGCCGAGCATGGCGCGCACCTCGGCGAGCCGGGCGACGGCGGTCTCCTTGTCGTCGGCGGCGAGCGCGGAGTTCCCCTGCCGGACGGCGGTGTGCACGATGGCCAGCGCCTGCGGCACGCCCAGGTCGTCGTCCATCGCCTCCGCGAACGCGGGCGGCACCTCGTCGGCCGGGGCGACCGTGCCGCCGGCCAGCTCGGTGACGCGCTGCACGAAGCCCTCGATGCGCGCGAACGCGGACTCGGCCTCGCGCAGCGCCTCCTCGCTGTACTCGATGGTCGAGCGGTAGTGCGGCGTGCCCAGGTAGTACCGGAGCACGATGGGCCGCCAGTGCTTGACCATCTCGGAGACGAGGACGCTGTTGCCCAGCGACTTCGACATCTTCTCGCCGGCCATGGTGACCCAGTAGTTGTGCACCCAGTACTGGGCGAAGTCGTCGCCGTACGCCTTGGCCTGCGCGATCTCGTTCTCGTGGTGCGGGAAGACGAGGTCGAGGCCGCCGCCGTGGATGTCGAAGGAGGAGCCCAGGTACTTGTGGGCCATCGCCGAGCACTCCAGGTGCCAGCCCGGACGGCCGCGGCCCCACGGCGTCTCCCAGCTGGGCTCGCCCGGCTTCGTCGCCTTCCACATGGCGAAGTCCCGCGGGTCGCGCTTGCCGGTGATGCCCTCCTCGGACGGCTGGCGCAGCCCGTCGAGCTCCTGGTTGGACAGCTCCAGGTAGCCGGGGAAGGAGCGCACGTCGAAGTAGACGTTCCCGTCGGCCTCGTAGGCGTGCCCGCGCTCGATGAGCCCGCGCATCATCTCGATCATCTCGGGGACGTGACCGGTGGCGCGCGGCTCGTACGTCGGCGGCAGGCAGCCGAGCGCGGCGTAGGCGTCGTTGAACGCCCGCTCGTTCTCGTACCCGATCGACCACCACGGCCGGTTCTGCTCGGCCGACTTCTTGATGATCTTGTCGTCGATGTCCGTCACGTTGCGGATGAACGTGACGTCGTACCCGCGGTACGCGAACCAGCGGCGCATGATGTCGAAGTTGAGCCCCGACCTGATGTGCCCGATGTGCGGGGCGGCCTGCACGGTCGCACCACAGAGGTAGATCGAGACGCAGCCCGGCGTGAGCGGGATGAAGTCACGGATCTGCCGGGCGCTGGTGTCGTACAGGCGAATAGTCACGCCTCCAGGGTAGTAGGCCGCGGAGGGTGCCGTGCCCCGTAAGGGGCGCGGGGAACCGCGTGCTGGGACGCAGTCCCCCAAAAGAGGCGAACCCCCACCGGCCTCAGACCCGCCCGACGACCTTCCGGGCCCGGACCCGCACCACGACCCGCTCCGCGTCGTCCGCGGACGACGGGTTGAACTCCGCGTACTTCTTCCCGGTGTACTTCAGCGACAGCTCGTCGATGAGTTCCTGGCCGCCCTCGGTGGTGATGTCGGCGGTGCCGCGGATCTCGGCGTAGGCGTACGGGTTGTCGGCGGGCTGCACGAGGACCGTCACGCGCGGGTCGCGCCGCAGGTTCTTCTCCTTGCGGCGGCCGACGGTCGTGGAGAACAGCACGTCGTCGCCGTCGCGCTTGACCCACACCGGGGAGACCTGCGGGCTCCCGTCGGGCTGGATGGTGGCGACGCCGATGAAGACCTTGCTGTCGAGCAGTGCCTTGAGCTCGTCGGAGAGCTGGGCGGACATGGCTTCACTCCTTCTCGTATGACTGCGAACGCGTACCCGATCCTGCGGCAACACACCGTGCCGGTCCGGTATTTCGGCCGGGTGTCACCCATCGGGCGAGCCCCGCCGCGGCCAGCGGCACGGCCGCGAGGACGGACCACAGGGCGGGCGCGGGCAGGTCGAGCAGGGCGCCCGTCGCGGCGCTCCCGCCGAGCACGGCGAGCCCGGCGACGGAGGACAGCGCGCCGGTGGCCAGGCCCAGGTGCCGGGCGTCGACGAGGTCGGGGACGAGCCCGCGCGCGGCCGGCACCAGCAGCATCTGCCCGCAGGTGAGCAGCACGACGAGGGCGCCGAGTGGCAGCAGCGCGTACCCCGGGCCCGGCAGCCGCCCGGCGGTGACGGCCACCGTCGCGAACCCGGCGGCCACCAGGAGCAGGCCCGCCGTGAGCGCGGTGCGCGGCGCGAGCCGCCCCGCCGACCAGCGGGTCACCGGCAGCTGGACGAACACGACGAGCAGCGACGACAGCGCGAACAGCGGGCCGACGGCGTCCTGCGAGCCGGTCGTGCGGACGGCCTCCGCGGGCAGCGCGAGGTAGAGCTGGTTGTACGCGATGAGGTAGCCGCTGTACGCGAGGCACAGGGCGAGGAAGCGCGGCCGGGCGAGGACGGCGGCGCCGCCCGTGAGGCTCCGGGCCGCCACGCGTTCGCGGCGCGGCATGAAGCGGGCGTGCCCGGCGAACACGCCGACGAAGACCAGCGCGCCCGCGAGGCAGGCCGCCCGGAACCCGGCGAACAGCAGGGCCGTGCCGAGCAGCGGCCCGAGGAAGGCGCCCGCCTGCCCGGCCGCCGAGAAGACGCCGAGGACCTGGGTGCGCGGGATGCCGGTGGCGCTCTCGTGGCGGACGGCCTCGCGGGCCGTCTCCGACTCGACGGCCGGGGAGAACAGCGCGGCGGCGAATCCGACGAGGAGCACGGCCGCGACGACGGTGGCCGTGCCGTCGGCGAACCCGAGCCAGAGGAATCCGGCGATACGCAGGGCGCAGCCGGTCAGGACCACCGGGCGCGGACCGTAGCGGTCGGTGAGGGCGCCGCCGACGACGAAGAGGCCCTGCTGGCTGAAGGTGCGCAGGCCGAGGATCAGGCCGGCCGCCCAGCCGGCGAGGCCGAGCGTGCCGGTGAGGTGGGTGGCCAGGTAGGGCAGGACCGCGTAGAAGCCGATGTTGAAGGCGAGCTGGGTGACGGTGAGCATCCGCAGGTAGGGCGGGAGCTGTCGGATGCGGAGCTTTGTCGTGCGGGCCGGCTTCATGGCCTGTGCGTCGTGGGGGGTTCCGCACGTCGGCGGGTGCCCTCGCGTCGTGGCTGGTCGCGCCCCGCGGCGGAGCCGCTCGTGGACACAGCCCCGCGCCCCTTCGGGGCGCCCGAGGTCAGCGCCACGACAGCGCCTACGCACGCCAGTGCCGCCGCCGGGGCCAGGACCGCCCAGGGGGCCCGCTCCGCGTACGGGAGGTTCTCCATCAGGAGGCGGCCCCACTCGGGGGTGGGGGGCTGGGTGCCGAGGCCGAGGAAGCTGAGGGAGGCCAGGGCGAGGGTGGTGGGGGCCAGGCGCAGGGCCGCGTGGCGGGTGACGGGGCCGAGGACGCCGGGCAGCACGTGGCGGCGCAGGACGTGCCCGCGTCCGGCGCCCTGGGCGAGGGCGGCCTCGACGTGCCCGGAGGCCCGTTCCGTCTCGGCCAGGGCCGTGGTGTGCGCGGCCAGCGGCGCCCAGCCGACGGCGGCGACGGCGACGGCCGCGCCCGCCTGGCCCGCCCCGAACAGGCCGGTGACCAGGAGCCCGGCGAGGATCGCGGGCAGCGCGTTGGCGACCTCGGCCGGGCCCTTGGCCCAGCGGGTGAGGCCGAGCGCGACGCCGACGACGTAGGCGGCGGCGCACACGGCGGCGGCCGTGGCCAGGGTGCGCAGCGCGCCGTGCCCGAGCCGGGCGAGGACGTCGCGGCCGAGCGCGTCGGTACCGAAGGGGTGGGCACCCGACGGCGGGGCGAGCCGGGCGGTCAGCTCGACCTGGAGCGGGTCGCGGGTCAGGCCCCAGGCGATCACGGCGAGCAGGGCGGCGCCGAGGACGAGCGCCGCGTACCCGGCGGAGCGGCGTCCCGCGCGCGGCGGGGCGGCACTGGGCAGCGCGCCCGCGCGGAGGGCGGGGCCGAGCAGCCGTCGGCGCAGCAGTTCGACGGCGACGGCAGCGACCACGCCGAGCGCGAGCAGCACCAGCAGACAGCCCTGGAGCAGCGGCAGATCGAGGTCGAGCGCGGCGGCGACGGCGGTGCCGCCGAGCCCGGGAATGGCGAACACGGCCTCGACGGCGGCCGCCGCCCCGGTCAGGCCGACCACGGTGAGCCCCGCCTGCGGCAGCACGGCGGGCAGCGCGCGGCGCACGGCGTGCCCGGCGATGCGCGAGCGCGGCATGCCGTTCGCGCGGGCCGTGCGCACCCAGGGTTCGGCGAACGCGGTGGGCAGCGCGTCCTGCCCGAGCCGCCCGAGGACGGCGCCCGCGGGCAGGCCGAGGGCGAGGGCGGGCAGCACGGCGGAGGCGGGCGAGGCCCAGCCCTGCGCCGGGAACCAGCCGAGCCGGACGGCGAACAGCGTCGCGAGGACGGAGGCGAGCAGGAACTCAGGGAGGGCCGCGAGCACCCCGGCGACCACCCCGTTCGGCGCCTCGGCCCGGCCGCGGCGCAGGGCGGGCAGACAGACCGCCGCCGCGACGAGGACGGCGACCACCATCGCGTACGCCATCAGCGACACGGACACCCAGAACCCGGCGGCGACGTCCGCGCCGACGTCGGCGCCCGTCACCCAGGACGTGCCGAGGTCGCCGTGCGCGAGGCCGCGCAGCCACTGCCCGAGGAAGGTGAACGGGCCGTCGCCGAGGCCCAGCTGGTCGCGCACCTCGGCGAGCTGCTTCGGTGTCGTGGGCGCGTCCCCGTACCGCGCGTGCAGCACGGTCAGCGCCGGGTCGGTACGGGTGAGCCAGGGCAGCAGCGCGGTGAGCGCGAGCAGCCCGCCCGCGGCGGCCACCCGGCCCGCGCCCACCTTGAGACTCGTCAGGTTCACGCGCGTGTCTCCAGGCCGATGAACTGCCGCTCGTAGGGGTCGAGGACGACTCCGCGCACCCCGGCGCCGACGCCCTGGAGGTGCTCCTCGTGGACGATCGGCACGACGGCGTCGGTGCGCAGCACGGCGGCCTCGGCGACGAGCACGGCACGCCGCCGCGCCGCGCCCTCGCGGCCCGCCGCGTCGCGCACGGCGGCGTCCACACGGGCGTCGCGCAGCTGCGAGATGTTGAAGCTGCCGCCGCTGCTGAAGTCGGAGGCGAGGTACGAGACCGGGTCGCCGGTGTCGAGCGCGGTGGAGCGGGACATCAGGAACGCGTCGTAGTCGCCGCTCAGCGCCCCGGCCTCCAGACGCGCGTAGTCCTTGACGACGAGCCGCACCCCGAACCCGGCCCGCTTCAGCTGCTGGGCGAGCGCGGCGGCGGCCTCGGGCAGCTCGGCCCGGTTGGTGTACGTGGCGAGGGTGAGCGTGCGCCCGCGCGGCGCGGTGGCGGCGGCCCGCCCGGTGACCGGCAGCCGCTTGCCGTCGGCCCAGGCGAACCCGGGGCCGAGGAGCCCGTCGGCGCGCCGGGCGTATCCCTCGTAGACGCTGCTCGCCAGCGCGCCGGCGTCGACGCCCGCGCGGACGGCGGCGCGCAGCCCGGGGTCGGCGAGCGGGCCCTTGCGGGTGTTGAGGTAGAGGGTCGTGGTGCGCACGGTGGCGACGCGCCGGGCCCGGTCGCCGAGCACCAGGGCCTGTGCGGCGGGCACGAACTCGGCGACCTCGATCTGGCCCGAACGCAGCGCGTTGGCGCGGGCGTTGTTGTCGGCGACGAACGTGACGTCGAGGCCGCGCGCGGCGGCCCGGCCGCGCCAGTGCCCGTCGAACCGGTCGAGCGTCGCGGACACCGCCCCGTTCACCTTCGTCAGCGCGAACGGGCCGGTGGCGGTCCCGACCGGGTCCACGCTCCCGTCCGTGCCGTACGCGGCGGGCGAGAAGACGGCGAGGGAGGGGTTGGCGAGGCGCGCGGGCAGCAGCGGATCGGCGTCCCCGGTCGTGATCCGCACGGTCCGCTCCCCCGCCGCCTCGGCGGTCAGCTTCACGTCGCTCAGCACGCGCGGTGTCACCTTCGCCCGTCCGGCCCGGGTCAGGGACCGCACGACGGCGTCGGCGGTGACGTCCCGGCCGTCCTGGAAGCGCGCGGCGCGCAGGGTGAACTCCCAGGTGGTGGCGGTGGTACGGGTCCACCGCGCGGCCAGCGCCGGGTGGATCACGCCGTCGGCGTCCATCCTGGTGAGCCCGTCGACGACCGCGAGCCGGCTCAGGAGCAGCCCGTCGTCGCCGTACGGGGACAGCCGCTGGGTGGGCGCGAAGGCGAGGTCGACGCCGAGCCGGCCGCCGCGCGCGGTGCCGGTGAACGACCCGCAGGCGCTGGTGAACCCGAGCCCGGCCGCCGCGAGCAGAAAGCCACGGCGGCGCATCAGCCGACGGGGACGGGTGCGGGCACGGCGGCGGGCAGCGGCAGTTCGAAGTGGACGATGCCCTGTCCGCCGCCGGGCAGCTCGCGCTCGTCGCAGACCTCGTTCGCGAGCGCCCGCCAGAACGGTTCGGCGCCGGTCACGGCCGGGTCGGTGTGCAGGTAGATCGCGTCGTAGCCGCCGGCGCCCGCGACGAAGGCGGTCAGCTCCCGTACGAGGGCGCGGGCGAGGCCGTGCCGACGGTGCTCGGGGCGTACGTAGATGCGGCACAGCTGGGCGGTGGAGCCGGACGGGAAGCGGTCGGCGACCCACTGCGGATTGGGCGGGGCGGCCGGGCCGCGGTCCCGCACCCCGCCCGTGGCGACGATCTCGCCGCTGGGCACGTGCTCGGCGACCAGCAGGGTGCGGCGCCCGGGGCGCAGGTAGTGGCCGGCCGGGTCGATGATGTCGGCGTGCCAGCGCGGCACGTAACCGGACTTCAGGTCGCGGTACACGGTGTCCAGCATGACGGCGCGGGCTCCGTCCACATCGCCGTCACCGGCCACGCGGATCACATAGTCGCCCATTGCCTGCCTTCGCCTTGTCCGAGCCTTGATCAGCTCGCGTCACGCGAGCCGATCAACCTGCCCTGACATGCTAACTGCAAGTGATGCGCAATAAGGGGGCGGGGCGGCTTCCGTGCAGGTCAGGCACGCCCGGACCGCACCACCAGCGCCGTCGCCACCGCCATCAGCCCCTCGTCGCGCCCGGGGAAGCCGAGCCCGTCGGTGGTCGCGCCCGAGACGGAGACCGGCGCACCGGCGGCCTCGGACAGCACCTTCTGGGCCTCGTCGCGCCGCTTGCCGATCTTCGGCCGGGGGCCGACGACCTGCACGGCGACATTGCCGATGACGAAACCGGCGTCCCGCACGATCCGCGCCGCCTCCGCGAGCAGCGTGAGCCCGCTCGCGCCCGCCCACTCGGGCCGCCCGGTCCCGAAGTGCCGGCCAAGGTCACCGAGTCCGGCGGCCGAGAACAGCGCGTTGCAGGCCGCGTGGGCGACCACGTCGGCGTCGGAGTGCCCGGCGAGCCCGGGGCCGGTGTAGTCGGGGGCCTCCCACTTCAGCCCGCCGCACCACATCTCCCGCCCCTCCTCGAAGGCGTGGATGTCGGTCCCGATGCCGACCTGCGGCAGGACGTACGGGAACGGCTGCTGGAGCGGCTGCTGCTCAGAACCCATCGTTGGCCCTCCTGCGGGCGAGCACGGCCTCGGCGAGCACGAGGTCCAGCGGCCGGGTCACCTTGAACGCCTCCTCGTGCCCGGGCACGAGCACGACCTGGAGCCCCAGCTGCTCCACCATGCTCGCGTCGTCGGTCACGTCCTCGGTGACGGTCTCGTGCGCCCGGCGGAGCGTGTCGTGGTCGAAGCCCTGCGGGGTCTGCACCGCGCGCAGCCTGGCCCGCGACGGCGTGGCGACGACCGGCTCGGGGCTGCCGTCGGTGGTCGGCACGACCTCCTTGACGGTGTCCGCGAGCGGCAGCGCGGGCACGACGGCCGGCTGCCCGTCCCGTACGGCCTCGATGACCGCGTCGACGGTGTCCACCGGCACCAGCGGCCGGGCCGCGTCGTGCACGAGGACGATGTCGATGCCGTCCGGCAGGGCGTCGAGGCCGAGCTTCACGGACTCCTGGCGGGACTCACCGCCGGGCACGACGACGAAGTCGGTGCGCTCGGGAAGGGCGTGGTCGGCGAGCAGGCTCTTCACCTCGGCCGCGCCGTCCGGCGGGGCGACGACCACGACGAGGGAGACCGACCGGGAGGCCGCCATGGCGCGCACGGCGTGGATCAGCATCGGGGTGCCGTTCAGCGTGCGGAGCGCCTTGGGGGTGCCCGGGCCGAGGCGTACACCCCGGCCGGCGGCCGGAATCACGGCCGCGGTGCGTGCGCGGGCGACAACGGGACGCGTTTCGTCAGACATCGGTTCCGTTCAGGTTTGTACGCTCGGGGGTGGTGGGTATGGCCACATCGTGCCGGGCGCGACGCCTTGACCGGACCCTTCCGTGACACCGGTCGAGCCAGCTGCCCGGGCCCGGCACGTCAGGGGACGGCACTTCGACAGGCACCGAGGAACATCTCGGGCGGGGCGGGCGGATACGCGCATGCCGCAGCGCCCGGCGACACCATCAGGGTCAGCGGGCACCACGGCATTGTTTCCTACGCGCTTATCCCGCGCAGCAGCGCGTCAGGACGCGAGAACCTCGTCGAGCAGGGCCTCGGCCTTGTCCTCGTTCGTGTTCTCCGCGAGAGCGAGCTCGCTCACCAGGATCTGGCGAGCCTTGGCGAGCATGCGCTTCTCACCCGCGGACAGTCCGCGCTCACGCTCACGACGCCACAGGTCACGCACAACCTCCGCGACCTTGATGACATCGCCGGAGGCGAGCTTCTCCAGGTTTGCCTTGTAGCGGCGCGACCAGTTCGTGGGCTCCTCGGCGTACGGCGCGCGCAGTACCTCGAAGACCCGGTCGAGCCCGTCCTGACCGACCACGTCCCGCACGCCGACGAACTCCGCATTGTCCGCTGGCACACGTACCGTCAAGTCGCCCTGGGCGACCTTCAGCACCAAGTAGGTCTTGTCCACGCCTTTGATCTGGCGAGTTTCGATAGCCTCGATCAGCGCGGCCCCGTGATGGGGATAGACCACGGTGTCGCCAACCTTGAACGTCATGTGACAGGTACCCCTTCCGTGGCTATCCAGGGTAACACGGAAACTGCGGGTTCTGAATGGCGTTTTCGCAGGTCAGGGCATATCTCGGGGCTTGACAACAACAACAGGAACGTGCTGCGAAGGGGTCCGCGGACGGAAGAGGAGCGGGGTATTCGCAGGTCGGAGCAGCTCTCCGCCGAGGGAGAAACGCGAACGTTACAGGCATCTGAACAGGCGTCCAAAGGGTCGAACGTCCCGTTTTGTGAGGTTCGGAGCGTGCGACTTCCGCTACTCCGTTCGGGCGCACCGACCCCCGTTCGGGCCGAATCCGGAATTGATCACTGCGTTTCCGGCACCCGGGTGATCGTTTTTCCGGACCGCCATGCATTCCTTACCGGAAATCCGCACGCGCCGCTGGACAGGGCCTATGCGAAAGATGAACAAGGGGCCATTGGTGACAGTGAGGAACACGGGATGCCGGATGCGTACCCGACGCCCGCGAGGAGCCGTCGGCCGCCAGGACACACCCTCTAGGGGCGGGTCGGGTGCGATGGCGTGAGAACGGCTCGGTAATCTAAGGCCGCTGACAGACCCTTAGGACGGCTTTACACCCCCGTGGAGCCGTCTGCCCCGCCCACGTTCAAGGAGTAGCCGCCGCCGTGAGCAGCAGCCTTCGACGCGGCGCCCTCGCCGCCGCCGCCATCGCGTTCTCGATCGCCTCGCTCGCCGCGTGCGGTGCCGGCCACAACGCGCAGACGCTCGAGGTGAAGCCCGACAACGCCGCGACCTCGGTCGGTGACATCAAGGTGCAGAACGCCACCGTGATCACCCAGCCCGACCGCACCTCCAAGGGCCCGGCCGTCGTCACCGCCACCCTCTTCAACAACGGCAAGGCCGACCAGACGCTCGACGGCATCACCGTCGACGGCGTCGGCAAGACCGCGACCCTGACCGGCGCCAAGGGCGGCTCGACCATCACGGTCCCGGCCGGCGGCTCGGTCGTCCTCGGCGGCAAGGGCAACGCCGCCGCCGAGCTGCCCAACAGCCGCACCGCGGTCCTCGACGGGAACGCCCAGCCGATCACCTTCTCCTTCAGCGAGGCCGGTGACGTGAAGCTGAAGGCGTTCGTGGTGCCGGCCGAGAGCTACTTCGAGAAGTGGGGCCCGACCGAGGCGCCGCAGACGCCGGACGCCTCGGCGTCGGCCTCGCAGTCCTCCGGCGCGTCGCCGTCGTCCTCGGCGTCCTCGTCGTCGTCCGCGTCCGCGACGGCCACCGAGTCCCCCTCGGGCCGCTGAGCCGCGACACCGTACGGACAACGCCCCGGGGGCGGATCCCAGCTGGGATCCGCCCCCCGGGGCGTTGTCCGTACGGTGCGACCGGGCCGGTCTACGGCTCGAACTTGTAGCCGAGGCCGCGGACCGTGACCAGGTAGCGCGGCGCGCCCGGGTCCGGCTCGATCTTGGCGCGCAGGCGCTTCACGTGGACGTCGAGGGTCTTGGTGTCGCCCACGTAGTCCGCGCCCCAGACCCGGTCGATGAGCTGCATGCGGGTGAGCACCCGGCCCGCGTTGCGCAGCAGCATCTCCAGCAGGTCGAACTCCTTGAGCGGAAGGTCGACCTTGGAACCGGCGACGGTCACCACGTGCCGGTCGACGTCCATCCGGACCGGACCCGCCTCCAGGGCCTGCGGAGTGACCTCCTCGGGCTCGCCGCGGCGGCGCAGGACGGCCCGGATGCGGGCGACCAGCTCGCGCGAGGAGAAGGGCTTGGTGACGTAGTCGTCCGCTCCTATTTCGAGCCCGACGACCTTGTCGATCTCGCTGTCCTTGGCGGTCACCATGATCACCGGGACGTTGGAGCGGCCGCGCAGCTGACGGCAGACCTCCGTGCCGGGCAGGCCCGGCAGCATCAGGTCGAGCAGGACGAGGTCGGCGCCGTTGCGCTCGAACTCGTCGAGTCCGTCGGGCCCGGTGGCCGCGATGGCGACCTCGAAGCCCTCCTTGCGGAGCATGTAGGACAGGGCGTCGGAGAAGGACTCCTCGTCCTCTACGACGAGCACTCGGGTCACGGAAGGACCTCCGGGGCAGGGATGGATTCGTATGCGGTGGTGTGGTCGGGCCCGTGTGCGTCGTCTTCGTCGCGTACGTCTCCGGGGCCTGGGGCGGCTGAAGTCTGGTGGGGACCGCGGGGCGCGGCCGCTTCGGGCAGCCGCAGCGTGAAGGTGGAGCCCTGTCCCTCCGAGCTCCACACGGTGACCTCTCCGCCGTGGGAGGCGGCCACGTGCTTGACGATGGCGAGGCCGAGGCCCGTACCGCCCGTCGCGCGGGAGCGGGCCGGGTCGACCCGGTAGAAGCGCTCGAAGATGCGCTCCTTGTCCTTGTCGGAGATGCCGATGCCCTGGTCGGTGACGGCTATCTCGATCAGGTCGCCGCCGGGCGCGGTCACCCGGCGGGCGGCTATGCCGACGCGGGTGCGAGCGGGCGAGTAGTTGACCGCGTTCTCCACCAGGTTGCCCAGGGCGGCGGCGAGCTGCCCCCGGTTGCCCCAGACGCGGACGTCGGCGGTGCCGCCGGCGGCCATGGTGATCTGCTTGGTGGCGGCCGGCTGGCGGCAGCGGTCGATAGCCTCGGCGACGAGCTCGTCGACGCGGACCGGCTCGGCGTCCTCCAGGGGGTCGTCGTTCTGCACCCGGGAGAGGTCGATGAGTTCCTGGACGAGGCTGGTCAGGCGGGTCGCCTCGATCTGCATCCGGCCGGCGAAGCGCTCGACGGCCTCGGGGTCGTCGGAGGCGTCCATGACCGCCTCGGAGAGCAGGGAGAGGGCGCCCACGGGGGTCTTCAGTTCATGGCTGACGTTCGCCACGAAGTCGCGGCGGACCGCCTCGATGCGGCGGGCCTCGGTCAGGTCCTCGACGAGGAGGAGCACCAGGCGGGAGCCGAGCGGCGCCACCCGCGCGGAGACGGCGAGGGCCTCGCCGCGGCCGGTGCCCCGGCGCGGCAGGTCCAGCTCGACCTGCCGTATCTCGCCGTCGCGCCGGGTGTCCCTGGCCATCTGGAGCATCGGCTCGACGGCGAGCTTTCCGCCGCGTACGAGACCGAGCGCGTACGCCGCCGAGCTGGCCTTGACCACGCTGTCCGCCTCGTCGAGGACGACGGCGGACGAGCGCAGCACGGAGAGAACCGTGTCCACGCCGGGCGGCAGGGCGGGGTCCGTGTGCAGAGAAGTGCGGGTGGGGCGCTTCTGGTCGCGTTCGCTCCAGCGGAACGCCAGCGTCGCGATCGCCCCGGTGCACACTCCGGCGATCGCTGAGGCTGCGGCGATCGCCGCGTTCACGTCCATGTCTCCAGGTTATGCGGGCCGAGCCGGTCCTCCACAGCCGTCCGAGTGGACGCTCGAACACTCGTCGCCCAGAGTTCACCTTCAGTACGGAGGTGATTCATTTCAGGTGCCGGATCCGGACGCGTACGGCACGGAACGTGGGAGCGTGGGGCCGACCGGGTCCCACGGACACCATCCTGAGCATCCTTGAGAGAGGGCACGTCGTATGCGTGACGCGTACCACGAGGAACTTGACTCGATCGGCGAGGGCCTGGTCGAGATGGCCCGCCTTGTCGGGTCGGCGATCGGGCGCGCCACCACGGCCATGCTCGACGCCGATCTGAAGCTGGCCGAGACCGTGATCGCCGCCGACCAGAAGGTGGACGATCTTCAGCACGAGCTGGAGGCGCGGGCCATAGCCCTGCTGGCGCGGCAGCAGCCGGTCGCCACCGACCTGCGGATCGTGGTCACCTCCCTGCGGATGAGCGCCGACCTGGAGCGCAGCGGCGACCTGGCCCAGCACGTCGCCAAGCTGGCCCGGCTGCGCTTCCCCGAGCGGGCCGTCCCGCACGACCTGCACGCGACCATCCTGGAGATGGGCCAGCTCGCGCAGCGCCTGATGGCGAAGGCGGCCGAGGTGATCATCACCAAGGACGTCGATCTGGCGATGCAGCTGGAGCAGGACGACGACGAGATGGACCTGCTGCACCGCACGCTCTTCCAGCACCTGATGGACGAGAAGTGGAAGCACGGCATCGAGACCGCGGTCGACGTGACGCTGCTCGGCCGGTACTACGAGCGGTACGCCGACCACGCCGTGGCCGTCGCCAAGCGCGTCGTCTACCTGGTGACGGGTGAGCACGCGGACGACGTGCAGGCGGCGAGCGCCACGCCGTCGCCGGCGGGCGAGGGCGCCTGACCGGATTCCGCGTCCGGTACGCGGACGAGGGCCCCGCACCCGGCACGGGTGCGGGGCCCTCGTGCGTCAGCGGTCAGCCGGAGCAGCCGCCGCACTGGCACGGAGCGCCGGACTGGCAGCCGCAGCCGCAGCCGGAGCCGCAGCCGCAGGCGCCGAGGAGCACCAGCTCCGTCACGGGCCGGCTCACTTCGACGTGGGTCTCGGGTGTCTGGTCGGGCCTGGGGGACTCGGCGGCCATGGTTCCCTCCTCGATGGACCTGCATGGACCTGGGTGGACCGGTGTGGACCTCCGGGCGGAGAGCCTCACCCATTGCATGCCCATCCCGGCGGGCGCATCAACGGCGCACATGAGCAGGGCCGTCCCGCGCGCCGCACCGCACGCCTCTGCGGAAACCCCCTCCTCAACTGTCACTGCCATGTCATACGCTGCGCATCAGCAGCCGCGCCCCGGTCCCTCCGCCGGACGGACACGGGCGTCGCGCGGCGCTCTCATCTCCCGGTCATCCACCGGGATCCTTTGTGGGGGTACACGACTGTGCGGACGCGCAGCATCTCTACCGCGACGGCGCTCGCGGTCCTTTTCTCGTCGGCGGCGCTGAGCGCCGTCGCGGCCGGCACCGCCTCGGCGGCCACGGCCACCGTCGCCCAACCCGCCGGTGTCGTCGCCGACGGCGCGCTGAAGCGCGTCTTCGTCGGGGACGCCTCGGGCGGCAAGATCCTGGCCCTCGACTACACGGGCCGGCTCGTCGACTCCGTGAGCGACCTCGGCGCGCTCAGCGATCTCACGGTCTCCGACGACGGCGCCACGGTGTACGCGGCCGTGCGCGACAGCCACGAGATCGTGGCGCTCGACGCGGCCACGCTCGACGTGGTGCGGCGCTATCCGGTCGCCACCGACACGGGGCCGACCTACGTCGCGTTCAGCGCCGGCAAGGCGTGGTTCACGTACGGCGACCAGTGGGACGGCGATCTCGGCTCGGTCGACCCGGGCGTGGACCCGGCGAGCGGGACCGACCCGGTGGCGCTTCAGCGGTTCCCGACGGAGGGCACCTCCAGCGGGATCCACGGCCAGGGCCTGCTCGACACCGACCCGTCGCAGCCGGGCGTCCTCGCGGTCGGCGAGACCGGCAGCTCCACCGACTCCATGGCGGTGCTCGACGTCTCGGGGACGGCTCCCTCGGTGGTCGCCTGGTACGACGGCGACTACCGGCTCAACAGCGGCATCGGGGACATCGACCTGATCCCCGGCGGCCGCGAGGTGCTGGTCAACGGCGCGGTGCGGGACGCGTACGCGGACGGGTCGTTCCGCGAGGCGGGCTCCTACCCCAGCGGGCTGCGCGCCGACGTCGCGCCGAACGGCATGGTCGCCCAGTACACCGGCAGCAAGGTGGTGACGTACGCGCCGAACTCCACCAAGGTCGTGCACAGTTACGCCCAGAGCACCGAGGTGGTGGCTCTGGAGTGGGCCCCCGACCTGTCCCGGGTGTTCACGCTCGTGCCGAGCGGCAGCGGCTACGCGCTCAAGGTCCTCGCCGACCCGACGCTCAGCAACCCGACCCTGACGGTCGACGCCCCGTCGAAGGCGACCCGCGCCAAGAAGCTCACCGTCAAGGGGAAGCTCTCCGCGTCCGTCGCCCTGCCGGCCGGCGCGAAGCTCACCGTCTCCCGCACCGACCTGGAGTCACCGAACGGCAAGGCGCTCGCCGGCGTCACCGTGAAGAGCGACGGCACCTACGCGTTCAGCGACACCCCGACGGTCGGCGGAACGGTCACCTACAAGGTGTCGTACGCGGGGGATGCCACGCACTCGGCGGTCTCCACGTCCGACAAGGTCGCCGTCTCGCGCAGCACGCCGACCCTGACGCTGAACAAGAACGGCAACGTCTACTCGTACGGAGCCGACGTCTCCTTCACCGCGCACCTCGGGTCGACGTACAAGAACCGCACGGTGGAGATCTGGGCGAACCCGTACGGCGGCGACAAGCCGAACAAGCTGATCAGGACCGCGAAGGTCAACTCCAGCGGGAACGTCTCCGCGACCGTGGACATGAAGCGCGACACCACGGTCACCGCGGTGTTCGCCGGGGACGCGCGCTACGCGTCGAAGACCGTGAAGGTGACGGCCTACGCGCGCGTGAAGGTGTCGAACTCGATCTCCAAGCACTACAAGACGGGCAAGGTCGGCTCGCACTCGTACTACTGGTTCCACAAGAACACGAGCCCCGTGGTGACCACGACCATGTCGTACTACAAGGGCCGCAAGGAGCGTCTGGAGCTGGAGGTCTACTACAACGGCAAGTGGTACGACTCCGGTTCGCAGTACTTCAAGCTCGGCACGAACGGGAAGGTGGCCGTCAGCCTGGGCGCTCCCGGCGAGGCGGGCATCAAGGCACGCGCGCGCAGCTCGTACGTCAACAACTCGTCCGGGGACAACGTGAACTCGACGACGCACAGCTCCTGGAAGTACCTGTACTTCACCAAGTGACGCGTCCCGCCGTCACGTTCGGTCCATGACCGACGTGATCGTCCTCAACGGCGGCTCGCGAGGATCGATTTCGGGGCCGACGGGACAGTGACCGTCGGCCCCGGGTCCGTTCGGCGGAGGCCGCGTGCGCGCGGGAGATCGCGGCGCGGGTTGTCGGCTGACGGCGGGCGGGCCGGGGCCGTTGTCAGTGCCGGGTGTCACAGTGGCGGGCATGACGGACACCGCCGAGAAACCGCTGCTGCTGACCGACATCGAGCTTGCTGTGCGCGCCAGTTGGGATGCCGAGACCTGTACGCCCGAGTACCGCGCGCGCTGGACGGGGGACAATCCCGCGCGGGACCAGTGCGGGGTGACCGCGCTGGTGCTCAACGATCTGCTCGGCGGTGATCTGCTGCGCGGCGAGGTGCACGTGGACGGCGTGCGGGTCGACTACCACTGGTGGAACAGACTGGGCGACGGTCTCGAAGTCGACCTCACCCGTGAGCAGTTCGCCCCGCACGAGATCGTCACGCCGGGGACGGTGATCCCCCGCCCGCCCGACTCCGGGCTGCGCAGACTCCGGGAGGAGTACGAGCTGCTGCGCGAGCGCGTGCTCGTCCGGCTCGGCGCCACCGGAGCGATGCCTCGGCCCTAGGGCGTGTGTCGAAAGTCCCGTCGTTCGCCCGAAGGGCGGGCCTCGCGGGGTCTGGTGCGTGCGATCGCAAGGCGCCGGGGCGTCCTCATAGCGGAGCTATGAGGACGTTTCGGCAACGCCGCGAGCGTGCGTGCCAGACCCCGCGAGGCAGACGGGACTTTCGACACACGCCCTAGCCGCGCAGATACGCGATGCCGGTGTCGAGCGCGGCCCTGAGGTGGGTGGAGTCACCGGTCGACATCATGATCGTGACGCCGCCCTGGATCCCGGCGAGCAGCGCCCCCGCCGTGCGGTCGGCGTCGAGGGAGGCCCGCACCAGGCCGCCCTCCTGCACGGCGCGGATGCCGCGCGCCAGCTCCGCCTGCCACTGCCGCATCAGCTCCGTGACGATCGCCCGCGCGCCCGGACTCGACCGCCCGACCTGGAGGAACAGCGCGCCCAGCGGGCAGTGGTCGCCCTGGAGTTCATAGCGCTCCACGACCACGTCCCGCCAGCGCTGCCAGGACTCCCACGAGTCGAGGCGGCCCAGATGCGGCTGCTGGTCCTCGATCACCCGGTCGGCCTCGAACCGGGCGACGGCGAGCAGCAGTTCGTCCTTGCCGCCGGCGAAGTAGTGGAAGAGCTGGCTCTTGCTGGTGCCGGTACGGGCGCGGATGTCGTCGAGCGTCGTGACGGAGACACCCTGCTCGCGCAGGACCTCCGCCGCGCCCTCGACGATCCGGGCCCGGGTGGCACGCCCCTTGGCGGTCAGCGTCTCGGCCACGGCCGGTCTCCTCTCTCCCCGCACTCTGGACTTGCCGGTCCATTTTATGCGGAGCACCGTGGTCGCCGTCAGCACACCCGATCACGTACAAGCACGAGGGGAAGCACGTCATGAGTGGACGACTGCACGGAAAGACGGCGCTGGTCACGGGCTCGACGAGCAACATCGGCCAGGCCATCGCCGAGGTGTTCGCGGCCGAGGGCGCCCACGTCGTCGTATCCGGGCGGAACACCGAGCGGGGTGCCGCCGTCGTCGACGGCATCCGGGCGGCGGGCGGCCGGGCCGACTTCGTGGCGGCGGAGCTCGACGGCTCCCCGCGGGCCTCCGGCGACCTGGCCGAGCGGGCCACCGCGGCCCTGGGCGGCCGCATCGACGTCCTGGTCAACAACGCGGGCGTCTACCCGGCGCCCGGCACCGCCGACACCACCGAGGAGACCTTCGACCGGGTCTACGGGGTGAACGTGAAGGCCCCCTTCTTCCTGACCGCCACCGTGGCCCCGGCGATGGCGGCCGCGGGCGGCGGCACGATCATCAACCTCGGCTCGTGGATCACGCGCCTCGCCGTCCCGCTCGGCGCCCTCTACAGCTCGACGAAGGGCGCGATGGAGACGCTGACCCGCGCCTGGTCCGCCGAGTTCGGCCCGCAGGGCGTCCGCGTCAACGCGATCTCCCCCGGGGTCGTCCTCCCGCCGTCCCCCGAGGGCAGCGACCCCCACCCCGGCGAGGCGATGATGCACGGCACCCCGGCCGGCACCGTCGGCACCCCGGCCGCCATCGCCCACGCGGCCCTCTGGCTGGCGAGCGACGAGGCGTCCTTCGTGCACGGCACCGTGGTGGACGTGGACGGCGGCCGGACCGGGGTGGCGGTGATCCGGCCTGGTCACTGATCCTCCAGCCGGAGGCGCCCAGTGGCACAAGCAAAGGGCGCGAAGCTCCCCTTACGCCCCGATCAGTCTGGGATGGGCTTCCGGGCGGCCGTATCGCAGGATGCGCGGTAGGACTTCACGCATACGCGCCAAGTCCTCCGCCGGTGCACGAAGCAGCGCCTCGACGACAGGGTCGGTCAGCCCGAGGTCGTCCAGCGACTCAGGATCCAAGGTCACCCGCAGCACGTCGTCGTCCAGATGCACTTCGGTTACGCAGCCGTAGGCAGTGCCCTGGTCAGGTGTGACGAGGCAGTGAGTGTCCATGCCCAGGGACACTTCCTGTGCCTCGGGCTCGTCGAAGTCGCACATGAACATCAACGCGAACCCCTCCTCGTCGTCGGACTCCGCCACACCTGCCATCAGGCAGTCGTCCCTCTCCGGATCATCGAGTCCCCACGCAATGAGTGCCGTGAACCTGTATGCCATGCCGGTGTTCTAGCACGGTGATCCGACTGTCGACGGGGCGGCCAGTAAGACGACGTCGCCTTGGTGGGACGGGCGATGGGCTGGACGGCCAACGGTCTGGGAGACCTGCACTTCAGTCCGGCAGGCACGAGCGAAATCGGCGGAGCAGTTCGAGTGCGGCAGGGCTGTCCGCGTCGAAGGTCTGACGTTGTTGTCCGGCAGGAAGATCCGGTCCCCAGACGCGGGCACCGTGACAACGGAAGCAGAAGGCGATCTCGAAGAGCTGATCGGTGGAGCTGTGCGCCCGGATGCCCCAGCCCGGGAAGAAGCAGCGGTACAGCTCACTGCCCGGTAGTTCGGCGATCAGAGACAGGACCTGCCGGGCTCGGCCGCCCTCCCAGATCGCGGCTGTGTCGCCCGCCAGATCCTCCGAACCGAGGTGCCGGGCGGGATCGGTGATGCGGACGACCTCGATGAGTTCCGTCTTCCCGTGGACTGGCGGCAACAGCATGTCCCCAGACTCCCCGCTCACGGCTCGACTGACCAGACACGGCCTGTCCGGAACGGCTCGACGCCGTGATCGCACCAGCCACACGATGATCATCGCGGTCACACCCTCGCGTACGGAGCGGTCGAAGTGCTTGATCTCCGGCACGAGGGCAGCAAGAAGCCCTCTACTCGCGGAGAACCCGCGGACAGGGGGCTTGAAGCGTCGGGCCTACTTCTTCTTGCCCTGGGTATTGCCGGGGATCTTGGCGACCTGCGTTTTTGCAGCTCCGGGGCCTGGCCCAGGCTGCCTGACTGGTCGTCATTGGTCGTCGTCTGCCGGTGTTGAGCGGCTTCGGACGGCCGAGGGACGGCCCAGGGATGAGGGAGGCTCCGTTGCTACACCGAGCTATCGTGCCGCCGTGACAAGCGGCCCGGAGTGTCCCCTCCTCTTTCTTGACGTCGACGGTCCACTGATCCCGTTCGGGTCGTCGTCCGGTCATCCACAAGACTCCGCCTCCGATACCTGGACGTCTGCTGATCAGGGAAACCCACTGCTGACGCGGCTCGACCCTGAGCTCGGGCCGCGCCTCATAGCCCTGGGATGTCAGCTCGTGTGGGCAACGACCTGGATGGAGGAGGCGAACGAGGTCGTCTCCCCACGCATTGGACTGCCGAGGCTGCCCGTGGTGGAGTGGCCGGCTTCCAGCACCGCCGAAGGCCCGCGCGGTCTGCACTGGAAGACCCGCGCCATCGTCGAGTGGGCCGACGACCGGCCGTTCATCTGGGTCGACGACGAAATCAGCGCCATAGACCGCCTGTGGGTCGATGCCAGCCACCCCGGGCCGTCATTGCTTCATCGCGTCGATCCCGGCAAGGGCATCACGGATGCCGACTTCTCCGCGTTCGACGACTGGCTCCGTCTCGTCATACCGAGGTGAGCACCGCATTAGGAGTTCGATCCGGAGGCTGTCTGCCTAGGAGAGTCAGCCGTCGCCTCGTCCTCCGCGAACCCTGGGAGTTCGCTGACTTCCACCGCCGTTGATGTCAGCGGTGGATGTCAGGAGCCACCCAAGCGCTGAACTCAGCCCGGCACTGCTGCGCCCGTCATCAAGGCGAAGCAGGCCCCGCCAACGACGCCTTCACAGACGCCGGCAACCATTTGGCGACCAGCAACCATCAAGGAAGTCACCATAGCCATCACCCTCTCGCACACAGTCTGAGACGTTTCGTCACGGTTGGAGCGAGCGACGCGACGGCATACAAGTGCCACGAGCACACACAGTCCGGCACCCAGCAGCGCTGGGCTCAATTCAGCGGCTCTCAGTATCGCCGCAGCGGTCCCGGTCTTGTCCAGGCTGCGTCGCTAGTGGCACCGGCAGTCAAGAGAGACGTACGCGCCATGGTGGGAACTCTGTCCGGTTCTCGCCGCTGCTTGACCTGCGCATATGCCATTACGCTGCGCTCTCATGGGGAAAGCCATGCGCCTGTACTGGGGATACATCGCCGTTGCAGCACTCATAGTCGCCTGGACCCAGCAATGGGCCCTCCCGATCGTTGCCGCCTTGTCCATCGCGGTCTTCGCCTATGCCTCCTTCCAGGTGCCAGTCTGGTGTGGAGCGGTCAACCGCGACGGCAGGACGTACTGCCGGAACAATGCCTACGGCGTTCTGATGGGGTGCCGAAACCGCCAACATCGTTGGCAGAAGCTCAAGATGATCGTGCTGCGGAGCAAGGTCGGGGACGTGAGCCGCGCCGTCTTCCCGACCGCGAAAGAGAAGTTCAATGCCTTCTTGGCTGTAGCGGGCCTACTCTCTGCGATCGCAGCAGTGATCGTCCCCGTCTTCACTGGTGACTGAACGACCCACAAGCCTCGAACTGCGGCATACGATCTTGAAAACCGTCGTGGCGAGAGTCACCGTGGGTTCAAATCCCACACCCACCGCTTGAGTTGAAGGCCCCTGACCAGCATTGACGGTCGGGGGCCTTCGTCGCACTCGCTGCCCGCTGGTGACCGTGATTCCCCGTGAGTCCCCGGTCTATCGGGCACGCCAGGGGCACGACCGCAGGAGCATGGTTCTTGCGGCTACCCGCTCTTGGTTATGACAGCAGAGACGATCGGGGACAGGGCGGCAACCAGCGGGGTTACGACCTGCACCACGCGTTGCCACCTGGGGGGCTCTGGCGGCGGTGAGCTTGCGCAAGCTGCGCACTCGCCGCTACGTTGTGCGGAACCGTTGCTCCATAATGAGTTATGGATTACGGTGGGCTGGTGCTCTTCGGGCACTCAAGTACCTCCTAAAGCCGTTGGACGCTTGTTATCTGTGGAAGGTGACGCAAGCGTCCTATTGGCATGTCGTTTTTCTGTTGCGGGCGGGGCGACTCTAGCATTCCCGAGGTGCAACTGCCCTGGAGCCGCGGGGCGTTGGCCATTTCCGCAGGTCAGGCCGCACATGTGGAACCAACGCCAAAGACCCAGCGCCGCCCTTGAGGTCGAGTGTGCCCGAACAGCCCCCGACTGGCAAGGGATTCGTAGGTAAAACCCCCTCCCTGCCTGGTTTAATTAAATCAGGACCTGAGTTGAGGCTCTTGATCCTTGGAAGTGAAGGTCCGGGACCTTCGCATCCTCCTCAGCCCACCACTCACCTCAGCTCCCATCCCGTCCGCCGTCGACCCACACGTCTGTGGCGCGGGCGTGGTTCATGGCGTCCAGGTGGAGCGCGCCACTGTACGAACGACCTGGACGCCATGGGCCGCGTCTGCTCGGCTCTGCCTGGGTCGATGGTGGACGGGATGGGAGCCCCCAACGCTCGCCACGATGTGCCCGCGGCCGGGAACGGCGCCCCCTCCCACCCGGTGCCGGCCGACCCCCCGCCGGAGGCATCGTCTGTGACCGGTGGCCGGATACGTGTCGGGGGCTCGACTCATGCCTCCGGGCCTATCCACTGTGGGCGGGCGTCGGCGCAGCCGGGGCGGCGCGGGCCGAAGGCATGAGCGCAGCCCCGAGCGGAGCCGGGAAGCCCGCCCGGCGGAGCGGAGCGCAGCCGGGTGCTTGACGAGTAGGCAAGGAGAGTTCTGCCGTGTTCCTGCCCAAGTACCCCGACAGCCCGACCCCGCCGCCCGCGCACACGCACGCGCCGACCGATCCGGCTCCTGTTCATCGGCCGATCCCGCAGATCTCCGTCAGCACCGGCGCGGTCGTGACTGTCCTCGTCGGCGGCGTCGTCCTGACCGCGCTCCTGGCCGCCGTCGCCGTCACGGCCATCTCCGTGGCCATCGCGGCCGTGGTCCTGCGCTCGATACTCCGCGACTCCCACCGCCGCTGACACCACCAGCACAACAGACCCCCGGGGCGGCCTTGATACCGCCAAGCATCCGCCGCCCCGGGGCCCTACCCCTCCTGACCTCAGCCAGAAGGAGAAGACCATCATCACCCGCGCCACCCCGCCGCCGCTGTCCGAACTCGGCGAACTGGCCGCACTCGGCACCATGCCCGCGCTCCTGCGCCAGCTCTCCGGCCTCGGCGGCTGCACGCACCCGATCCGCCTTGACGGCCACCGCACCGAACACGCACTGAACACCGGTACGGGCGAGATCGGCAACGTCCTCCACCACCTCGACTCCACCGCCCTCCCGGCCGGTCACCTCCTGGTCCGCTGCAACAACCGCCGCTCGACCCGCTGTCCGGCCTGCGCCGAGGTCTACCGCCGCGACACCTTCCACCTGATCACCTCCGGCCTGCGCGGCGGCAAGGGTGTCCCCGAACGCGTCGCCGCTCACCCCCGCGTATTCGCCACCTTCACCGCCCCCGGCTTCGGCCCGGTCCACAACCGCCCCACCGGCCCGGCCCGAACGATCCGCCCCTGCCGCTGCGGCGTGCTCCACGACCAGGAAGACGCCGCCCTCGGCACCCCGCTCGACCCGGGCACCTACGACTACGACGCAGCCGTGCTCTGGAACGCTCACGCGGGCCTGCTCTGGCGACGCTTCTCGATCTACCTCCGCCGCGAGGTCGCCAAGCGCGCCGGCCTCTCCCAACGCACCCTCCGCGACTACGCCCGCGTCTCCTTCGCCAAGGTCGCCGAGTACCAGAAGCGCGGCGCCGTCCACTTCCACGCCGTCATCCGCATCGACGGCCCCGAGGGCGGCGACACCCCACCGCCCGCCTGGGCCACCGCCGAACTCCTCACCGACGCCATCCGCACCGCGACCACCGCCGCCCAGGTGGACGGCCCGGTCATCGACCACCGCGCCCACGCTTTCGCCTTCGGCCGCCAACTCGACGTGCGCACCATCCGATCCGCCGACTTCGACGGCGGCCAAGAACTCACCGAACGAGCCGTCGCCGCGTACATCGCCAAGTACGCGACCAAGGGCGCCGAGACAGCGACGGGAGCACTCGACCGCCCGCTCAAGTTTCTCGCCGAACTCGCCCAGTTCGACATCAGCGACCACGCCCGCCGCATGGTCCGCACCGCCTGGGCCCTCGGCTCCCGCAAGGAACTTGAAGAACTCCGGCTCCGGGCCTGGGCCCACATGCTCGGCTTCCGCGGCCACTTCTCCACCAAGTCCCGCCGCTACTCCACCACCCTCGGCGCTCTCCGCACGGCCCGCGCCGGATGGCGCCGAGCCCAAGCCGCAGCAGCGAGCAACGGCCTGGCCACCTCCGAAAATCCGTATGCCCCGGACACGACCCTCGTCCTCGCCCACTGGGTCTACGCCGGAACCGGCCTCACCGACACCGAAACCTGGCTCGCCGAAACCCTCGAACCCGCCCCAGGAACAGAAGGAGAGCCCACCCATGGCTAGCCGACACCTCGCCGTCGCCGACGTGGCTGCCGAGTCGCGGGCCTTGCCATCGCGCTTTCTGACTCCTGATGACCTGGTGGCGATGTTCGACCTACCCAGCGTCGAGACGGTCTATCAGTGGCGTCGCAAGCGCACGGGCCCGCGCGGCTTCCGGGTCGGCCGGCATCTGCGCTACGACCCCGTGGACGTCCGAGCCTGGGTCGAGTCGCTACGGGAAGGGGCTGCCGCCTGATGGCCGGGCACGTCCAAGACCGCTGGTACAGAACCGAGACCGGCCCGGATGGGAAGTCGCGCAAGGTCAAGACCGACCGATACGGGACAGGACAGCGTTACCGCGCTCGCTACATTGGCCCGGACGGTACGGAGAAGTCCAAGAGCTTCCCCGACCGGCAAAAGCGCCTCGCAGACCAGTGGTTGGCGCACATCGAGGCGGACATGGCCCGCGGTCAGTACATCGATCCACGCGCCGCACGGATCACGTTCCAGCAGTATGCAGAACGCTGGGTGGTTACTCAGGGGGCCGACCCGAACACCCAAGCCTCGATGGAGTCACAGCTCCGGCTGCACGCCTTCCCGTACCTGGGTACGCGCCCGCTCGGCTCCTTCCAGCCAGCGCACGTCCGCGACTGGGTGCGGCAACTCCAGGAGAACGGTGTCAGGGGGTCGTACGCGCGGACGATCTACTCCAACGTACGGGCTGCTTTGAGCGCCGCCGTGGACGACGGACACCTTCCCCGGAACCCCTGTGCCGCTCGTTCCGTCCGACCGCCGGTCATCGACACCAAGCGCGTGCTCCCGTGGACGCCAGAGCGGGTCTTCGCCGTCCGGGCCGCCATGCCCGAGCGCTTCCAAGCCATGGTCGACCTGGGCGCCGGTTGCGGGCTCCGCCAAGGCGAGATCCTCGGCGTCGCCGTCGACGCGATCGACTTCGAGATGGACGCGCTCCACGTGGTCCAGCAACTCAAGCTGAGCCGCAGCAAGGCCGTGTTCGCCCCGCCCAAAGGCGGCAAGCTGCGGGACGTACCGCTTCCTGGTTCGGTCGCTGACGCGCTCCGCGCCCACATGAAGCGGTTCCCGCCGGTCGAGATCACCTTGCCGTGGAAGGTCGCGGACGGGCCACCAGTGACCAAGCGGCTGATCTTCACCGGGCCTCGGGGCGGTCACGTCTGGCGTACGTCGCTGAACGAGGAGGCGTGGAAGCGGGCGCTGGCCGGCGCCGGGGTGATCCCGGTTCCTGAGCGCGGGGAGCCGTACGCCGAGTCACGAGAGAACGGTATGCACGCGCTGCGGCACTTCTACGCGTCGGTGCTCCTGGATGCCGGGGAAAACATCAAGGCTCTCGCTGAGTACCTAGGCCACTCAGATCCGGGACTGACGCTGCGCGTGTACGCGCACCTGATGCCGTCCAGCCAGGAGCGTACGCGTAGCGCTGTGGCCTCTGACTTTGCTCCCTCTGAGGGCTGAAGCTCGATGAGACTGCGGACTCCCAGAAGTGGAAACACCGTCTGTGAAGGTTCTATCGGAACCACAATCTCCCACGAAACCAACAGACATCCCGAAGTGGAAACACCATCCGTGAAAGTTCTACCGGAACCACAATCTCCCACGAAACCAACAGACATCCCGAAGTGGAAACACCATCCGTGAAAGTTCTACCGGAACCACAATCTCCCACGAAACCAACAGACATCCCGAAGTGGAAACACCATCCGTGAAAGTTCTACCGGAACCACAATCTCCCACGAAACCAACAGACATCCCGAAGTGGAAACACCATCCGTGAAAGTTCTACCGGAACCACAATCTCCCACGAAACCGCAGATGAGCGGGGCAAGGAGGAGCTCTGTTAGCAGCCACCTGAACGTCCATCCGCCCGGCCGCCCGGCCGCCCTCCCGGTCGGCCGGGCGGCCGTCTGTCTGGAGGGCCATCCCGCCAGACACTACAAAGGCGGCCCTCAGCACGGAAGAAGGCCCACAGGGTCGAGGGAACGAAGGCTTGCTGGAAATGGGACACAAAAGGAGTGGCCACAGCCGAAGCATGTCGACCGACACAACATCTATGCGTAAGTGCAAATTCCGCAATCAGGTAGGGATTTGCGTGAAGTGACGCCTGTGCAATATCGTCCCGTCCACTAGCGGGGAAGCGAGAAGGCCACCCAGTGCAATGGGTGGCCTTCGATCTCCATTAGGCGCCTTGTCATTGAGTCAACTAGGAGGAACCCATGGAGAACACCATGGTGCCACGCTTCGGCGTAACGATCGTCATCGCCCCTCGCGGACTTTCGTTCGCAGTGGTCGGGGGCGCAGGCGGCGCCCTCGCGCTCTGGGTGGAGGCTCCCGTTTATGCCGTCGGCGTCGGGATCTTCCTCATCACGTTCCGGGTGACCGCCCGCCTCTGGAAGAGGCAGGCCATCTAGCGTCACGGCCCAAGCACGGCCCAGACACGACATCAGGCCTCCTACCGGCGAAGAAAGCGCTGGTAGGAGGCCTGATGCATTGGGCTTACTTCTTCTTGCCCTGGTTCTTCACAGCCTCGATCGCCGCCGCGGCCGCGTCCGGGTCCAGGTACGTGCCGCCCGGCTTCAGCGGCTTGAAGTCGGCGTCCAGTTCGTAGGCCAGCGGGATGCCCGTCGGGATGTTCAGGCCCGCGATGTCCGCGTCCGAGATGCCGTCCAGGTGCTTGACCAGGGCGCGCAGCGAGTTGCCGTGGGCCGCGACCAGGACCGTCTTGCCGGTCAGCAGGTCGGGGACGATGCCGTCGAACCAGTACGGGAGCATGCGGACGACGACGTCCTTGAGGCACTCCGTCTGCGGGCGCAGCTCGGGCGGGAGCGTCGCGTAGCGCGGGTCGGAGAACTGGGAGTACTCGGCGTCGTTGTCGAGCGGCGGCGGCGGGGTGTCGTACGAGCGGCGCCACAGCATGAACTGCTCCTCGCCGAACTCGGCGAGCGTCTGCGCCTTGTCCTTGCCCTGGAGGGCGCCGTAGTGGCGCTCGTTCAGGCGCCACGAGCGGTGGACGGGGATCCAGTGGCGGTCCGCGGACTCCAGCGCCAGCTGGGCCGTGCGGATGGCGCGCTTCTGGAGCGAGGTGTGCACCACGTCGGGGAGCAGGCCGGCGTCCTTGAGCAGCTCACCGCCGCGGACCGCCTCCTTCTCGCCCTTCTCGTTCAGATTGACGTCCACCCATCCGGTGAACAGGTTCTTCGCGTTCCACTCGCTCTCGCCGTGGCGGAGGAGGATCAGCTTGTACGGTGCGTCGGCCATGGGGCCGAGCCTAATCGACACCCGTGACACGCGCCGATTGACGGTCCCCGTCAATTGAGTGGCCCCTACCGCTACCCGGCACGTAAGTTGTGCAAACCTGCCTTACCGCTTACTTCTGCCCGGGGGGATGCACCCATGTCAGTCGCCGCGCTCAGACGTGCCTCCAAGGAGGCGGTCGCCGGGCTCCCGCGCGAGTTCTGGTGGCTGTGGACCAGCACCCTCGTGAACCGGCTCGGCGGCTTCGTCCTCACCTTCCTCGCCCTGTACCTGACCGCCGCGCGCGGCTTCTCGGCCGCGTACGCCGGTCTGGTCGCCTCGCTCATCGGGGCCGGCGGTGTCATCGCGTCGATGCTAGGCGGCGTGCTCGCCGACCGGCTCGGGCGGCGGCCCACCCTGCTCGGCGCGCAGCTCGCGACCGCCGCGACCGTGGCCGTCCTGGCCTTCGTGCGCGACCCGGTCTCCATCGCCGTCACCGGCTTCGCGCTCGGCCTCGCCTCGAACGCCTCGCGGCCCGCGATCCAGGCGATGATGGCCGACATCGTGCCGCCGCACGACCGCGTCCGCGCCTTCTCGCTCAACTACTGGGCGATCAACCTGGGCTTCGCGATCTCGTCGGTGTACGCCGGTTTCCTGGTCGCCCAGAGCTACACCTTCGGCTTCCTCGTCGAGGCCGGCATGACGCTGGCCTGCGCCTGCGTCGTCTTCGTGAAGGTGAAGGAGTCGCGTCCGGAACCGGGCCCGCGGATCTCGGCGGCGCCCGCCGTCACCATGGGCACGGTGCTGCGCGACGGCCGGTTCATGGTCATGGTGGGGCTGTCGTTCCTGGTCGCGGTCGTCTTCACGCAGAGCTCGGTCGGCCTGCCGATCGTGATGGGCGAGAACGGGTTGAGCAGTTCGGACGTGGGGCTCGTCGCCGCCGTGAACGGTGTCGTCATCGTCGCCCTGCAGATCCCGCTGACCCGGTTCATCCAGCACCGCGACCCGGGCCGGCTCCTCGCGGTCTCCTCGCTCCTCATCGGCTACGGCTTCGCGCTCACCGCCTTCGCCGGGTCGCTGGCCGCGTACGCGCTGACCGTCGTGGTGTGGACGCTGGGCGAGATGGTGAACGCGCCGACCCAGTCGGGCCTCGTGGCCAGGCTGGCCCCCGCCGAGGGGCGCGGCCGCTACCAGGGCGTCTACACGATGTCGTGGTCAGCGGCGGCTCTCGTCGCGCCGCTGGCCGGCGGCTGGGTGCTCGACTCGGCCGGTGCGGGCTGGCTGTGGGCGGGGTGCGCCGCGCTCGGCACGGTCACCGCGGGCGGGTACTGGGCGCTGATGCGCGGCCTGCACGCGGAGGAGACCGTCCACGAGGTCCAGGAGGTCCAACAGGTCGCCCCGGCCCGGGAGTCGGCCGGAACCCCGGAGAACGCCCCGGCGTGAAGCGGCACTTGTTCGGGTACGTACCCGAACATGCCCGAAGCACCAAGGACCTCCGCGGGAACGGACGAACCGCCCAGAACCCTCGTGGGCGGGATCGAGGTCGACGTCCCGAACAGCATTCCGGCGATCCGTGCGGCGCTCACGCCCGAGCGCCGCACGGAGTTCGACCAGGACATCAACGCGGCGGGGGTCCACGAGATCCACGCGGTCATGCGGCACTGGATGCTGGAGGCGGTGCCCGACCCGGAGGCCGACGCGATCCTGGCCCGGCTCGCCCGCGACGAGGCGGAGAGGCGGGGCCCGGCTTGAGCCGCCGTCGCAGGCGCAGCCCCTGCCGCATCGCGTACGCACCGCCCGCCGACGACACCCTCGTCAAGATGGCGAACCCCGACGCCTTCCGCGCCGAGATGACCCGCACCCTCGCCCACGACCCGTACGGGCACGGCTCCTGCTCGGTGGCGGGCGAGCGCGACCGCCGCGAGGCGACGGTCGGCGGGGCGATAGTCCTCTACTACGTCTCCGGGTCCGTCCTCACGGTCACCGTCGTCCGCATGGTCGCGCTCGGCTGACCGCGGCCCTTACAGCTGTCGTTGCGCGTCGTACAGGTTGCGCGGCCGGACCGTGTCCGTGGTCCCGTACAGCTCCAGGCGCGTGTGCAGCTCCCCCGTGAAGTCGGGGACGTCGGTCTGCCCGAACTCACGGACCGTGTTGAGGCCGACCGTCGCGCTCCACGGCGCGAGGCCGTCGATCTTCATGAGTCCCGCGCGCTCATTGGTGACCCTGATGTTCCAGTGCGTGAAGCGCGCACCGAACAGCGGCCCGGCCGAGGCGTCGCCGCCGTGCTGCCCGTCGTTGTCCACCGTGATGTCGGTGCGTACGTTCGCGAACGGCATCCCGCGGTGCGAGTCGAAGGTGCCCATCTCCATGCGGCCGCGCGACCAGACGTTGTACGAGGACAGCCCCTCGACGTTGATGCCGTGCAGTTGGGTGCCGGAGGGCGCCGGGACCGTGCGCGCGGTGAGGGTGAAGTCCTCGATCAGGTTGTCGTGGGAGCCCTCGCGGCAGAAGTACGGGTGGTGCTCGCCGCGGCCGCCGACCGTGGTGCGGCGCAGGGTGGAGGCCGAGGCCGCGACGAGCCCGAAGCCGTTGTCGACGTTCCACACGGTGACGTCGTCGACCCAGCAGTCGTACGTGCATTGCAGCGCGACGCCGTTGTGGCCCTTGTCGAGCAGATGCGGGGACTGCGCGGTCTCCACCGCCTCCAGGGTCAGGCCCTCGACCCCGGCGCCGGTCAGCGCCTTCACGTGCGTGGTCAGCCGAGGGTCCCACTCGGGGCGCACGTCCAGCGGCAGGGGCCGCTCGAAGGTGACCCGGTCGCCGCGGACCGAGGCGATGCGCACGGGCCACTCGTAGGGCACGTAGGACGTCAGCTTGGTCTTGTCGTCCCAGACGTACGCCTCCGGACCCGGGCCGCCGCCCGCCATGTGCTCCAGGAGGGTGTGGCCGGGGTCGTCCGCGAGGCGGAGCAGGACCAGATCGCCCTTGCGCAGGCGGGCGGGGTCCGCGACGGTCACCGACCACGCGCCCCGCCTCGCCGGTGCGACGGCCGTCAGGGTCCGCCACTCGTCGCGCCGGTTGCCGGTCCAGCCCTCGAACGGCCAGGCCTTCGCCCTGATCGCGTCCGTGAGCGTACGGAACCGGTCGGCAGGGCAGAGCCAGATCAGGCCGCCCGCCCAGGACCAGGACGACTTGTCGCCGCCGTAGCGGGAACCGTAGACGCCGATCAGCTCGGTGAGGTTCTTGGTGGCGTAGAGCCTGGTGGCGGCGCTGCCCGCGCCCTTGAGGACGACCCGGTCGTGCCCGATGTGGAGGAGGTCGTCGATCCGGTACGTGCCCTTGCCGAGCAGCACCGTGCCCCCGCCGGCCCTTCCGGCGGCGGCGAGGGCACGGTTGATCGCGGGGGCGCAGTCGGTGACACCGTCGGCGACCGCGCCGTAGGACTCGGCCCGCAGCACGCGTCCGGGGCGGTCGAAGCGGTGTCCGCGCCCGGCCCGGTATCCGGCGCGGCCGATGTACGGGATCTGCGGGTGGGTGTACGGAGTCCTGGTGAACTCGTGCCAGATGTCCGGGACTTCGCCGAAGGGTGCGGCCTGGGCGACGCCCGCCCCGGCTTCGGTCACCGCGCCGGCCGCCACGGCGACCGCCCCGCCCAGAACGCCACCCAGAACACCGCGCCTACTGAGGTCCCGCATCCCTGCCACCCTTCATCGACGTACCGATCAACGAAGTACAGATATGTGAACGTTGTTCATGTCAGTGCCGAGCGCGAGCATGCCACGACGACCGCGACGCCGACCAGAGGCGTGCAGCAAGGGCGTGACGGGATGGCGGGATACTGCCGCTACTTGGGCGGGCTCTGAATCAGATGTGTGAACGCGTCCAGATTGCGGGTCGGCTCGCCGCGCGCCACCCGCCACTCGTACTCGCGGCGGATCGCGCTCGCGAAGCCGAGCTCCAGGAGGGTGTTGAAGGCGCCGTCGGAGGCTTCGAGGACCGAGCCGAGGAGCCGGTCCAGCTCGTCGGGGGTGACGGCGGCCAGCGGCAGCTTGCCGGTGAGGTAGATGTCGCCGAGCCGGTCGACGGCGTAGCCGACCCCGTACAGGCGCAGATTGCGCTCCAGGAGCCAGCGGTGCACCCCCGCCTCGTTCTCGTCCGGGTGGCGGATCACGAAGGCGTTCAGGGACAGGCTGTGCCGGCCGGCCCGCAGCGAGAGCGTCGTGGACAGCTTGCGGGTGCCGGGCAGTGTGACGACGTACGCACCCGGCTCCGGGCTCTCCCACTCCAGCTCGGCGTCCTTGAGGAACGCCGCGATGACCTCGTGTGCCGGGTGCTGGTCAGCCATGGTGCGAGAGTACGTGACGGCGGTGTTCCTGCATCGCGGCGGTGTAGACGTCGGCCGTGGTGGCGGCGGCCGTGTCCCAGCCGAAGAGCTGCGCGTGCCGGGCCGCCGCGGCGCCCATGCCGTCCACGAGGTGGGGATGGTCGGCGAACTCGCGCAGCACGCGCGCGTACGCGGCCGGTTCGTGGCCGTCGACCAGGAAGCCGGTCGTCCCGTCCCGCACCGCCACCGGCAGCCCGCCCACCGACGCGGCGAGCACCGGCGTGCCGGTCGCCTGCGCCTCTATGGCGACGAGCCCGAAGGACTCGCTGTAGGAGGGCATGACGAGCAGGGAGGCGGCCCGGAACCAGTCCGCGAGCTGGTCCTGGCCGACCGGCGGGTGGAACCGCACGACGTCCGAGATGCCCAGCTGTGCGGCGAGCTTCTGGAGCGCGGCGGGCTTGGCGAGGCCGGAGCCGCTCGGGCCGCCGACGACCGGCACGACCATGCGCGTGCGCAGCTCGGGGCGCTCGTCGAGCAGCACCGCGACGGCCTTGAGCAGGATGTCGGGCGCCTTCAGCGGCTGGATGCGGCCCGCGAAGAGCGGGATCAGGGCGTCCTGGGGCAGGCCGAGGCGGGCGCGGGCGGCGGCGCGGCCGTCGGCGACGCGGAACCGCTCCAGGTTCACCCCGGGGTGGACGATCGCGACCTTGCCGGGGTCGGCCTCGTAGTGGTGGATCAGCTCGTCGGCCTCGCCCGCGGTGTTGGCGATCAGCCGGTCGGCGGCGCGCACGACCTGGGTCTCGCCGATCACGCGGGCGGCCGGCTCGGGGGTGTCGCCCTCGGCGAGCGCGGCGTTCTTGACCTTGGCCATGGTGTGCATGGCGTGCACGAGGGGGGCGCCCCAGCGCTCGGCGGCCAGCCAGCCGACGTGCCCGGAGAGCCAGTAGTGCGAGTGGACCAGGTCGTAGTAGCCGGGCCGGTGGCCCGCCCAGGCCTGCATGACCCCGTGCGTGAAGGCGCACAGCTGGGCGGGCAGGTCCTCCTTGGCCAGGCCCTCGTAGGGGCCCGCGTCGACGTGCCGGACCAGCACGCCGGGGGCCAGCTCGACCTCCGGCGGCAGGCCGCCGGTGGTGGCCCGGGTGAAGATCTCGACCTCTATGTTGATCGCGGCCAGGCGCTTGGCCAGCTCCACGATGTACACGTTCATCCCGCCCGCGTCACCCGTGCCCGGCTGGTGCAGGGGCGAGGTGTGGACGCTGAGCATGGCGATGCGGCGGGGACGGCGCTGCGCGCACGGGAAGCGCAGACGGGCGGGGCCCGCACCCGCTCCGGTACGGCGGAACCTGGACACGTACTGACTCACGTGCGGTCCTCCTGCTGGCGGCCCTGGTGGGCTCTTCTACGGCTCTGCTGCGGCTCTGCCACCGCGCGGCGGCGGCTGCGCCGGGCCCCTGCTGCGGGCACGGCTGACGGAGGGCACAAGCCCTCGTCCAAGAGCGGCAACATCGGACCGAGGCCCTCCATTTCCACTTTGCCGAATCATTACCGTACGAGACCGCGCGGCGGCTCGGCGTGGCGGCGCCGCGTACTCTCGTACCTGTGAGCCCGCGTACCCCGTCCCGCCCCGTAGGAACGGTGACGCGAGGCACCACCAACCCCAACCGGCTGCGCCGGATGGACCGCTGGATCGCGGCCGTGCACGGCGCCGCGCTGCGCCGGGCCGCCGACCCGGTCGCCGTCGACCTCGGCTACGGCGCCGCGCCCTGGACCGCCGTGGAGCTGCTGGCCCGGCTGCGCGAGGCCGCGCCCCGCGCGCGCGTGGTCGGCATCGAGATCGAACCGGCGCGGGTCGCAGCCGCGAAGCCGTACGAGCGCGAGGGGCTCACGTTCCGGCACGGCGGCTTCGAGCTGCCGCTCGCCCAGGCGCCCTCGCTGATCCGCGCCGCGAACGTGCTGCGCCAGTACGACGAGGACCAGGTCGCCGGGGTCTGGGAGCGGCTGTGCGGGAAGCTCGCGCCGGGCGGGCTGCTCGTGGAGGGCACCTGCGACGAGATCGGGCGGCGGCACGTGTGGGTGGCGCTCGGCCCGGAAGGACCGCGCACGGTGACCTTCGCGACCCGGCTCGGCTCCCTGCACACCCCCTCCGACCTCGCCGAGCGGCTGCCCAAGGCGCTGATCCACCGCAACGTCCCCGGCGAGCCGGTGCACGCCTTCCTGCGCGACTTCGACCGGGCCTGGGCGGCGGCGGCCCCCTACGCCTCGTACGGGGCCCGGCAGCGCTGGATCAGCACCGTCCGCGCCCTGACGGCCGACTGGCCGGTGGTGGACACCCCGGCACGCTGGCGACAGGGCGAAGTCACCGTGGCGTGGGGGGCGTTGGCGCCGGTCGGGGGCTCGCGGGACTGACGGGGCGCGGCGGGAACGAACTCGGCGCGCCGTTCGTCACACCGTGCGGGGTCTGTCGGATTCGGCGAACACGTGGCACCATCCACCGAACGCGCACAAGTTACTGACGGTAAATCAGGTTTCACCGTGGGGTGGCCTGAGACGGTCTCGGCTGTGGGGGCGGAGCGGATGAGCAAGCGGAGTACGACGACGATGGCGGCCGTGGCACTGGTCTGCGCCGTGACCGTCCTGGCGGCGCCCGGCCTGGCCCATGCGGCACCGGCGCCCACTCCCTCGCCGTCGGCGACACCGAAGAGCAAGGACCTGGAAGCGGTCCGCGCGAAGATCGACAAGCTGTACCACGACGCGGCGGTGGCGACGGACGAGTACAACGCCGCGGAGGAGAAGGCCGAGAAGCAGTCCGACGCGATCGTGAAGCTGGCCCAGAAGATCGCCGACGGGCAGCGCCGGCTCGACCGCCTCAAGAGCAGCGCGGGCGCGGTCGCCCGCGAGCAGTACCGCAACGGCGGCATCCCGCGCGAGACGCAGTTCCTGCTCTCCGGCGACCCGCAGCACTTCCTCGACAGCGCCGGCCGGATGTACCAGGGCCAGCAGGCCACGAAGAACCTGCTGTCCCAACTGGCCGACACCCAGGACGATCTCGCGCGCTACGCCGACGACGCCTCCGCCAAGTGGAAAGAGCTGGACGCGGGCGCCAAGGAGAAGGCCGCGGCCAAGAAGAAGATCGAGCGGCAGATCAAGGAAGCGCAGGAGCTGGAGAACAGGCTGGAGAAGAAGGAGCGCGAGCGGCTGCGCAAGCTGGAGGAGCAGGCCGAGCAGCAGGCGCAGACGGCCTGGCTCTCCTCGGGCGTCCTGAAGGAGATCGACGGCCGGGCGACGCCCGCGGGCAAGAAGGCGGTCCAGTTCGCCACCGCCCAGCTCGGCAAGCCGTACGTGTGGGGCGCCGAGGGCCCGAAGTCGTACGACTGCTCGGGCCTCACCTCGCAGGCCTGGGCCGCGGCCGGCCACGGCATCCCGCGCACGTCCCAGGAGCAGTGGAAGCAGCTCAAGCACATCGACATCCAGGACATGCGCCCCGGCGACCTGATCATCTACCACGACGACGCCAGCCACGTCGGGATGTACATAGGCGACGGCGCGATCATCCACGCCCCGCGGCCCGGACGGACCGTGACCGTGGCGGGCGCCGGCTCGATGGCGATCCTGGGAGTCGTGCGGCCCGACGCGTGAGGGGCGCCGGGGCCGCCCCGGGGGCCGGTGCCGAAGCTGTTCCGGAGCCGGTGCCGGAGCGGTGCCGGAGCGGTGCCGGAACGCGCGCCCGCGGGGTGCCGGGACCACGTGGCGCGGCCCACGTGACGCATCACACTTCCTTCACTCCAGTTCCACCGTTCCGACGTGATCTTCGTCATCCCGCATCCGGCCCCCAAGGGCCGGAACCTGCCCAATTCCGCTCCCGGGCGCGGCATATGACGGTGGCCGATCTCCGTTCACCATTCCGTTCGGGCGGCGGCTGACGCTAAGGTCCCCGTCGGTGGTTCGAGGACCTTCGTCCCACCGCGCCCTCGGGGGGAGGGAAGGAAACCTAGCGATGCCCGTACCCGTACCGCGGCAGAGAGCGATCCCGGCCGTGGAAGGTGGTCAGGCTCAAGCTGCGTCCACGACACCGTCCGCCGGACCGGCCCGCCGGCCGACCGCCCGCGACACGACCGGCCCCATGGCCGCGAAAAGCGCAGACATCAGCACCAGCACCAGCACCAGCACCACGACCCGAGCCCTCGGCACCACGGATGTCACGGAGAACACCACGGACACCATGGCCACAGAGGACACCAGCAGCTCGACCGCCGGCCAGACCACCGGCCTCACGCTCCTGGTCATCGAGGACGACCCGACCGGGTCCCTCACCGTCCCGGAGGTACCCGACGCCGCGGGCAAGCCGATCCGCGTCCGCACCGCCCGCAACCTCACCGAGGCCGAGCGGCTGCTCACGCACGACGTCAACTGCATCCTGCTCGACCTCGCGCTGCCCGGCGCCAGGACGGACCGGGACGGCGGCGACGAGCTGGAGACGCTGCGGCACGTGCTGCGCCTCGCGCCCCGGCACGCCGTCCTGGCGCTGACCGCGTCGGGCGACGCCGAGCGCGGTGCCGAGGCGGTCCGGGTGGGCGCCCAGGACTACCTCTTCCGCGACGAGCTGGACGGCCGGCTGCTCGGCCGCGCCATCCGCTACGCCGTCGAGCGCAAGCGCGGCGACGTGGCCCAGCGCAAGCTCACCGAGTCCCGGCTGCGCGCCCAGGAGAACGTCCGCCTGGAGCGCGGCCTGCTGCCGACCCCGCTGCTCGAAGGATCGTCCCTGCGCTTCGCGTCCGGCTACCGGCCCGGCCGCTCCCGTGCGCTGCTCGGCGGCGACTTCTACGACACGGTCCGCACGCCCGACGGCACGGTCCACGCGATGATCGGCGACGTCTGCGGCCACGGCCCCGACGCGGCGGCGCTCGGCGTCCAGCTGCGCATCGCGTGGCGGGCCCTGACGTTCGCGGGCCTGTGCGGCGACGAGCTCCTGTCGACCCTCCAGCGGGTCCTGGAGCACGAGCGCTCGGACGAGGAGATCTTCGCGACGCTGTGCACGGTGGACATCGCGCCGGACGGCCGCCGCGCGGGACTGTGCCTGGCCGGCCACCCGTCGCCGCTGATCGCGAGCCCGGGCCGCCCGGCGACGCTGCTCCCGTACGAGAACAGCGGCCCGGCCCTCGGACTGCTGCCGAAGGCCCGCTGGCCGCGGATGCAGGTGGAGCTGGGCCCGTCCTGGAACCTGATGCTCTACACGGACGGTCTGATCGAGGGCCGGATCGGCCAGGGGAACCAGCGCCTCGGCCAGGAGGGCATGGTGGAGATGATCCGCCGCCAGCAGGCCCAGGGCCTGCGCGGCGAGGAACTGCTGGAGGCCGCGATGAACGAGGTGCGCGACCTCAACGGGGGCGAGCTGACGGACGACGTGGCGGTACTGCTGCTGGACCGGTGACCCCGCTCGGTACCCGGGTGGGGTCAGCGCCCGCCGTTGTACGGGCCGTACGGGCCGTCGCTGCTGGAGCCGCCCCTGCGGCCGCCACCGCCGCCGCTGACCTGCCGGACGGCGGGCCGCACGTCGACCATGTACACGATCGTCGCGATGAGCCCGATGATCGGCAGGAACGACAGGATCCCGAAGATCCAGTTCACGACGAAGGCCAGCGCGAGAATGATCAGCCAGAACGGCTTGGTCTTCTTGTCCGCCGCGCGGAACGCGTCCTCACGCCGGATCGCCGCGTCGACCAGCGCGAAGCCGCTGAAGACGATCAACGCGAGGTTCAGCAGCGACAAGAAACTGTTGAAACCCTGCATCAGCACAACGCCACCACCTGAATCGACCTGCCTGCGCCACGGCGCCCCGTCATTGCGGTCACCGTACCCGTACAACGGGCCGGGCACGCGATACGTGCCCGGCCCATCGGCGTACGCCCTACTTGGCCTGCGGCGCGGTGCCGGGACCCGGCTTCTTGGCGGCCGGGGCCTTCTTCGCCGTCGCCTTCTTGGCGGCGGGAGCCTTCTTCGCGGCCGCGGGCTTCTCGGCCGTGGTGGCCGAAGCCTCCGTGGTGGCCGAAGCCGCCGGCTCGGGGTCCGGCTCGACGGCCCCGGCGATCTCGACGATCTCGTCGGCCGCCTCACCGCGCCAGCTCCGCACGGTCTCCTCGCCGTGCTCGGCGACCTTCTCGTACGTCTCGCGCGCCTTGACGGCGGCCTCGGCGGCGATGCCGACGCCGCGCAGCGCGAACTCCTGCGCCGTCTCGCCGAGCTTCTTCAGGTCGGTGTCGAGGACGGCGACGATCTCGTTCACCTTCGCGGTGATCGTGGCCTGCGCCTCCTTGGCGCGGCCGGTCGCCTTCTCCTGCACGTCCTTGGGGTCGGTGTTGCGTACGGCCTCGAAGCGCGCGGGCGCCTCGGCGCGCAGCTGCTCGACGAGGCCCGGCACCTTCTTCGCCTGCTGGTACGTCAATTCGGCGGCGCCCGCGGCGAAGTAGAGCGGGGTCGGGTCGGAGAAGGTCTTGCGCAGGTCGTCCTTGATGGCCATGGCGTGGTCCTCCCGGATCACATCAACTGCTACTTGCTTGAGGGCTCGGCACCGTCGCCGTCGTCGGGTCCACCGTCGTGGTTCCCGTTCTCTTTCCTGAAGGATTCGTAGATCTGCAACAGGACTTGCTTCTGGCGCTCGTCGAGCGAGGGGTCGGCGAGAATCACCGCACGTGTCTCGATCTCGTCCCGGTCCCGCTCGGCGTCGAGGATGCCGGCGCGCACGTACAGCGTCTCGGCGGAGATCCGCAGGGCCTTGGCGACCTGCTGCAGCACCTCCGCGCTCGGCTTGCGCAGCCCGCGCTCGATCTGGCTGAGATACGGGTTGGACACCCCTGCGGCATCGGCGAGCTGACGGAGCGACAACTGCGCGTTGCGACGCTGCTCGCGCAGATACTCGCCGAGATTGCCGACGTTGAGCGATGCCATACGTCGATACTGCCGCACGCGCGCTAACTATTGCAAGCAGATGCTTGCAATAGTGCGCCGCGTCTCATCGGCCGGCCGCGGGACCGCACCGGGTGCACGGGTACCCCGTGAGGCGGCCAGGACGCGCGAGTGCCCTGATCCGGCGGCGGATCAGGGCACTTGGCGAGCGGTCGGGCGGTGCGGCGCGCGACGGGATCAGACCGCGTACGCCCCCGGGCCGGGCTGGGGCCCGCCCAGGCCCTTCGGGTTCGGGCCGTAGGTGTTGTCGCCCGGAGTGCCCTCGAGGACCGTCAGGACGAGCAGCCAGATGCCGCCGACGAACGGGACGAAGCTGATGAAGAACCAGGCCCCCGAACGCCCCGTGTCGTGCAGCCGGCGCACCAGGACGCCCAGCGAGGGCAGCAGCGTCGCCAGGATGTACAGGCCGTAGACGACATAGAGGGCCGTGCTCCTCGTGACGACGGCGAGGATCGCCAGGACGCCCGCGATGATGGCGTTGAACAGCGCGAACATCCAGTACTCGGCACGCCGAGCCCTCCCCTGGAACGTCGCGTACTTCTTGAGGACATCGGTGTAGTAGTGCACAGGCCCCCCTGCGTTCGCACTTATGTCATGCTCACAACCGCATGATTCATGCTGAACGTAGACGAGACCGCCCACCGTGGTCAACGAACTTGTCGCGGTCTCACCGGGTGAGGTCCGACGGAGTGTCCAGGCGCGTCAGCTTGCCCGGGTTGCGGACCACGTAGATCCGCGTGATCAGACCGTCCTCCACCGCGAGGCTGACCGTCGACGGCTCCCCGTCGAAGTCGACGCGGCCTGCGGGCTCACCGTTGAGGAGCACGACCGCGATGTCGAGTTCGGTCACCTTGCCGTGCGCGCCCGCGAGGATCCGCGCGACCAGATCGGCGCCGTGCAGCTGTTCGAGCGCCGCGGCCACCACACCGCCCCCGTCGGTGATCATGACCACGTCGGGCGCCATGACCTCCATCAGCTCCTGGATCCGCCCGGTGCGCAGCGCGGCCAGGAACCGCGCCACGACCTCCCGCTGCTCCGCCCGCTCCACCCGCATCCGGGGCCTGCGGGCCGCCACGTGCGTGCGGGCCCGCCGCGCGGTCTGCCGCACCGCCGGCGCGGACTTGCCGACCGCCTCGGCGATCTCCTCGTACGGCAGGCCGAAGACCTCGCGGAGCACGAACACCGCGCGCTCGGCCGGCGCGAGCGTTTCGAGGACCGTGAGCACGGCGATCGACACGCTCTCCGCGAGCTCGACGTCCTCGGCGACGTCCGGGCTGGTCAGCAGCGGTTCGGGCAGCCATTCACCGACGTAGTCCTCGCGGCGGCGGGACAGGGTGCGCAGCCGGTTGAGGGACTGCCGCGTGACGATGCGTATCAGGTACGCGCGCGGGTCGCTCACTCCCGCCGGGTCGACGGCGGACCAGCGCAGCCAGGACTCCTGGACCACGTCCTCCGCGTCGGCCGCCGAGCCGAGCATCTCGTAGGCGACGGTGAACAGCAGGTTCCGGTGCGTGAGGAACGGGTCCCGCGACCCGGGTGCGTTCGTCATGTCCCTAAGGACACCGGCGGCCGCGCGTCCGTGACACGACCGCCCCGAGACCGCCGTGACCTGCGGCGACGCAAGCGGTCAGGAATCGAGAAGCGGCTCGACCCGGCCACGGTTAGCGTCGTTCGTACAGACACAGAAAAAGGAGTAATCATGACGAACCATGGCATCAAGACCGTCCTCCACCCCGTCTCCGACGTGGCCAAGGCCAAGGCCGTGTACGCCGCTCTGCTCGGTACGGAGCCCCAGGCGGACTCCGAGTACTACGTCGGGTTCGATGTCGCGGGCCAGCACATCGGCCTCGTACCGAACGGTGGTCCGCAGGCCATGGCGTCCCCGGTGACCTACTGGCACGTATCGGACATCGAGGCAAAGCTCGCCGAGGTGACCGCCGCGGGTGGCACTGTGAAGGAGGCCGCGCACGAGGTCGGTCCCGGCCGCCTGGTGGCCACCTTCACCGACGCCGACGGCAACGTCCTGGGCCTGCTTCAGGACAGCTGACGCGCGGCCCGCACGGACCCGGACACCGACCGGACACAGGGAGAGACACGATCCATGAGCCCCGCCAAGAGAGCGGCGACCCCGCACGCCGCCGACCGTCACGACCTGATCCGTGTGCACGGCGCCCGTGAGAACAACCTCAAGGACGTCAGCATCGACATCCCCAAGCGCCGTCTCACGGTGTTCACGGGCGTCTCGGGTTCGGGCAAGAGCTCGCTCGTCTTCGACACCGTCGCCGCCGAGTCGCAGCGGCTGATCAACGAGACGTACAGCTCGTTCGTGCAGGGCTTCATGCCGTCGCTGTCCCGCCCCGAGGTGGACGTCCTGGACGGGCTGACGACGGCGATCATCGTGGACCAGCAGCGGATGGGCGCGGATCCGCGGTCCACGGTCGGCACGGCGACGGACGCGCACGCGATGCTGCGGATCCTGTTCAGCAGGCTGGGTGAGCCGCACATCGGGCCGCCGAGCGCGTTCTCCTTCAACACGGCGTCCGCGAAGGGCGCGGGCGCGATCAGCGTCGGCAACAAGAAGGCGGTCAAGGCGACGTTCGAGCGGCTCGGCGGCATGTGTCCGCGGTGCGAGGGGCGCGGCTCGGTCTCCGACATCGACCTGACCCAGCTCTACGACGCCTCCAAGTCGCTCAACGAGGGCGCGCTCACCATCCCCGGCTACACGATGGACGGCTGGTACGGCCGGATCTACCGGGGCTGCGGCTTCTTCGACCCGGACAAGCCGATCAGCGAGTACACCAAGCGCGAGCTGAACGACCTGCTCCACAAGGAGCCCACGAAGATCAAGGTCGAGGGCATCAACCTCACCTACGAGGGCCTGATCCCGAAGATCCAGAAGTCGATGCTGTCGAAGGACATCGACACGCTCCAGCCGCACGTACGCGCCTTCGTCGAGCGGGCCACGGCCTTCTCGGTCTGCCCGGAGTGCGACGGGACGCGGCTGGCCGAGGGCCCCCGCTCCTCCAGGATCAAGAAGATCTCGATCGCCGACGCCTGCCGGATGGAGATCCGGGACCTCGCGGAGTGGGTCCGCACGCTCAAGGAGCCCTCGGTCGCCCCGCTCCTCGAAGCGCTCCAGCAGAGCCTGGACTCGTTCGTGGAGATCGGGCTCGGCTATCTCTCCCTGGACCGCCCGGCCGGCACGCTCTCCGGCGGCGAGGCGCAGCGCGTGAAGATGATCCGTCATCTCGGCTCGTCCCTCACCGACGTCACGTACGTCTTCGACGAGCCGACGACAGGGCTGCACCCGCACGACATCGGCAACATGAACAATCTGCTGCTGCGCCTGCGCGACAAGGGCAACACGGTGCTCGTGGTCGAGCACAAGCCGCAGGTCATCGCGATCGCCGACCACGTGGTGGATCTCGGGCCGGGCGCGGGGACGGCGGGCGGCACCATCTGCTTCGAGGGCGACGTGGACGGCCTGCGGGCCAGCGGCACGGTCACCGGCCGGCACCTCGACGACCGCAGGGCGCTCAAGGAGGCGCCGCGCGACGCCACGGGCAAGCTGTCCATCCGCGGCGCCGACACCCACAACCTCCAGAAGGTCAACGTCGACATCCCGCTGGGCGTCCTGACCGTCGTCACGGGCGTGGCGGGTTCCGGCAAGAGCTCGCTCGTCCACGGCTCGATCCCGCTCCAGGAGGGCGCCGAGGGCGTCGTCTCCGTCGACCAGACCCCGATCCGCGGTTCGCGCCGCAGCAACCCGGCGACCTACACGGGCCTGCTGGAGCCGATCCGGAAGGCCTTCGCGAAGGAGAACGGCGTGAAGCCCGCGCTGTTCTCCGCCAACTCCGAGGGCGCGTGCCCCACGTGCAACGGCGCCGGGGTCGTCTTCAGCGACCTGGCGATGATGGCCGGTGTCTCGTCGACGTGCGAGGACTGCGAGGGGCGCCGGTTCGACTCCTCGGTCCTGGAGTACACGTTCGGCGGGCGGGACATCAGCGAGGTGCTGGCCATGCCGGTCGCGGAGGCCGAGGCCTTCTTCGCCGACGGTCCTGCCCGTACCCCGGCCGCCCACAAGATCCTCACCCGGCTCGCCGACGTCGGCCTCGGCTACCTCACCCTCGGCCAGCCGCTCACCACGCTGTCCGGCGGGGAGCGCCAGCGTCTGAAGCTGGCGACGCATCTGGTCGGCAGGGGGGCCGCGGGTGGCGGGGCCGGCACCGTCTACGTCATCGACGAGCCGACGACCGGGCTCCACCTGGCCGACGTGGAACAACTCCTCGGCCTGCTCGACCGGTTGGTCGACTCCGGCAGGACGGTGATCGTGGTCGAGCACCATCCCGCGGTGATGGCTCACGCGGACTGGATCATCGATCTGGGGCCGGGGGCCGGGCACGACGGCGGGCGGGTCGTGTTCGAGGGGACGCCGGGGGATCTGGTGGCCGAGCGATCCACGTTGACCGGGGAGCATCTGGCTCGGTACGTGGGGGCGTGATTTCCGGGTCCCGGGGCGGGTGCGCGGGGGCGCCCCTGCCGGGCTGGGCTGTCGTTCGGCTGCCGCCCGGTGGGGCTTCTCGCGCAGTTCCCCGCGCCCCTGGGTAGTTCGTCACGCGCGGCCCGGTGGCCGCTTCTCGCGCAGTTCCCCGCGCCCCTGAGGCATGCGCTGACGCGCAGCCTCCCCTGGAGGCCGCAGGCCTCTCAGGGGCGCGGGGAACTGCGCGACCAGCCACGACGAGAGCCGCGCGTGAGAACTGGTTTCCAGGGGCGCGGGGAACTGCGCGACCAGCCACGACGAGAGCCGCGCGTGACGGATGGTTCTAGGGGCGCGGGGAACTGCGCGACCGGCCACGGCGCGAGGCGCGGAGGGAAGCGGGGGACGGGAGTGGGACCCGGGTCCGGCCGGTCAGGGCGCCCGCACCGACGACCGGCAGCAGCAACAGCACGAACGCCCCCGCGAACCCCGAAAGCCGCCCGGAGCCCATCGCGGAGACGGCGCTGAACAGCCCCGACGCCACAGCGAGAACGACGGTCTGGCCGAGGTTCTGGGACGTCTGCATCGCACTGCTCGCCGCCCCCTGCCGATCCGCCGGACTGTGCGCGAGGGAGAGCAGGGTCAGAGAAGGCGCCGCCCACCCCATCCCCACGGCGGCCAGCACCATCGACGCCACCGCCACCGCGGCCGGCACCGCACGCAGCGTGCAGAACCCGGCGAGCACCACCGCCACCGCCATCACCCCGGCCCCCACACGCACCATCAGGTCCCGCGGAACCCGGTTCTGCAACCGCCCCTGCACCCACGACGCCCCGGCCCACCCCAGCGCGGCCCCGGTGAACGCGAGCCCGACGACCACCTCCGGCACCCGCCGCGCCGTCGTCAGCATCAGCGGCACGAAGGCTTCGAGCGTGAAGTACGCGCCCGAGGTCAGCGCCCGCAGCAACGCCGTCGCCGGGAGCCCGGGAGCGGCCCGCCAGGTGCCGGGCGGCAACAGGCGCGGGGCGAGCACGACCAGCGCCGCGAGCCCCGTCCCCGTACACAGCATGTGCACGACGTCCCACTCCGAGACCCCGAACTGGGTCAGCGCCGCCGCCACGCTCACCACACCGGCGACCAACAGCGGTGGCCGGGGCGGCGGTTCGGCGGATACCGCGTCGGCCCGCATCGGCCGGCCGCGCAGCAGCAGGACGGCGGCCGCCGCCGGGATCACGGTGAGCACGGCCAGCCCGAAGAACACCGTCCGCCACGACGACCAGGCCGCCACGAGCCCGGCCAGCGGCGGCCCGGTGAGCGACGGCACGATCCAGCACGTGCTCATCAGGGCCAGGGCCCTGGCCCGTACGTGGTCGGGGTACGACTGCCCGATGGCGGCGTTCACGGAGACCGCCACGAGCCCGGCCGCGATCCCGTCCGTGAACCGCCCGAAGGCCAGCTGCCAGATGCTCGTACTGGTCGCCGAGATGATCAGGGTGGCGACGGTGAGCACCACGCCCACCATCAGCGGCAGCCGCGCCCCCGCCCGGTCCGCCCAGGCCCCGCCGAGCATCCCGCCCAGCAGACTCGCGGCGACGAACGCCCCCGCCACCAGCGGATACAGGCCCACTCCGTCGAGATCCCGGGCCGCCACCGGCAGCATCGGCAGCACGGCGAGCGCCGCGAACCCGCTCAGGAACATCACGGCGGCGAAACTCGCCGTGGCGGGCAGATACGTACGGGAGAAGAGCCCCTCGGAGCCGCTGTCGGAGTCACCGGGTCCAGGAGCGGCGGGTGTCGTCACGAGCGGGAAAGGTACACACCATTCCCCGCGACCTGCCACGCCTTTTCCGGCGCCGTCCGGCCGTACGTGGATCAGTGCGCGGCCCGCGCCGCCCGGGATCCCGTCGGCCGCAGGACGACCAGCGCCACCACGAACGCCGCCGCGATCAACCCGCCGCCGATCCCGAACGCGAGCCGGTATCCCCCGGTCAGCGCGACGGCCTGCGCGCTGCCGCTGTCGGTGAGCGCGGCGGCGCGGGCCGCGGCGAGGGTCGACAGGACGGCGACGCCGAGCGCCATGCCGATCTGCTGCGTGGTGTTGAACAGACCGGAGGCCAGCCCCGCGTCCTCCTCGCTCGCCGCCGACATCCCGAGCCCCGCGAGCGCCGGCAGCACCAGTCCGCCGCCGGAGATCAGCAGCATCACGGGCAGCAGATCGGTCGCGTACTGCCCGTGGACGGGAACGCGCGCCAGGTAGCCGAGCGCCCCGGCCAGCAGCACGAGGCCCGCGAGCAGCACCGCCCGCTCCCCGAACCGCGCCGCGAGCCGCGCCGAGACACCGAGCGACACGGCCCCGATCAGCACGGCGGCGGGCAGCATCGCGAGGCCGGTGCCCAGGGCCCCGTAGCCGAGGACGCGCTGCATGTAGAGCGCGGCGAGGACCTGGAAGGCGAACATCGCGGCCAGGGTGAGGATCTGGGTGACGTTGGCACCGACGACCGTGCGCGAGCGCAGGATGCGCAGCGGCATGAGCGGTGTACGGGCGCGGGCCTGCCGCACGAAGAACCCGGCGACGAGTACGAGTCCGGCGGCGACGGCCCCGCCCGCGGGCAGCGAACTCAGCCCGTGCGCCTCGATGTTGACGACGCCGAAGATGGCCAGCATCAGACCGCCGGTGATCAGCACGGCGCCCCACACGTCCGCTCCCGCCCGCAGTCCTGCTCCCCGGTCGCCCGGCAGCGCGGGCACGGCGAGGGCGAGGACGGCGGCGCCGATGGGCAGGTTGATGAAGAAGATCCAGTGCCAGTCGAGCACGTCGGTCAGTACGCCGCCCAGCACCTGCCCGATCGACGCCCCGGCGGCGCCGGTGAAGCTGAACACGCCTATCGCGCGGGCCCGTTCGCGCGGGTCGGTGAAGAGCGTGACGAGGATACCGAGCCCGACGGCGGCGGCCATGGCGCTGCCGACCCCCTGGAGGAAACGCGCCGCCAGCAGCACGGCGGGCGTCGTGGCCAGCCCCGCCAGGAGCGAGGCCGCGGTGAAGACGACGGTGCCCGCGAGGAACATCCGCTTGCGCCCGATCAGGTCACCGAGCCGCCCGGCGAGCAGCAGCAGGCTGCCGAAGGCGATGAGGTAGGCGTTGACCACCCAGCTCAGGGCCGTCGCGGAGAAGCCCAGGTCCTGCTGGACGGCCGGGAGGGCGACGGTGACGATGGAGCCGTCGAGGATGATCATCAGGGTGCCGGCGGCGATGACACCCAGGGCGAGCCAGCGGCCTCGCAAGCGAGCGCGGGGCCCTACACGGGGCTCTTCGACATCTGTGGTTACGGCGGACACGGCAGGGTCCCTCCGAGTCGGGCCGCCACCCCTACCGGGCGGCGACGACAACACGACCGTAACAGATAGTTCCGTTGCAGACTATCTTTCTCCGAACCATTGATGAACTACCCTTGGCCTCATGACCGCCATGACGCCCGCCCCCACCCGGACCAGGCCCGACCTCTCGTACCTCCTGGACCACACCAGCCATGTGCTGCGTACGCGGATGGCGGCGGCGCTCGCCGAGATCGGTCTGACGGCGCGGATGCACTGCGTTCTCGTGCACGCGCTGGAGGAGGAGCGCACCCAGAACCAGCTCGCCGAGATCGGCGACATGGACAAGACGACGATGGTCGTCACGGTCGACGCCCTGGAGAAGGCGGGGCTGGCCGAGCGGCGGCCGTCCCGTACCGATCGCCGGGCGCGGATCATCGCCGTGACGAAGAAGGGCGCCAAGGTCGCCGCGCGGAGTCAGGAGATCGTGGACGGGGTTCACGAGGAGGCACTCGCCTCGTTCGCTCCGGATGACCGGGAGCTGTTCCTCCGCCTGATCACCCACCTGGCCGCCGGGCACTTGAGCACCCCGGTCCCCAGCCCGGCGACACCGGCACGGAGGGCACGCCAGAGGGGCTAGCGGTTTCGTCGCCGAGCGCGGGTGGGTGGGGCGCGCCCGAAGAACCGGCCAGGGGCGCGGGGAACCGCGCGGCCGGCCCCCACCGGGGGTCAGTCGAACGGCAGTGGGCGGGTATGCACCACATCGAGCCGCGACACGGCCCGGGTCAGCACCACATACAAGCGCTCCAGCCCGCGCGCCTCGGCCTCCACGATCGCCGCGGGCTCGACAGCCACGACATGGTCGTACTCGAGCCCCTTGGCCTCCCCGGCCCCGAGCACACTGACCCGGCCCCCCAACTCGTCGGCCCCACCGACGACAACCCCGGCGGCGACGAGCCCACCCCGCACCCGCCCCACATCCCCCTCGGCGGCGATCACCCCGACCGACCCCGCGAACCCGAGCGCCCGCCGCACCGCGTCCACGACCCCGCCCACCACATCCCCGACCTCCCGCACCCGCAACTCCCCGTCCCCGCGCAGCGACCGCGCCGCGGGCACCGCCACATCGATCCGTTCCAGCACCCGGTTGGCCAGCGCCACCACGGCCGCGGGCACCCGGAACCCCACGGTCAGCGGCACCACCCGCGCCTCGGGCCGCCCGAGATGCCCCAGCAGCTCCTGCCAGCTCCGGGCCGCCCACGGCGTGGTGCCCTGCGCCAGATCCCCGAGCACGGTCAGCGAACCGAAGACGGCGCGCCGCGCGATGACCCGGGCCTGCATCGGGGAGAGATCCTGCGCCTCGTCGACCACGATGTGCCCGTAGCCCTCGGGATGCGCGAGCAGCCCGGCGACCTCGTCGACGAGCACCAGATCGGCGGCCGACCACCGGGCGGACTTCCACGAGCGCGGCGCCCGCGCCCACAGCACGGCCCGCTGTTCCGCCGCGTCGAGCACCCCGTCCGCGGCCCGCGCCAACACCTCGGGATCCGACAGGAGTTGATGCACGACCTCCTCGGCCCGCACCCGGGGCCACACGGCGTCCACGTAGGCGCTCATGGGCCGGGACCGTTCGATCCGCTGTGTCCAGGCGCGGTTGACGTTGACGGCCCGCCGCTCGGCGCGCTCCTGGATGTACCGCACGGCCCGGCTGCGGACCCGCTCGCGCCCCACCGAGTACGGCGGCGCCTCGGCGAGCACCCCTTCGACGATGCGGGCCAGCTCTCCGGCGGGCACCCGCCACCGGTAGGAGACCTGCGGGTCGGGGACGGCGAGGCCGTCGGTGATCCCGGCCGTCGAGACCCGCGCGTACAGCGCCCGGCGCAGCACCTCGGCCATCCGGACGTCGTGCTTGACGACGGCGGCGGCCTCGTCGTCGCACGACCGCACGGTCAGCTTCTCCGAGCCCACCAGTTCCTCCACGGTCGACTGCCGCACCCCGCTCTCGCCGAGCGCGGGCAGCACCGCGGAGATGTAGGAGAGGAAGGTCCGGTTGGGCCCGACGACCAGCAGTCCGCCGCGCTGGACGCGCTGCGGGAACGTATAGAGCAGGTACGCGGCCCGGTGCAGCCCCACGGCGGTCTTGCCGGTCCCCGGCGCGCCCTGCACGCACACCGACGCGGTCAGCGCCTCCCGCACCAGGTCGTCCTGTTCCGGCTGGATGGTCGCGGCGATGTCCCGCATCGGGCCGACGCGCGGCCGCTCGATCTCCCCGGCGAGGATCCGGCTCCCGGAGTCCGTCTCCCCGGCCCCGATCCGCTCGTCCTCCAGGCTCGTCAGATCCGCGGTGTCCCCCACGCTCCTCGGCGCCCATCCGAACCGGCGCCGTACGTCCACACCCTGTGGATCCTTGGCGCTCGCCTGGTAGAAGGCCCGGGACACCGGCGCCCGCCAGTCCACGACGAGCGGCGGCGCGGCCGGGTGCTCGGTGATGCGCAGCCGCCCCACGTGATAGCTCTGCCGCGCGTGCTCGCCCGACTCCCCGAAGTCGAGCCGCCCGAAGAACAGCGGCGCCGGCGGCAGCTCCTTCATCTCCTTGGCCCGGCTGCGCAGTTGGTACCCGAGCACCTCGGCGTCGGCGCCGGACGCGGAGGCGTTCTCCCCGATGACGACCTGCTCGTCGGCGCCCTCGACCATGGCGGTGAGGGCGGCCCGGCAGGTGTCGTGGAAACGGCGCTCGGCGTCGAGCACGGAGCCGAGGGAGTCGTCGTCGCTCATGCCCTCACGATAACCCAAAACGTTACCGGGTTACATTCTTTACTCTGTTGCGCTCTTCTCCAGCGTCTCCCGCAGCCCCCGGGCCAGCTGCCCGAACCCCAGCTCGGCGGCGCGCACCGCGTCCGCCGCGATGGCGTCGGCCGACTCCCCGGCCGCGATCCGCCGCCCGTTCTCCTGCGCCAGCACGCGCTGCACGGCCACGATCTGCCCGGCCGCCAGCCGTGCCTCGAACTCCGGCCCGCCCAGCGCCCCGGCCAGCGCCTTCTCGGACCGCTCCTGATACCCGTACAACCGCGCCACCAGGGCCGGCGTCCCGTACAGCAGCCGCTGATAGGCGAGAACCGCCGGGTGGTCGCACAGCCCCGTCACCGGATCCCGCCGCTCCAGGCCCGCCAGGAAGTGCCGCCGCAGCGCCTCCAGCGCGCTCTCCCCCGCCGCCCGCCCGGCCACGACCCGCGCCGCCTCGTCCTCGTGATCGGCGAACCGGTGCAGGACCAGATCCTCCTTGGCCGCGAAGTACCGGAACAGGGTCGGCTTGGACACCTCGGCCGCCGCGGCCACCTCGGCCACGGACACCTGGTCGTACCCCCTCTCGAGGAACAGCCGGACGGCGGTCTCGGAGAGCGTCTCGCGGGTGCGCCGCTTCTTCAGTTCGCGGAGGGAGGGGGGTGGGGTGGTCATGGGAAGGAGGGTACGGGGGCCGTGCGGGCGCGTCCGTCGTGTGCGCGGCGTCAGCGCCCCGTACGGGAGAGGGCCAGCGCGAGATAGGGGCGGTCCGCCGTGCTGGGCCCGGCCGGCATCCCGAGCCAGTTCCGCGCCTTGCTCAGCGTCGCCGTGTACGAGTCGACCGCGCGGCGCACGTTCGGCGCCCCGAGACCGATCCTGGTGATCATCCGGTCCAGGTCCACATAGGCCGAGCGGACGATTTCGAGGCCTTGATAGGCCCGTGCGTCGGCCTCCCAGTCCACCGTGCAGCGGGCCGGCATCCGCTGTGCCCACAGGGCGCTCATCCGCCCCCTGACCTCTCGGGTCGTCGGCGTGAGGTGCAGGTGCCGCACCATGTCGTACAGCGGGTCGCCGACCATGGCCATCTCCCAGTCCAGGAGCGTGAGCCCGAAGTCCCGGGTGCTGCACACCAGGTTCCAGGGATGGAGGTCACCGTGGAGCAGTACGGGAGGCCGGTGCGACACCTCGCGCGTGCGCAGCAGCTCCCCGAGCGTGTCGGCGTCCGGAAGGCCGAGCCGGCCCGCGAGCACCCGTGTCTCCGCCGCCAACTCCCGCACCATGACGACGAGCTGGCCGCAGAGCCACGGATAGAAGCCCTCCCCGTCGAATCCCGCCCTCCGCATCGCGGGCATCAGGGACTCCGTGCCGACGCCGGCCAGTGCGCACAGCTGGTCCACCAGGCCGCTCATCTGGCCGAGGAGCAACCCGCCCTCCGGGTGGCGCGGAGCCTGCCGGATGTCGGAGGGGCCCATGTACGAATGGATGGTGAACCGGTCGTCCAGGTCGCTGACCCCGAGCGCGAGCACGCGGGGCACCTTGACGGGGAGCCCGGCGTCCTCGATCGCGCGCAGCACCATGTGCTCGTTGAGGAACCGGGGTTCGAGCGGCTGGGCCGCGCGGAGTTTCCTGCGAATCATGACGGGCCCGAAGCGCGGCACCGGCACGACCGTCGCCAGATGGGTGATCCCTTTGAAGACGTGGCGTGCCGAGGCCGCGCCCTCCGCCCACAGCGCGGCCCTGACCGCCCGGTCGGGGAAGTCGTCGCGCAGGGGAACACGGAGGTCCTGCCGCCAGGCGACGGGGACGGCGAACCTCTCGTCCCGGTGCCGGGCCCCACGGGCCACCTGTCGCCGGTAGAGCAGGCGCTCGATCGTCTTGCGGTCCGGTGCGTCGCGCAGCCCGAGGGGCTCGCGGGCGGTGGTCAGCGCCCGGTGGATCTCCTGCGCGGCCGCTTCGAGCTGCTCCTGGCCGAAGCGGCCGCCCAGCGCGCCGACAGCGCGGATGACATCCGGATACACGGACTGTGCGTGCTCGAAGGCCACGTAGTGCTTCAGGTCCTGGTGCAGTCCCGCGACCGCGTCGGGGCCGACCCGCCGCATCGCCCGCTCCCAGCACCTGATCACTTCGGCGAGCTGGTCCTCGGGATACCTCATGCGCACCAGGTGGACGGCCAGGTCGTGCAACGGGTCGCCGTACGTGGCGAGTTCCCAGTCCACGCACGTCGGGGCGACGTCGCTGCCGCCGGACACGATGACGTTGTCCCGGTGGAGATCACCGTGGAGCAGGCCGAACGGGCGCGAGGTCATGACCGGCACCCAGCGCGCGTACCGCTGGAGAGCGTTCTCGGGCACCCCCAGGGCCACGAACAGCCCGCCGAAGTCCCGCCAGTTGGACCTGCGGATCTGCTCGTCGGCCCGGTGCGCCAGCGCCCGCAGGAAGCCCCTGCTGTCCCCGTCGCGGGGCCAGTGGCCGGGACGCGGCGGAAGGTCGGCGACCGGCACCGCGGCGAGGCTCGCGAGACGGTCGGTGAGCGCGTCGATCAGCACGGACTCGACCGGCTTGCCGGCCGGGCAGACGGAACCGAGGGGAACCCCCTCGGCGAATCCGTGGAACACGGTCTCCTGCCGCCGGGCCAGCGGCCGGGGCACGTACTCGGTGGTACGGCGGACCGCCTCCAGCACCCTCCGCTCGTCGGACCAGGTCCTGGTCACCACGGGACGCACGTCGTACTTCCGGGTCCTGACCAGGATTCGCGCACCGGCGGCCAGGCCGACGGCGGCCGCCATTTCCTCCGTCGGCTCCACCACGTGATTGCTATGGTGGTGTCCCGTCAGCGTGGTGCCGTGGCGTCGCGCGTATGCGGCGAAGCCGTCCCACAGGTCCCTGGTCCGGACGTCGATGACGTCGCTCGACCTAAGGGCGATCGGGGCGATGACAGCGCCCACAGGCCGCTCCTGGATGTTCATGCGTCGGGCCGTGACAGAGGCCCACACAGTAAACCCGTGCCAGAAGCCTCACCACCGGAGAACGAGACTGCGCGGTTTCTGTGGCGGACGGAAACCCTCAAGGGTCCCGATGTTCGAGAGACGACCGATTTGGGCTGCTCAGGTACGTCCGCGCCGAGTCGAACCGGTCCTGAGACATCGTCACGATCGCGGATTCAACGGCCGCTTTGCCCGCCTCGTCCGCGGCGAGCCGGGCGGGCCCGGCCCCGGTTCCCCGGACGTCGGGAGCAGGGACGGTCCCGGTCCCGCTCGGCACGACGGGCCGCCCGACCACGACCTCGTACGGCCCGAACAGAGCCTTACGGCGATTGACCGGATACGGCTCCGGGCCGCCGCCACGGCCGTAATGGTGCCGATCGCCCTCTCTCAGGGCCGATCGCGGGCCACGTGCTCCCAGACACCGTCGAACATGGTCTGCTCGGCCTCCACGAAGTTCGCTTCGGAACTCCCGGCCGAGCTGGCGAAGACGAACATCGGCGTGCTGAAGCCCTGCACGTCGCACAGGGGAACGTCGTCCCCGTAACCCGCGACGTCCCGCTCGAACGGCTCCGGAACGTAGTGCCCGATGAGCACCTCCCGCCGGTTCAGCAGGTAGGCCTTCCGGCTCGGCGTGCCGTAGGTGTACCGGAACTCGATGCGCGCGTCGACACCCATCGCGCGCAGTCCGTGGATGTTGCTCCTCAGCACGGTGCGCTGGGACTCGCGCTGGTTGCTGCTGCGCAGCTTGACCGCCGCGTCCAGGTCCTTGTCGTGCCCCCAGCCCTCGCGCGGTGACGGGTAGTCGAGGTTCTGGTCCAGTCTGGGCAGCAGCACCCGCAACCGGACCGAATCGGGCACGGCGACGCCCGAGTACACCCTGTTCAGCGGCTCGCCCAGCGCCGTCATCAGCGTCTCCGCCGTCAGACACGCCACGTCCACGCACACCTCAGGGCTCTCGAACGCCTTCACGAGGCGTGGGCCCAGGATGCCCCGCGCGGTCAGGTCGCCGGTCTGCCGCGGTACGGCCGTCTCCGCGACCTGGGGCGGACTGCCCCGGCTCACGTTCGTCAGCAGACCGTCCGCTTGGAGCCGCTGGAGGGCCTGGCGCACCGCGCCGCGCTCCACGCCGAACTCCTCGGCGAGCTTCGCCTGCGTCGGCAGCCGGTCGCCGACCTTGAGCAAGCCGTTCTTGATGCGCGCCCGGAGGTCGTCGGCTATCTCTTCCGAGGTGGCTTTGGAGGTGGGGTCACTCTTGCCGCTCATCGCGTCCTTCACAGCGACGCACTCCCTCCCGCCGTGCCAAGTTGGCTCAACTCTACGCCAGTTGGCAACCAACTCCACCCCGGTGCGTCGGCCGACGGCCCGACAGCACGGCGTCAGAGTGTGCCCCGCACCGCCCGGAGGATCGGCTCCATGGAGCCGATCACGTGCCTGACGCCCGCATCCCGCAGCGCTCTTTCCTTGGTCTCGTTACGCGCGTAGCCGAGAAACGGGACTCCTGCCTCGTTCGCGGCCTGGAAGTCCGTGGCGCCGTCGCCGACCATGAGCGCCGCACTCGGCGGGGCGCCCATGGCGCTCAGCGCGCGGTTGAGGCAGTACGGGTCGGGCTTGAGTCTGCTCAGGTCCTGGCTCCGGCCGTAGACGTGCGGCTCGAAGCAGCCGGCCAGACCACGGCCCGCCAAGTAGCCGCGCGCCGCCTCGGGCGAATTGTTGGTGGTGATCGCGAGCCGCGCCCCCACCGCCGTCCAGGTGCGGATCAGGGGATCGGCGTACGGGGTGGGCCAGGCGGTGGGGACGGCCCGCAGCTCCTCGGCGGTGAGACGTTTCTCCAACTCGACGACCAGATCGCTGTCCGGCCGCTGCCTGCCCATGCTGCGCAGCACGGTGTGCGGATCCGGGTCATCGCGCTCGGCCAGTGTCAGGGCCTCCCCGAGCCCCTGCCTGTCCAGCCACGCCACCTGCTCCCGCGCGATGACCGCGGCCGGCCGTCCCGCGAACAGCCGGCAGATGGGCCCGTCGAAGTCGAAGAGCACGACGCGCGCCGCCCCGACGAGACCGCGCAGCCAGGTCTGCTCCCCCGGTGAATGCTTCTCTTCAGCCACGGACCCAGTCTGCTTCGTCATGTCAGAAGTCACTAGGAGAGTGTCAGGTCCGACGTGATGGTTGCCCAGAGCGCGTCGAACCATTTCTGGGACTCCTCGACGAAGGCGCGGTCCCGGTGGCCCGCGCGCTTCTCGAAGGAGAACAGCAGGGCCTGGGTGCCCGTCGCCGCGTACATCTCCAGCTTGGTGCCGCTGTCGATCTCCTCCTCCCGCTTGGTGACCATGTAGTACGAGAGGAGCGCCTCCTCGTGGTTGAGGAGGTAGAGCTTGACGGGGGGCGTGAACGGCAGGGCGCGGAAGGTGACCCGGACGTCGATGCCGTGCGAGGAGCGCAGCTCGCGGAGATTGTGGCGCAGCACCTGGCCCTGGGCGTTGCGCTGGGCGAGCCAGCGCTGGTGGACCACCACGTCGTCGGCGCGGTCGGTGCCGTCGCCGGGGTCCGGGACCGGCACCGGGAAGGCGAGGTCGATGTCGCGGCTGGGCAGCAGGACGCGGACGTCGACGGCGCTCGGGCGCATCCGCCCCTCGTGGATCAGGCGGAGCGGCTCGCCGAGGGCCAGCATGAGGGTCTCGGAGGTCATGCACACCGCGTCGATGCGCACCTCGGGCGCCTGGAAGGCCTCGATGAGCCGGGGGGCCAGGGCGACCATCGTGGGCTGCGGCCCGTCCGGGGCGGTGGCCGCGGAGGCGATGCGCGGCGGGCTTCCCTTGCTGCGGCTGCTCAACAGACCGTCGGCCTCCAGGAGTTGAAGCGCCTGGCGGACCGTGCCGCGCTCCACGCCGAACTCCTCGGCCAGCACCGCCTGCGTGGGCAGCCGGTCACCCGCCCTCAGCTCGCCCGCCTTGATCCGGCGGCGCAGGTCGTCGGCGATCTCCTGGGCGCCCCGCCTTCTGCTTCCGTTCAGTGTCACGTCCATCGTGTCCGCCATGTCCGCCACGCTCTCCCGGGTCACAACCAAATGGTACAACTCCCGTCCATTTGGCGGGAGTTGTTGAAGACTTGTTTTTCAGCGTCGCGAGTTGGGGACAACAATCGTGGGTTGGCAGCCAACTTGGCATCGAATGGTTACAGATGGCACGCACTCGGCCAACCCGTCTCAGCAACTGCCGAAGCCGATGAAGGGGGAACCGCCATGCCTTTCCTGAGCCTCCTCTCCGCGGTCTTCGTGATCACCTTCGAGCAGCTCGTCCAGTGGCACTACGGCCCGGCCGGCATCGCGGGCCTGCTCCTGCTGGCCGTGGGCGTCAAGGCCAGGAACGCCACGTGCAGTTCCATCGGCGGCGTACTGCTCGCGATCATGGTGGCCGGCCCCGCGCTCCACTAGAGCCTGTCAGGGCTCCCTCAGTGTCAGGTCCGTACTGATCGTGTTCCAAAGGCTGTCGAACCACAGGTGGGACTGCTCGACGAAGGTGGTGTCGCGCGGTCCCGCCCCGTGTTCGAACGCGAACAGCGTCTGCTGCACGCCCGTCGCGTCGTACACGTCGACCCGCTCGTGGTCGAGCTGTGCGCCGCGCCTGCTCAGTGTGTAGTAGGCGAAGAGCGCCTCGGTGCCGTTGAGCAGATAGAGCTTGACCGGTGGCGTGAAGGGGAGGGCGCGGAACTCCACCCGGACGTCCATGCCGTGCGTGGCGCGCAGGGCCGTCAGGTTGTGCCTGAGCACCTGGCCCTGGGCGTTGCGCTGCGCCAGCCAGTGGCGCTGGAGCCTGCCGCCCAGGGCCGCCTCCTGCTCGGCCTCCAGGTCGGCGGCCGGGGCCGGGAAGGCGAGGTCGATGTCCCGGCTGGGCATCAGCACCCGCACGCGGACCTTGGCCGGTTTCATGCGGCCCTCGTGGATCTGCCGCAGCGGTTCGCCCATCGCGAGGGTCAGCGACACCGACGTCAGGCACAGGGCGTCGATCTCCACGTCCTGCTGCCGGAAGGCGGCCGTGACCCGCGGGGCGAGCCCCACCATCGTCGGCTGCGGAGGTGCGGCCGGGCCGCGGAACGCGGACCGGGGATCCGCCGCGACGGTGGCCGGACTGCCCTTCGTGACGTCGGCCAGCAGATGCTCGGCCCGCAGGATGCGCAGCGCCTGGCGCACCGCCGAGCGCTCCACGCCGAAGGCTGCGGCCAACTGGGCCTGAGTTGGCATTCGTTGGCCCGGTCGCAGCGATCCCGAGCGGATTCTGGCCCGCAGCTCGTCCGCCACCTCGCGGTACGTCCACTGCGCCCGCGGCGGCCCTGGCCGTCCCTCGACGGCGGCATGCTCCACGCTCACAGTTCAACGGTACAACTTCACGCCATCTCAAGGGAGTTGAAGGAAGGATGGTTATAAGTCGCCGTGGAGCGGAGATAACTAACTTTGAGTTGGTGACCAACTTGGACGACATGGTCGAACAACCACGGGGGTTGGCGTCGACCACAGAGGTTGGTCTACGCCATCGCATTGGCAGCAGAGTTGGTCACCACTCCCACCTAAGGGGGTAGGGACATGCCGGTCTTCGCCATCGTCGTCGCCGCGCTGGCCATCGGATTCGAGCAGCTCATCCAGTGGAAGTACGGGCCCGTGGGCATCATCGCCTTCATCCTGCTGTCCGTCGGCCTCAAGGCCAAGAACACCGTGATCAGCGGCATCGGGGCGGTCGCCCTCGTGATGCTGCTGGCCCAGAGCGGCTGACCGGGCTCCCTTCCGGAGGGGAGCCGGGAGCCCGGTCGGTCTTCGGACAGCGCGCCCCCGGCCTCAGAACACGTCGGGGCACCACGGGCGCCGCGCCGTACGGAACAGCGCGTCGGCCAGGGCAGCGGCGCCCGGCTCCTCCTCCACCACCCGGCCCAGGGCGGTGAGCCGCACGGCGGACCCGCCGCCCAGCCACAGCGCCCCCAGCTCGCGGATGTCGAGCGTGAGCTGGGGAGCCGCGGCGCTCGGCGCGCAGACCGCGCCGTCGGGCGCCGCCCCCAACGCGAACCGTCCCCCGGCGAGTCCCGCCGCGTCGTGCACCTCGAGCACCAGCTCGCCGGCCGTGTCGTACGTACGTGCCTCCAGCGCCCGTACGACGTCGAGGATCCGCGCCCACAGGAAGTCGGCCCGTGACACCACGCGGGCGGCGCGCGGGTCGGGCAGGAAGTCCGGGAGCAGGTCGTCGGTGGCCCGCAGGCCGCTGCGGACGGCCGTGATCCAGTCGATCGAGCAGAGGTAGTGCCACAGGGCGCGCTCGGCGGCCGGGGTGAGCCCGAACAAGTACTGCACCCGCGCCGTGCACTCCGGCTGGATCGCCTCGTTGAAACGGTCCTCGGTGCGGTAGGCCGCCAGGCCCTCCACCTCGCCCCGGGCGTTGCGGTACAGCGCGTAGAAGGGTTCCTTCCACGGGTTCTCGGGGGTCGGGTGCAGCCCGGTGTGCAGCTCCCACCAGTAGGCGTCGCGCGACACCACGCCCGCGGTCCGGCCGCGCACCTGCTCGTGCAGGGCGGGGCCCAGGCGGCGGACCTCCTCGGCGTCGACGAGATCGACCCGGCCGCCGCCGTCGGGGCCGGCCGCGCGCGGGTCGAGTCCGGTGCGGGGTACGTCGATCTGCCAGTCGACGGCGTGCGTCGCGGGGCCGAAGCCGTAGCGGCCGTAGATCGGGTACTCGGCGGCGATCAGGGTGGCGGCGACGTCACCGCGCTCCTTCGCGTCCGCGAGGTCGGCGGCCATCATGCGGGTGAGCAGGCCGCGGCGGCGGTGGGTGGGGCTGACGGTGACGTTCGTGATGGCGTCCGTGGGGACGGCCGCGCCGCCGGGGAGGGTCAGTTCCTGGGCGAAGGAGCGGAAGGTGGCGACCTGGCGCTCGCCGTCCGGGGGGAACGCGGCCCTGGTGCGGGTCGGGTCGAAGTGGATTCTGCGCTTGGCGATCTCTTCCGGGGACGGGGTCGGGGGGGCGCAGGAAGCCGGTGTTCAGGGCGCGGATCCAGTCGGGGAGTTCGTCCTCCGCGATGGGCCGCACGTCAATATCGCTCATCCGCCCACGCTAGGCGGGGTCCCGCCGAATGTCGTCCGCATTCTTCCCGGCTGCGGCCCGGTGGGGGCTGGTCGCGCGGTTCCCACCGGACCGGCACCCGGAGACGAACCCCCGGTCAGCCGTCGAGCAGATCGTCCACCTGCGCCTCGCCCTCCCGGTACCGACGGGCGATCTCGGCGCTGCAGTCGTCGGCGGTCCGCTGCAACTGCTGCCGCCGCCGCGACACCTGCTGCTCGTACCGCACGAGCCGCCCCATCCCGGCATGCAACTCGTCGTCCGTCCGAGCCCCCAGATCCGACAGCTCCACCTCGGAGAGCATCTCCGAGGCCAGCCGCCGGAACTCCTCACTGCGCGGGGTCCCGAGCGTGACGTGCCGGGCCGACGAGCGGTACCGCGTCGGCTGGTCCCGCAGGATCTCGGAGAGCCGGTCCACCACGGGCCCCTCCGGATCGCGCCGCCGCGCCAACTCGGCCCGCAGGATGTCGATCCGGCCCTGGAGCATCCGCCGCACATAGCTCAGGTCGGCCTCGTCCTGCTGCGAGTCCCGGCGCAGCGTGCGCAGTTCGGGCAGCCGCAGCGTGGCCAGGTCGGCTTCGGGAACGGGCGGGAGTTCGGGGCTGTCCGTGCGCTGGACCGGCGGCCGCGCCAGGTGCGTCAGCGACACGACGGCACGCTCCGCGGGCGGCCCCGCACTCGTTGTGTGGCTCATGGCATGGAAATCCATGGTGTGTGCTTACCGTCCCCTCGACCGGACTGCCGCCGTGCGCCTCCGGCGCACCACGTGTGAGCATCGTGCCACTCCGCGTGGCCACTTAGGGTACGAGTGCCCCATATCGGCCCCGGATGGGGGGTTCGGACGCACGGTGTGGCGGGCACGGCATGATGACCGTATGCGAGCAGTGGTACAGCGGGTGGACGGCGCGAGCGTCGTCGTGGACGGCGAGACCGTGGGTGAGATCAAGGGCGAGGGGCTGTGCGTCCTGGTCGGGGTGACCCACGAGGACACCGCGGCGGAGGCGGACCGGCTGGCCCGCAAGCTCTGGTCGGTGCGGATGCTCGCCGACGAGAGGTCGTGCAGCGACATCGACGCCCCGCTGCTGGTCATCAGCCAGTTCACGCTCTACGGCGACGCCCGCAAGGGCCGCCGCCCCACCTGGAACGCGGCGGCTCCCGGTGAGGTCGCCGAGCCGCTGGTCGACGAGGTCGTGGCACGGCTGCGGGCGCTGGGCGCGACGGTGGCGACGGGCCGGTTCGGGGCGCAGATGCGGGTGTCCCTGACGAACGACGGCCCGTTCACCGTGCTGCTGGAGATCTGAGGGCTACGGCTCGACGACGACTTCCTGCGCCGCCGCCGTGGTCTCGGCGAGCAGCGGCGCGTCGGTCGGCACGTTCCGCTTCACCAGCGCGAGCGCGATCGGGCCCAGCTCGTGGTGGCGTACGGACGTGGTGACGAAGCCGATCTTGCGGCCCTCGGGGCCGTCGGCGGCCAGCCGCACCTCGGCGCCGTGGGCGGGCAGGTGCACCTCGCTGCCGTCCAGGTGCAGGAAGACGAGGCGGCGCGGCGGCTTGCCCAGGTTCTGGACGCGGGCGACGGTCTCCTGCCCGCGGTAGCAGCCCTTCTGCAGGTGCACGGCGCTGCCGATCCAGCCCAGCTCGTGCGGGATGGTGCGGTGGTCGGTCTCGAAGCCGAGGCGCGGGCGGTGCTGCTCGACGCGCAGCGCCTCGTACGCCAGCAGGCCGACGGCCGGCCCGTGCTCGGCCGCGTAGGACTCCAGGTCGGCGCGCGGCAGGAACAGGTCGCGGCCGAACGGCGTCTCGCGGACGGCGACCCCGTCGGGCACCGGGGCGATGGAACCGGCCGGCAGGTGCACGACCGCGAACTCGGCGGTGCGGTCGGCGACCTCGACCCGGTAGAAGAACTTCATCGACTCCAGGTACGTCAGGAGCGCCTCCTGCGTGCCGGGCTCCACGTGCGCCCACGTGGTCGTGCCGTCGTCCACGAGGTACAGGGCGTGCTCGATGTGCCCGTTGGCGGAGAGGATCAGCGCTTCCGTGGCCCGGCCGGCCGGCAGTTCGCTGACGTGCTGGGTGAGCAGCAGGTGCAGCCAGCTCAGCCGGTCGTCACCGGTGACGGCGACGACTCCGCGGTGCGAGAGGTCGACGACGCCGGATCCGTCGGAGAGTGAGCGCTGCTCGCGGAACAGGTCGCCGTAGTGGGCGGCGACGCCTTCGTCCACGCCCTCGGCGGAGACGGCGCCGGGCAGGGTCAGCAGGGGGCTGCTCGGTGAAAGTCGCTGCATGTTCACACAGACTACGACGAGCGGGCGGACCCGCTTATTCCTGTGCCGGCGCCTTGGCTTCCGTACAGCTCGCGCACCGGCCGAAGATCGCGAAGTGCTTCAGGTCGGTGTCGAAGCCGAACTCGGCGCGCAGCTTGTCGGTGAACTCCCGGGCGACGTCCACGTCGGCCTCGATCACGTTCGTGCAGTCGCGGCACACCAGGTGGATGTGGTGGTGCCGGTCGGCGAGGTGGTACGTGGGGGCGCCGTGGCCCAGATGGGCGTGGCTGACGAGCCCGAGCTCCTCCAGGAGCTCCAGGGTCCGGTAGACCGTGGAAATGTTGACCCCCGACGCCGTCCTGCGCACTTCGCTCAGGATGTCGTCGGGGGTCGCGTGCTCAAGGGTGTCCACGGCTTCGAGGACAAGCTGGCGCTGCGGCGTCAGCCGGTAGCCGCGCTGCCTCAGGTCGCTCTTCCAGTCGGTGCTCACCACACCCACGAGTCTAGGACCACTTGGAGAAAGCGCGGACGGCCCGCCGGAGGCCTACTTGAAGAAGGCGATGCCGTCGTCCGGCATGTCCGGGAGGTTGCGCGCCATCTCGGCGACCTCCTCCGGGGAGACGACCTTCTTCAGCTGGGCCGACATGTAGGGGCGCAGCGGAACCTCGGGGGTCTGCTTCTCGCCGACCCACATCAGGTCGCTCTTCACGTAGCCGTACAGCCGCTTGCCGCCGCTGTACGGGCCCGAGGCCGCGGTGCGGGCGACCGCGTCCGTCGCGAGGTCGATCTGCGGCTTCTTGTCGGCCAGCTCGCCGTACCAGACCTCGACGACACCGTCGTCGCGGACCATGACGACCTCGACCTTGCGGTCCTTGCCGACGCGCCAGAAGCCGGACTCCGACTCCAGCGGCTTCACCTTGTTGCCCTCGCTGTCGAGGATCCAGGTGTGCGAGTGGTACTCCAGGAAGTCCCGCCCGTCGTGGGTGAAGGAGACCTCCTGGCCGAAGTTGGCCTTCTCGGCGCCCGGGAAGTCGGTGACGCCCGCGCCCGCCCAGTTGCCCAGGAGGAACGCGAGGGGAACGAGGTCGGGGTGCAGGTCCGACGGGATCTGGATCATGGAGTGCTCAATCAGTGGGGTAGGTCAGCGCTGGCCCTGGTACAGCTTCTTCACGGTCAGACCGGCGAAGGCGAGGACGCCGACGCAGACCAGCACGAGCAGAGCGGAGAAGAAAGCCTCAAGCACGGAATGCTCCTCGGTGAGCGGAACGTATGCGGATACAGAGCCGGGCCCCACTGTAGTCGGGTGGGGCCCGGCGCACTCGGCGAGGTCAGCCGAGCAGCTGGTTCTGCAGCGCGAGGGTCTGCCGGAACGGGACGGCGGAGCCGTGTCCGTCGTCCGACTGGACCACCAGGGCCAGCACGTCACCGGCCTCGACGTACGCGTACCGGACGCGTTCCCTGCCGTACGGCTTCTGCTCGCCGTAGACGAACAGATGGGTGTCGGGCACCGCGTCGGCGTTGCCCTGGAGCGAGAAGTCCTCGTCGAACTTCGGGGCCCCGACCACGGTCGCCAGGCTCGTGTTCACCTGGTCGCGGTACTCACGGGCGAACGCGCTCGTGTTGAAACGCAGTAGGTAGATGCTGGTGCGCGTGCCGTCGGGCATGGTCCAGCCGCGTGCCGCGACGTGCCGCAGGCCGCCGTCCTTCAGGGCCTGGGCGAGATCGCCCCGGGCGTCCTTGTCGTACGCCTTCAGGTACGTGGCCGTGGGCAGCCAGCCGTCCTTTCCGGCGAGCGCCTTGTCCTCCTCGGCCCCGTCGGGCGCGGGCAGGACCAGCTCGCGCAGATCGGCGAAGTGCTCCTCGCGGAGGTTGTCCTCGGCGAACGCGGCCGGGGCGTCCTTCGGCAGCGGCGGGCGGACGATCTCCGGGTACTCCCAGCGTCCGTCGCTCTCGGTCGCCAGGCCCGGCAGATCGCTCCGCCGCTGCTCGGTGACCCCGTACGCGACACCGGCCCCGACGGCCGCGAACACGACGACGGCGGCGGTCCAGCGCAGCGCGGCCCGCAGGACGCGCCGGTCCTTCTTGACGGCGGGCACGGGCTCGGGCGCGGGCAGGGGCGGCGCGGGCGGGAAGAGCGGCGGGTGCGCGGGAGGGGCCGGGAACGGCTCGGCGGGCCGCGCCAGCTCCGTCGGCTGCTCCGTGGCCTGCTCCGTCGGCTGGTCTGTGGGCTGGGACGTCATACGAGCTCACCCCGTGACGAGATGTGGTCGAGCTGCTGGGCCAGGAGGTCGGCGACGGCCCCGCTGTCGATGGATGTCGGGCCGTACGCGGTGACGGAGACCAGGAGGTCGTCCTGGTACGCGCTGCAGATCAGCAGATCCAGCTTGGTCTCCTTGTCGCGCGGCGCGCGGAAGCAGTCCGCGTTGCGGTGCCCCTTGATCTTCGGGCCCTTGGTGAAGACACCGAGCGCCCGCAGGAACTCCGACTGGAACGCCTTGATGTTCCGGCCCGCCTGCCGGTTCTGGATCTCGGCGAGCTGGGTCTCGATCACGAGGTCGGAGGACTCGGCGGAGTAGCTGCGCACCGCGAGGCCCTTGAGCTTCAGCTTGTCGATCGACCTGTGCCGGGCGTCACGCTGGCGGGAGGGCAGGTTGTCGGCGCTCTTCTTGAAGCGGGCCGTGGCCTCCTTGCCGGTGATCACCTTCTCGTTGCCGAACTCGTCGATGTCCGGCCCGGGGCCGTAGTCGTCGGGCATCGGCAGCAGCCGCTTCATCAGGTCCTCGTCGGCGGAGCCCGCCGCGCGCTGCTTGTCCTGCTCGGGCGAGCCCCACACCTTGGTGCGGACGGTGCGGTCGGCGTCGTTCACCTTCAGCACGGTGAATCCGGCGCCGCCCGCCACGGCGAGCACGACGGCGCAGGCGACGGTGACGGCGGGCCAGCGGCGGCGCCGGCGCGGCTGCGAAGCTTCCTCGGGCTGTGGAGACTGGTCGCTCACAGGCGCTCCAACTGCCGCTTGGCGAGATCCATCGCGGACTTCTTCGAGATCGGCTTGGTGTCGTACATCCAGATGTCCATCACGATGTCGCCGCGCGCGGCGAGCGTCCGGGACATGTACATCGGCAGATAGCCGGGCTCCGTCTCGGGCCGGTCGTAGACATAGACGCGGCCCTCGGAGCTGCCGGGAACGGGCTCGCCGTCGTTGCCGGAGTCCTCGACGGCGAATTCGCCCTGCACGCTGACGTAGTCCTGCGAGGCGAGGTGCTCGGTCTCGCGGAACTGGACGAGGTTGATCGCCGTCGTGGACTGCCCCCGCTGCCACGAGACGGTCGCGGCCCGCCGGAAGGAGTCCGCGGACAGGTCACGGAACGCGTCGGCCGGCCGGTCGTAGTCGGCGGCGAACCCGAACTGGTCGACCCAGCCCTGCGGGGCGTCCGACTTCTGGGCGCCGGAGGGCCGCGGCACCAGCAGCTTGCGCAGGTCGCCGTCGGTCCTGACGCGCCGGTCCTGCGCGGCGGAGAGCGCCTCGGGGGCCTTGCCGCCCTTGGCCTGGGTGACCTTCTGCTGGGCGAGCGGCGGCAGCGGGTCGGGAGCGCGGCCCGCCTGGACGACGTACCCGGTGCACAGGCCCGCGACGACGCCGAGGACGGCGGCAGCGCCGATCAGCGCGGGCGTGCGGCCACGGCCGCGCCGGGGTCTGTCCTCGGACGCCAAGGGCTGCTCGGGCGGTGGCTCAGGTGGCGCCTGGGGCGCGGTGTGCGGTGCTTCTTCGTGATCCAACAGGTCCCCCCACAGAACTCGAAGCGCGGATTCCGTTCTCCGCGCGCACAGGAGACCCACAGCGATACTTGAAGGTTGCACACAGATTGATCACGAAAAAGTCACCGTCGGGGCGGGCGCTTCTTCCCGTCCAGTTCGTCCCACCACTCGTCGGACGTCCGGTCGCCGGTGGGGTCTTCCTTGCCCGCGGTGGTTCGAGAGCCCGGGGCGGGGTCGTCCCACCACCGGTCCTCGGGCCCGCGGCGGTTGGCGACGATGGCGGCGAAGGGCGGGATGACCATGGCGACGACGCACATGATCACGGCCGCGGGGACCGACCAGAGACGCACCACGCCCCACGCCAGGACGAAGAGGGCGATGCAGACGCCCATCATGGCGAAGTAGGCGTGCTTCCGGCGCGCGTACATGTCTTCAGCGTAAGCCCGTACGCGCCACTCCGGGCAGGCCGAAGGGCCGCACCCCGACCAGTGGCGTCCAACCCCTGGGGTGCGGCCCTTCGGCCGTTCCTGTGCGACCGCCCGTCGTCAGACGGCGATCGCGACCTCCGCGAGCCCGCCCGTCTGAGCGACGACCGTGCGGTCCGCCGTGCCGCCCGGGACCAGCGCGCGCACGGTCCAGGTGCCCTCGGCCGCGTAGAAGCGGAACTGGCCCGTGGCCGAGGTCGGGACCTCGGCGGTGAACTCACCGGTCGAGTCGAGCAGACGGACGTAGCCCGTCACCGGCTCGCCGTCGCGGGTGACCTGACCCTGGATGGTGGTCTCACCGGGCTTGATCGTCGAGGCGTCGGGGCCGCCGGCCTTCGCTCCACACATGCTGAACTCCTAGATACGAGAGGTCGGTTGACGAATTACTTGTTGGCGCCGAGCTCGATCGGCACGCCGACGAGGGAGCCGTACTCGGTCCACGAGCCGTCGTAGTTCTTGACGTTCTCGACGCCGAGCAGCTCGTGCAGCACGAACCACGTCAGCGCGGAACGCTCACCGATGCGGCAGTACGCGATCGAGTCCTTGGCCAGGTCGACCTGCTCCTCGGCGTAGAGCGCCTTGAGGTCGTCGTCCGACTTGAAGGTGCCGTCGTCGTTGGCGTTCTTCGACCACGGGATGTTGCGCGCGGACGGGACGTGGCCCGGACGCTGCGACTGCTCCTGCGGGAGGTGCGCCGGGGCGAGCAGCTTGCCGGAGAACTCGTCGGGCGAGCGCACGTCGACCAGGTTCTGGTTGCCGATCGCGTTCACGACGTCGTCGCGGAAGGCGCGGATCGAGGTGTCCTGCGGCTTGGCCTTGTACTGCGTGGCCGGGCGGTTGGGGACCTGCGAGCCGTCGACCAAGTCGCGGGAGTCGAGCTCCCACTTCTTGCGGCCGCCGTCGAGGAGCTTCACGTCCTGGTGGCCGTAGAGCTTGAAGTACCAGTACGCGTACGAGGCGAACCAGTTGTTGTTGCCGCCGTAGAGGACGACGGTCGTGTCGTTGCCGATGCCCTTCTTCGACAGCAGCTCCTCGAAGCCGGCCTGGTCGATGAAGTCACGGCGGACCGGGTCCTGGAGGTCCTTGGTCCAGTCGATGCGGATCGCGTTCTTGATGTGGTTCTTGTCGTACGCGGACGTGTCTTCGTCCACCTCGACGATCGCCACGTTGTCGTTGTCGAGGTTGGCCTCGACCCAGTCGGCGTCGACCAGGACGTCGCTGCGGCTCATGCTGTTTCCTCCGGGGCAGTTGCGGCAGGCATGCGGAACGTATGGGTGCGGGTGCGCACGGTGACCCCGAGTCGTGTGTCGCGTCTCAAGGGGCCCGGGAAGCGGGAATCGGGAATGCGGCCCGGTGGCCGACCGCCCCGCTCAGGCGGTGCGACAGAGCATGGCGGCGACGCGGCACAGGTCTACTGCCCGCCGCTTCGTGAGGTCCGCCTGTCGCTTCATGGCACCGATCGTAAGGACGCACCGGCGGCCGTGTCACCGACGTGTCGAATAATGAGACGCGAACGACCGAAATATGAGATCGATGGTCCGCCGAGGCCACCGCGGCCGGGGTCCGGGCACGCCGTGGCGCCGCTCACTCCTGCTGTGCGGACATGTCCGTCTCGCACTGCGGACGGTTCGTCCTCCGCGCACGCGGTTCGCGCTACCCGACGCCCTACCCGACGAGACGCAGGTCCGAACCCGTCACCGAGATTTCGATGCCGTCCTGGACCGCCTCGACCTTGTCCAGCTTGATGCCCGCGGGCAGGTTGTCGATGGCCTGCTGGAAGTCGGTGACGCCGCGCAGCGCGGATTCCCCGAGGTCGAACGAGCCGACCTTCGGCAGGCTGACGGCGCGGGCGGAGAGCTTGCCGCCGGTGACCTTCACGGCGCTGGTCACGGTGGGGCGCAGGGTGCCCAGCGGGGTCTTGAAGGCGACCGTCAGCTTCACCTTGCTGTCACCGGCGTACGACAGGCCGTCGATCTGCGCGCTCACGCCGGGCGCGACCCGGGCCGGGCCCGCCTTCTGCACGGCCTTGAGGAGGTCGGCGTAGGAGACGCGCGCGGTGCCGGTGGCGGAGGCGGCGGTGGCCGAGCTGTAGCTGCTGTCGAACTTCACGCCGTGCATCTCGGCTTTCATGTCCGCGATGCGGATGCTGCCGTCGGCGTTCTTCGCCTCGTAGTCCTTGATGCCGATCTTCACGTCGTCCAGGGTGCCGTCGGCGACCTGGGTCAGGAACGGGAAGCCCTCGATCGACACGGAGGGGGTACTGGCGAGGCTCTCGCTCTCGCGGATCTTGTCGGCGGCCTTGTTCTCGGCGATGTTGACCGCGACCCGGTCGGCAATCACGAACAGGCCGCCGAGGATCACGACGAGGATCAGCAGTATTCGCAGTGCACGCATGTTCGGGAGCGTACGCGGCGCGGGACGGGTCCCGGGGAGAATCCAGCCCCTCCGGCGATCGAGGAGCGGGGTCCGGGGCGGAGCCCCGCGCCCACCCGCCGTCAGCCGACGACCCGCCCCAGCACGTACACGACCGGCGCCGCCGCGGCGAGCGGCAGGGCGACCCCCGCCGTCATGTGGACGAACCGCGACGGATAGTCGTACGACGCGACCCGGTGCCCGATCAGCGCGGCCGCGGCCGCCCCGACCCCGAGCAGCGCCCCGCCCGACCCGACCCCGGTCATCCCGCCCACGGCGACCCCGGCCCCGGCACCGGCGAGCAGCGCGACCACGACGGACGCCGCGGTGGGCAGCGGCAGCGCGCGGGCCACGACGGCGACGGCCACCGCGATCGCGCCCACCGTCACCGCGTCCGGCTCTGCGGCCAGGTGTCCGGCCGCCACGATCGCGAGCGCCGCCGAGACGACGGTCGCCATCAGGCCGTACATCCGCTCGTCCGGCGAGGCGTGCGAGCGCAGTTGCAGGACCAGGGTGAGCAGCACCCAGACGCCGAGCGTGCCGAGGATCGCGGCGGGCCCGTGCTCCCGGCCGGCCGCGAGCAGCGCGATGTCGGCGACGACGCCGCCCAGGAAGGCGAGCGCGATGCCCTGGCGGGCGGGCCACATGCCGTTGAGCCGGAACCAGCCCGCGGCGGTGACCGCCTGGAGCAGCACCACCGGAACGAGCAGCGCGTACGAGCCGACGGCCGCGCCGCCCGCGAGCAGCAGGCCGAGCACCGCGGTGAGACCGGCCGGCTGGATGCCCGGCTCGATGATCGGCGACCGGCCCTCGGCGCGGGCCCGCTGGGCGTCGGTGACGCGCGCGTTGCCGGTGATGGTGGCCGGGCCGTAGCCGGGCTCGTCGTCGGCGGCGGCCGGTGCGGCGGGCTCGGGAGCGGGGGCCGGGGTCGGAGCCTGCGGTGCCGGTTCCTGCGGCCACTCCTGCTGCGGGGGCAGCGGCTGGGCCTGCTGCTCGCCGTAGCCGTACTCGTGCTGCTGCTGCGGCAGATACGACTGCTGCTGTTGCTGCTGCTGCTGCGGGTACGGCTGTTGCTGCTGGTACTGGGGCTGCTGGTACGGCTGCTGTTGCTGGTACGACTGCTGGTACTGCTGCTGCACCGGCGCCGGCTGCACCTGGGTGTCCCAGGTCTGCGCCTGCCAGTACTGCGTGGGCTCGGCGTCGTACGGCTGCTGGTCGTACTGCTGATGCTGCTGGTGCTGCTGGTGCTGCTGCGGGTCGTACGGGTACTGCTCGTTGTTGCTCATCGGTGTCACCCTCCTGCGAACGGCGGGAGCACCTCGACCGTGCCGCCCTCGGCCAGCCGTACCGTCTCATGTCCGCGCGTCCCGACGGGGTTCCCGTCGACGAGGAACGAGCAGCGCTGCAAGACCCGGACCAGTTCCCCGGGGTGCCGCTCGCGGGCCGCGGCCAGCGCCGCGCCCAGGTCATCGGCGTCGTACGGTTCCTCGGCCACGCCGGCGGCCGACTTGGCCGCGGCCCAGTAACGAAGGGTGCCGGTTGCCACAGGGCGCTCCTCTCCCCGCTTCCACGGTTCTGGTTCTCGGGTCGGCGTCCTATTGTGCGGTACCCGCGGTGCGGGCCCACTCCCCGATCCGGCCGAGCAGCGCGTCGCTCGCCGCGTGCTCCGCGTGCCCCATGCCCTCCTCCAGCCAGAGTTCGGCGCCGCCCGCGGCGGCCTCGGCCAGCATCCGGGGATGGTCGACGGGAAAGTACGGGTCGCGGTCGCCGTGCACGACGAGCAGCGGCGTCGGCGCGATCAGCGGCACCGACTCGACCGGCGAGAGCGGGATCGGGTCCCAGTCGTACGGATGGATACGGGTACGGAGCCCGAGCCGGCCCACCACGCGTCCCGAGCGCCGCGTGACGACCCAGTGGAGCCGCCGCATCGGAGCGGTCCCGCGGTAGAACCACCGGGCCGGTGCACTCACCGCGACGACCGCGTCGGTCCGCGCTTCCGTGCGCCCTCTGTGCAACGCCGCGTGCCGCAGCACCACGGAACCACCCATCGAAAATCCGACCGTGACGACACGCCGGTGCCCCAGCGAGCGTGCCCAGGCGACGGCCGCCGCGAGATCGAGCACCTCCCGGTCGCCCACCGTGGAGCGCCCGCCCGAGCGCCCGTGCCCGCGGAACGTGAACGTGACCACGGCCGCACCCTGCGCGAACGCCTCGGCGGCGCGGCGCACGTGGGGCCGCTCCAGATCGCCGGTGAAGCCGTGCGCGAGCACGATCACGGGCCGGTCCGGGGGCCCGGATCCGGGCTCGTAGGCGGCGTCGATCGCGACTCCGTCCTGTGTCCGCAGCATCACGCGCCGCGCTCGTTCAGTGATCGGCCGCACAGAAGATCCACGTCCTTCACCTGCCGGACCCCTACTCATGTGGGCTATTCTGCTGGGCGAAGGACTCGGGCAGTGCAGCCCCCGGGTCCTTTTGTGCTTTCAGGAGAGTTGTATACGACCTCACTCCCGACGGCGCGGGGCCCGGGGCGCGGGCCCATGACAAAGGCCGTACAGCAGTACGAGCAACACGAAGCAGTGCCGCAAACGTCCTCGCAGGGACCGAGGAGGAACCAGACGTTATGGGCGAGCGAACCGTGCACGAACGTATGACGACCCAGGCAGGTGGGCGGCGATGAGTTCTCTGCTGCTCCTGACGAATGCCCTTCAGCCGTCGACGGAGGTGCTTCCCGCCCTCGGCCTTCTCCTGCACAACGTGCGCGTGGCCCCGGCGGAGGGCCCCGCCCTCGTCGACACCCCCGGCGCCGACGTGATCCTGATCGACGGCCGCCGCGACCTCCCGCAGGTCCGCAGCCTCTGTCAGCTGCTCCGCTCCACCGGGCCCGGCTGTCCGCTGGTCCTGGTCGTGACCGAGGGCGGCCTCGCCGCCGTCACCGCCGACTGGGGCATCGACGACGTATTGCTCGACACGGCCGGTCCGGCCGAGGTCGAGGCCCGGCTGCGGCTCGCCATGGGCCGCCAGCAGATCGTCGCCGACGACTCCCCCATGGAGATCCGCAACGGCGACCTGTCGGTCGACGAGGCCACCTACTCCGCCAAGCTCAAGGGCCGGGTCCTCGACCTGACCTTCAAGGAGTTCGAGCTCCTGAAGTACCTCGCGCAGCACCCCGGCCGGGTCTTCACCCGCGCCCAGCTGCTCCAGGAGGTCTGGGGCTACGACTACTTCGGCGGCACCCGCACCGTCGACGTCCACGTACGGCGGCTGCGCGCCAAGCTGGGCCCCGAGCACGAGTCGCTGATCGGCACCGTGCGCAACGTGGGCTACCGCTTCGTCACCCCGGAGAAGCCGGAGAAGGGCGAGCGGGCGGACAAGGAGAAGGCGGCCGAGAAGAGCGAGAAGGCCACTTCCTCCGCCAACCAGGACGAAGCGGACACGGTGGCCGCCCGGCGCGTCGAGACGGTTTCGGCCGACTCGTAGCGAGCAGGTTTACGCCCTGCCCAGAGGGTGGTCCATCCGCGTAGACTCCGCGCGTGGCCAAGGTGACTCGGGACGACGTTGCGCGACTGGCGGGTACTTCGACCGCCGTCGTGTCCTACGTGATCAACAACGGACCCCGGCCGGTCGCCCCGGCCACGCGCGAGCGCGTTCTCGCCGCGATCAAGGAGCTGGGGTACCGGCCGGACCGGGTCGCCCAGGCGATGGCGTCGCGCCGGACCGACCTCATAGGCATGATCGTGCCGGACTCGCGCCAGCCGTTCTTCGCGGAGATGGCGCACGCGGTGGAACAGGCCGCGTCCGAGCGCGGAAAGATGGTCCTCGTCGGCAACTCCGACTACGTCGGCGACCGCGAGGTGCACTATCTGCGCGCGTTCCTCGGCATGCGGGTCTCCGGCCTGATCCTGGTCAGCCACGGGCTCAATGACCTGGCGGCGACCGAGATCGAGGCGTGGGACGCCCGCGTGGTGCTGCTGCACGAGCGGCCCGAGGCCATCGACGACGTCGCCGTGGTGACGGACGACCTCGGCGGCGCCCAGCTCGCCACCCGCCACCTCCTCGAACACGGCTACGAGTACGTGGCCTGTCTGGGCGGCACCGCCGAGACGCCGTCCGTCGGCGACCCGGTCTCCGACCACGTGGAGGGCTGGCGGCGCGCGATGCAGGAGGCGGGCAGGTCCACGGAGGGCCGGCTCTTCGAAGCCCCGTACAACCGCTACGACGCGTACAAGGTGGCGCTCGAACTGCTCGCCGGGCCGCACCGGCCGCCGGCCATCTTCTGCTCCACCGACGACCAGGCCATCGGGGTGCTGCGGGCCGCGCGCGAGCTGCGCATCGAGGTGCCGGGTGAGCTGGCCGTCGCCGGGTTCGACGACGTGAAGGAGGCCGGGCTCACCGATCCGCCGCTGACCACGGTCGCCTCGGACCGGCCGGCCATGGCGCGGGCCGCCGTCGATCTGGTGCTGGACGACTCCCTGCGCGTGGCCGGGTCGCGACGCGAACGCCTGAAGCTGTTCCCGTCCCGCCTGGTCGTCCGCCAGTCCTGCGGCTGCGCGTAGCGCTCCGCTCGGGGCGGGTTTCCGGGTTCTCGTTCGGCTGCGGCCCGGTGGGGCTTCTCGCGCAGTTCCCCGCGCCCCTGAGATGCGCACTTCGTGCGGCATCTCATCGGGGAGGCTGCGCGCAGCGCATGCCTCAGGGGCGCGGGGAACTGCGCGACCAGCCGGCCACCGGCCGTCAGATGATGGCGCGGCCCGTCTTTATTTCGGGCAAACAGGGTTCTGCCGGGACTCTCAGGGCACGCTCAGGCGGCTCTCATGAACGCGGCCCACGCTTACTGACATGACCGAGAGCTTCCGCCGCGACGGCGAGTACCCGCAGGGCCAGCAGCAGTCCCCGTACTCCGAGAGCCCGCAGCAGAATCCCCCGCACTCCACCCCGGTGGACAGCGCCTGGCCGCCCCCGCCGGCCTACGAGCCGACCCCGCAGCAGGAGCCCCGGGCCAGGAAGAAGCGGCTGCGCGGCCCGGTCGGCCTGCTCGCGGCCGTCGCCGTGGCAGCCGCGGCGATCGGCGGCGGCACCGCCTACGCCTTCCAGGAGCTGACCGGCTCCTCCACCACCACGGCGTCCTCCTCGACCAGCACCAACGTCGTGCCCAGCAGCAAGAAGGGCACCGTCGCCGGTGTCGCGGAGGCGGTCAGCCCGTCGATAGTCGAGATCAACGCCACGCTGAGCAACGGCTCGTCCACCGGCTCCGGCGTCATCATCACCGACGACGGCGAGATCCTCACCAACAACCACGTCATCTCCGGCGCCACGAGCGTCAAGGTCAGGACGAGCGACGGCAAGACGTACACCGCCGAGGTCGTCGGCACCGACGCCAAGAAGGACCTGGCGCTCATCAAGCTGAAGAACGCCTCCGGCCTCAAGCCCGCGACCCTCGGCGACTCCGACAACGTCGGCGTCGGCGACGAGGTCGTCGCGATCGGCTCCCCCGAGGGCCTGACCGGCACCGTCACCAGCGGCATCGTCTCCGCGCTCAACCGCGACGTCACCGTCTCCACGGACGAGGGCCAGCAGGAGCAGCAGCAACAGCAGGGCGGCGGCAGCGGCCAGTGGCCGTTCGAGTTCGGCGGCCAGGAGTTCAACGGCGACACCGGCTCGTCCACGACCACGTACAAGGCGATCCAGACCGACGCCTCCCTCAACCCCGGCAACTCCGGCGGCGCCCTGATCGACATGAACGGCAACATCGTCGGCATCAACTCCGCGATGTACTCGGCCAGTTCGCAGTCGTCCTCGTCGTCGTCGAGCGCGGGCAGCGTCGGCCTCGGCTTCGCCATCCCGGTCAACACCGTCAAGGCCGACCTCGACTCGCTGCGCGCCGGGGGCTCCGACAGCTGACCGAGCACCATCAAGCCCAGGGAGAACCCTCATGAACACGACCGTGCACCGTCACTCCGGCGCCACCACCGACCCCGCCGGCACCGGGCTCGCCCTCGCCGTCGCCTCGACGCTCTTCCCGCCGGTCACCCGGGCCCCCGAAGTGGCCACCGCGGCGGCACCGCGCCGGGCCGCACGCGGGCGCCGCGCGGCCGTGCGAGGCTGATAGTCCGTCGCAGTACTCACCCACGTCGTGAAGGAAGCCCACGCCATGAGCCCCGCCGAAGGCGACCGCGAAGACCGGCACCGCATCCTCATCGTGGACGACGAGCCCGCCGTCCGCGAGGCCCTGCAGCGCTCCCTCGCCTTCGAGGGCTACGGCACCGAGGTCGCCGTCGACGGCGCGGACGCGCTGGAGAAGGCGGCCGCCCACCGGCCCGATCTGCTGGTCCTGGACATCCAGATGCCGCGCATGGACGGCCTGACCGCGGCCCGCCGGCTGCGCGCCACCGGGTCCACGACCCCGATCCTGATGCTCACCGCCCGCGACACGGTCGGCGACCGGGTCACCGGTCTCGACGCGGGCGCCGACGACTACCTGGTCAAGCCCTTCGAGCTCGACGAGCTCTTCGCCCGGGTCCGCGCCCTGCTGCGCCGCAGCTCGTACGCGTCGGCGGCGGGTGCGGCCGGCGCCGACGACTCCGACGTGCTGGCCTTCGGCGATCTGCGGATGGATCTGGCGACCCGCGAGGTCACCCGCGGCGAGCGCACGGTGGAGCTGACCCGCACCGAGTTCACCCTCCTGGAGATGTTCCTGGCCCACCCGCGCCAGGTCCTCACCCGGGAGCAGATCCTCAAGGCGGTCTGGGGCTTCGACTTCGAGCCGTCGTCCAACTCCCTGGACGTGTACGTGATGTATCTGCGCCGCAAGACCGAGGCGGGCGGCGAGCCCCGGCTCGTGCACACGGTGCGGGGTGTGGGGTACGTACTGCGATCGGGGAGCGCTGAGTGAACACGCTGGTGCGGCGGCTGCGCACGCTGCCGCTCAGGTCCCGGCTGGCGCTGCTGGTGGCGGTGGCCGTCGCGGTGGCGGTGGCGGCGGTGGCGGTGACGTGCTGGTTCATCACGCGCACCCAGTTGTACGCGCAGATGGACCAGGAGCTGCACAACCAGGTCGGCTCCCTCAACCAGAGCCGTCAGGTCCTCTCCGTGCTCTCCTGCGGCGGCGGACTCGACCAGCAGCAGGGCATCCCCGGCCCGACGATCCAGCGGGTCGACTCGAACGGTGTGGTCTGCACCTGGCGCGGCAAGTCCTCCATCCCCGCACAGCCCTCCGACGTGGCGGTGGCCAACGGGACCGCGGACAACGCCCTGCACACCACCGAGGCCGAGGACGGCACGCAGATGCGGGTTCTGACCGTCGCCGCCGTGGACATCAATCGCAACCGGGTGCCCGACCTGGCCGTCTCCATCGCCAGCCCCATGGACGAGATCACCCGGCCCCTCACCACCCTCGCCTGGGTCCTCCTCGCCGTGGGCGGCATCGGGGTCGTCGGCGCCACGGCGGCCGGTCTCTGGATCGCCCGGACCGGGCTGCGGCCCGTCGACCAGCTCACCGAGGCGGTCGAACACGTAGCCGCCACCGAAGACCTGACGGTCCGCATCCCGGTGGAGGGCGACGACGAGATCGCCCGGCTGTCCGCCTCCTTCAACTCGATGACGGCGTCCCTGGCCTCCTCGCGCGAGCTGCAACAACAGCTCATCGCCGACGCGGGCCACGAACTGCGCACCCCCCTGACCTCGATGCGGACCAACATCGAACTGCTCACCCGCAGCGAGGAGACCGGCCGCGCGATCCCCCCGGACGATCGCAAGGCACTGATGGCGTCGGTCAAGGCCCAGATGACCGAACTGGCCGCGCTCATCGGGGACCTGCAAGAACTGTCCCGGTCCGGGCTGAGCGGCACCGAGGGCCCGCTGAAGGTCGTCTCCTTCCACGAGACGGCCCGCCAGGCCCTGGAGCGCGCCCGACTGCGCGGCCCGGAACTGAAGATCGTCTCCGAGCTGGCCCCCTGGTACGTCCGGGCCGAGCCGGCGGCGCTGGAGCGCGCGATCATCAACCTGCTCGACAACGCGGTGAAGTTCAGCCCGCCCGGCGGCACCGTCGAGGTCCACCTGATGCGCGGCGCGCTGACGGTGCGCGACCACGGCCCCGGCATCCCCGCCGACGAACTCCCGCACGTCTTCGACCGGTTCTGGCGCTCCCCGACGGCCCGCGCGCTGCCGGGCTCCGGCCTGGGTCTGTCGATCGTGGCCCGCACGGTGGAGAGCTACGGCGGCGAGGTCACGCTCGCCGCGGCGGACGGCGGCGGCACCGTGGCGACGATGCGACTGCCCGGCGCCCCGACCCCGCCACCGGACCAGCCGGCTTAGCCACTACGCAGCGGCGGGCGTCGCCCCCTTCGGCGGGGCGGCCAGCCGCAGCCCGACCTCGACGAGGGTCCAGCCGAGCCGGGTGCGCAGGGCCACCGGGTGCGGGTTCCGGACGGTGGCGGCCAGCCGGTCGGCGTCCGCCTCGGCGCGGAGATCCGCGGCGCGACCGTCGTGCAGGGCGAGATGGTTCTCGGAGTGCATGGGAAGCCTTTCGGTCAGTCGCTGCTGATCGGGAACGTGTGCGTGTGGACCCGGACCCGCTCGGCCCGCGGGTCGTTCTCGGTGGCGGCCAGGTCGCGGTACTCGGCGACCAGGGCGTGCATCTTGTCGACCAGTTCCTCGGCGAGCTCCGGCGTGAGCCGCAGCGTGTCGCTGCTCAGGTCGGCGGCCCGCGACCACTCCTCGGACCAGTCGTGGCGGCTGCCGAGCCAGGTGGACAGGTTGCGCATCTGCGACGTGGCGACCTCGTGCAGATAGAAGTCGGCGGCGCCGCGCACCTCCGGGTCCTGGTCCTCCAGCAGGGCGTTGTCGATGGTCAGGCCCCGGTAGACCGCCCCCCACCACCGCTCCCGGCCCTTGCCCCGCTCCGGCACGTCCTCGACGAAGCCGTGCGCGGCGAGCTGGCGCAGGTGGTAGCTGGTCGCGCCGCTCGACTCGCCCAGCTTCTCGGCGAGCTGGGACGCGGTGGCCGGCCCGTCGAAGCGCAGGGCGTCGAGGAGTCGCATGCGCAGCGGGTGCGCGAGCCCGCGCAGTGATCGGGCGTCGAGATCGCGGACCTTGGGCGGGGTGGGCTCTTTCATGCGTACAAAGATAGCTCTGCAAAGAAACCCTTGCAAGGGTTTCTTTGCAACTGCTCTGGCCCCCTCCGCGCCTACTTCCCGACCGAGAGCCCCGCCCCCGACAGATCCACCCGGATCCCGTCCTTCTCGACCTTCACGTCCCGCAGCCGTACGTACCCGTGGTCGCCCGGCAGCTTCGGCAGCTGGAAGGCGAGCGAGAGGCGGTCGGCGAGTTCGGGGCGGGTCAGCTTGCCGAGGCCGTCGAGCAGGTTCGGGTCGATGCCCAGCTTCTGGAGCAGCCAGGGGTTGTCGGCGGCGATGTCGATGAGGTTCATCCCCATCACCTTCTTCACGAAGCGCGGGGACCCGGTCAGCTCGCTGAGCTTGTCGTCGCTGTGCTCGGCCTGCCGCACGGCACTCGCGGGCACCCCGACGCGGTGCACGATCGCCGGGATGGACAGCAGCCTGCGCGCCTTGTCGGTCTCGGCGGTGAGCCGGGCGACGGACTTGGGCGTCAGGTGCAGGCCCTGGCCGGCGCCGGTGCCGGGCCGGTAGGTGGCGAGGTCGCCGATGGCGAGGCTCATGTTGTCGATGTCGGTGGAGATGCCGGAGGCGCCGAGCCGCTGGATGGTGGCGTCGGCGCGCACCTTGAGGTCGTGCCCGGCGACGGGCAGCGTGCCGCGCGCCAGGACCCGGTTGTCGCCGTGCCCGGTGAAGGTGACCTGGGAGGCGCCCAGTTCACGGTTCATGTCGGCGAAGCTGAGCAGCACCTCGCCCTGCATCCGGTCGACGGTCGCGCCGCTGATGCCGGTGAGGCCCTTGCCCTGGATGCGTACGTCCTGCGCGGTCGCCTGGACCTTGGCGAGGGTGATGCGGTCGGCGGCGACGTCGGGGACGGTCACCTTCAGCCGGTCCACGCGGCGGTCGGCGAGCTGGGTGAGGAAGGGGAAGCCCTCGATCTCGACTTCGGGCGCGGCCGTCAGCTTCAGCTCCTTCTTGAGCTGCTGGGCGGCGCGGTGCTCCGCGTACAGGACGGCCCAGCGGTCGGCGAGGGCGAGGAACGCGGTGAGGACGAGCACCGCGACCACACCCTTGACCGCGAGGGAGAGGCTGCCGAAGCGGCGCCTGCCACGACTGCGGTGGTCGGGCGGCGACCACTCCTCGTCGTCGCGGTACGCCGGCTCCTCGCGCAGGACGTCGTCGAGGGGGTTGCCGTCGTCCAGGTCGGCCAGTTCGTCGTACGGACTGGCCGACCGGCCGGCGGTGCCGGCGGGTTCCCGGGGAACCGATTCCTCCTGCCAACCATCAAACGGAACACGGTCGTTGGTTATGCGGTGGGGGGTACGCATCAGCCGATTTCACCACATGTACCGACCCCACTCGCAAGCCCCGCACCCGGCGTGCACCGTAACGCGCCATTTCAGCGCGGTCTCAGTGCCTCCGCAGGCGCCGTGCCACCAGCGCCGTGCCCGCCGCCACCAGCAGGGCGGCGGCCATCGCCGACCAGCCGGCGAGCCCGAAACCGGAACCTGTGTCGGCGAGTTCGCCGCCGTGATCCTTGTCACCCGGCGGGAGCGTCGGCTCCGGCGTGCCCGGCGGCGTCACCGTCGAGGTCGGGGTCGGGGTGGGCGTAGGTGTGGGCGACGGTGACGCCGCCCGGTCGGTGTTCGTGATCGTGCAGGTCACGTCGGCGCCGGGCGCCACCGCCACCTCGGCGTCCGTCACCGGCACCGCGGCGCCCCCGGCTGACTCGCATGCCCAGTCCCCGGCGTCATATGCCTGCGGCCCATCCGACTCGGCGAGCGTGTACGTCCCGGCCTCGACCTCGGCGTTCGTCACCGCGTCCGTGCCGGTGACCCCGGAGAGGTCGCTGGGGCCGTCGGCGGTGAGCGTCCAGTCGCCCGGGGCGGCGGTGCCGCCGTGCTCGTTCACCACCTTCTTCACCAGGGTCAGCCGGGCCTTGCAGGTGACCTCGTTCAGGACGGCGAAGGTGTTGTGCTCCCGGGTGAGTTCGGCGCGGTAGGGCAGTGGCTCGTCCACGTCCGCGCCGTTGGCGTCGGTGACGCGGCTGCCGGTGAGCGTGCAGGAGTCGGGCAGCGACGTGGTCTCGGCGACGGTCGTGCTGTCGCCGACGGTGTAGCCCTCGCGGACCGTGCCCCATTCCTGGGGGCGCGCGGCCGCGCCGGAGGGGCCGGTGAGCGTCAGCGCCGCGTCGAAGCCGTCGGGCCGGTCCGCGTGCGCGTACCGGGTGCCGTCGATCTCCCACACCTTGTCGACCCGCACATCGGCGCTCTGCGGCGGCTTGTTGTAGACCATGCAGCTGACGGCGGCCAGGCTCGGCACCTGCACGGTGAAGGCGGGCGCGGCGGCGGTCCCGGTGTTGGTGACGGGCACGTCCGCACCGGTGTCGAGGTTGGTGCACACCGCGTTCTTGCCGCCCTGGGTGACCAGGTCGTAGCCGCTGTGCTGGGTCTCCGCCACCGTCACGTCGGCGTCGGTGGTCCCGCTGGGATAGGTGGGGTGGAAGACCACGCCGCCGGTGTCGTCGTCCTGCGTGGTCTGGGTGTCCGGCAGACCGCCGATGCCGCCGGTGGTCGTGGACGCGTCGAACTGCCAGCCGGCGCCCGCGTTCTCGGCGCCGCTCACGTCCTCGCCCGTGTTGCCCGCGGGCACGATCTGCTTGATGACGGACAGGGTGCCGTCGCAGTGCGTCAGCGCCAGGTTGTGGAGGGCCTGGCCGGCCGCCGCGAAGTCGTCCGTCTGGTAGTAGTCGGCGGTCGTCGGGTTGTCGCCGGCGAACGCCTCCTCGCCGCTGATCGCCCGCAGGTTGAGCCCGGAGATCCCCTCGACGCCCTTGCCGACGCCGACCGCGACGACCCGCTCGCCCTTCGCCTTGACGGCGTTGGAGGCGAAGATGCCGCCCTCGACGTCCGCGAAGTGGGTGTTGGAGCCGTCACCGGTGTACGGGTTGCTCCACCGGGTCGGGTTGCCGTCGGTCAGGACGATGACGAGGTCGTACACCGGCGCCGCCTTGGCGACCGCGTACTGGGCCTGGTCCCAGTTGGTGCCCGAGCCCAGCTGCCAGTCCGCGTAGAGGGACTTGAAGGAGTCGGCGCCCGCCTTGGTGGACACCGACACCAGCCCGGGATGGTTCGTGGTGTTCGCGCTCGGCGAGTTCTTGTCGAAGGAGAACAGCGCCATCCGCGAGGGCGTGCCGGTGAGGGTGTTCGTCAGCTGGTCGGTGGCCGCCTTCAGATCCGGCAGCGCGCTGCCCACCGACGACGACAGGTCCAGCACCACGGCGACGTCGAGTCCGCAGGACTCCGGCATCTCCGGATTCGTACGGGACTGCTGCCAGATGCCGCCCGAGGCGACGTACGGGCTCGCCGACCAGTCGGTGCTCTTCATGAAATCGCTGGTCGAGCTGTACGTCTGTCCGGCCGCCAGGGCCGGCGTCTCGAACTGGTAGACCGAATCCACCGAACCGGAGCCGCTGCCCTTGCCCGTGCGCAGCGACGGGTTCGTGTACCAGCCGGGCGGTACACCGCCGTCGACCTGCCGCACCCAGTACCGCTGCCCCTCGTTGGCCCCGCCGCTGCCGGTGTCCGGCACGGTGAAGCTGCAGTCGCCGTCCCCGTCGGAGGTGCACCGCGCCCAGGCGTCGGTCAGCGGATCGGTGGCGGTCTCGCTCGCGTACAGGGCGAGCCGGACCCCGGCGAGCGGCGCCACGGTCGCGTCGCCGTCACGGTCGCCGCCCGTCTTCACGGTGACGACGGACTCCCCGGCCGCGGGTGTCGGCACGTCGGCGGCCACCTGGCCGGGCCAGGCGGCCACCGTGCTCAGCGTGAGCGCGGCCGCGGCGCCGAGGCCCCGCAGCCGTGCCCTCCATGGGCGGTGACGCATCATCAGACTCCCGGATAGGACGGACAGACCTCGCCCGAATTTATCCGATTAGAGCCTTATGTCTGATTATTTCGACAGGCGCGCCCCGTGGACGGTCACTTCACGATGGTGATCCGGTCCGCCTTCGGCGGCGCGATCGGGTTCGCCGCGGAGGAATTGGCCGTCAGGTAGTCGTTGAACGCCTTCAGGTCGTCCGCGCCGACCAGCGGATTCTTCCCGGCCCCGAGCGCCGCGAAGCCGTCGCCGCCGCCCGCGAGGAAGGAGTTCATCGCGACGCGGTAGGTGGCGGCCGGGTCGATGGCCGCGCCGTTCAGCCGGATCGAGTCGGTGACGACACGCGCCGCGCCGGTCTTCGTCATGTCGAGCGTGTACGTGAGCCCGGCGGACGGCTGGAGGATCTTCGGCGACGCCTCGTTCGAGCCGCTGACCTGCTGCTGGAGCGCCTGGACGACCTGCGCGCCCGTCAGGTCCACGAGATTGACGGTGTTGCTGAAGGGCTGCACGGTGAACGCCTCGCCGTAGGTGACGACCCCGTCGCCCTCGGCGCCGCTCGCCTTGTACACGAGGTCGGAGCGGACCCCGCCCGGGTTCATCAGGGCCAGGCTCGCCTTCGGGTCGAGGGACTTGGCGTGCGCGAGCTGCGCGTCGGCGATGAGATCGCCGAGCGGCTCCTCCGGCGTACCGGCGCCGCGGCCCGCGATGTCCCCGGAGATGTACCCGACGGCCTGGTTCGCGACGGGCGCGGCCAGCTTGTTCCACTTGCCGATCAGGGCCGTCATGTCGGCGGCCTTGTCCTGCGTACGGGACACGACGTGGTTCGCGGACCTCACCGACTTCGCGGTCTTCACCGCCGTACGGACGATGTCCTTGGTCCTGCGGTCGTAGGTCAGCGTGGTGTCCGTGTAGAGCTTCCCGTACGAGGACGCAGAGGTGACCATGCGCGGGTTGCCGGCCGGGTCCGGGATCGTGCACACGTACGCGTTGTGCGTGTGGCCGGTGACCAGGGCGTCGACCTTCGGCGTGATGCCCTTGGCGATGTCGACGATCGGGCCGGAGACGCCGGAACCGGCGCCCGCGGAGTCGCAGTCGTAGTTGTACGCGGACGAGGCCGGGAGCCCGCCCTCGTGGATCAGGGCGACGATCGACTTCACGCCCTGCTTGTCGAGGATCTTCGCGTACTTGTTGACCGTCTCGATCTCGTCGTGGAACTTCAGGCCCTTGACGCCCGACGCGGAGACGATGTTCGGGGTGCCTTCGAGGGTGACGCCGATGAAGCCGACCTTCACGCCCTTGTGCTTCCACACGTAGTACGGCTTCAGGATCGGCTTGCCGGTCTTCTCGTCCGTCACGTTCGCGGCGAGGTAGGGGTAGTCGGCGCCCTGGAACTTCTTGCCGGCCTCGTAGCAGCCGTCGGTGGGGTGGCAGCCGCCGTTCTGCATCCGCGCGAGCTCGGTGGCGCCCTCGTCGAACTCGTGGTTGCCGACCGAGGTGACGTCCAGGTCCAGCTTGTTCATGGCCTCGACGGTGGGCTCGTCGTGGAAGAGGCCGGACAGCAGCGGGCTCGCGCCGATCAGGTCACCGGCGGCGGCCGTCACGCTGTACGGGTGGTTCTTGCGGGCCGTGCGCAGGGAGGTGGCCAGGTACTCCACACCGCCCGCGTCGACCTGCTTCGTCGTGCCGTCGGCCTGCTTCTCGGTGACCTGGCCGGACGAACCGGCCGGCGGCTCCAGGTTGCCGTGGAAGTCGTTGAACGACAGCAGCTGTACGTCCTGGTAGCGGCCGCTGTCCTGGCCGTGACCGTGACCGTGGCCCCGGTCGTGGGCCGCGCTCGCGGGCATGGCGGCCATCAGCGCGCCCGCGGTGGCGAGGGTGGCGACGGTGCCGAGCGCGGTTCTCAGACGCCGGTTCGTCCTGGTGGGCATGGAGGATCCCCTTGGGTGCTGTACGGAGACTGCGACTGCCCGGCAGCCTAGGGTCAACGCGCGTAGCACAACAGGGGATTGCAGGTTACGAGCTGGTTGCCGACTCCCGGCGGGGCCCCCGCCGTACCCTCGTATCCATGACCACGGACCCCGCGAACACCCCCGATCCCGCCCTCCCGGGCCGCCGTATCGACACCCTGACCTCCCTGACCGGCGAGCAGTCCGACGCCGTGCTGTCCCTGCTGGCCGACGCGGCCCGCGCCGACGGCCAGCAGGCCGTATCGGAGCAGGGGCGGCTCCATCTGCGCGGCGAGCGCGACGGCGTCACGCACCTGCTGCTCTCCGTCGACGGGGACCTGGTCGGCTACGCGCAGCTGGAGGACACCGACCCGGTGGAGGCCCCGGCCGCCGAGCTGGTGGTGCACCCGGCGCGGCGCGGGCAGGGACACGGGCGGGCGCTCGGCGCGGCGCTGCTCGCGGCGTCGGGCAAGCGGCTGCGGGTGTGGGCGCACGGCGGGCACAGCGCGGCGCGCCACCTGGCACAGGTGCTCGGCCTGACGCTGTTCCGCGAACTGCGCCAGATGCGGCGGCCGTTGACCGACCTCGAACTGCCCGAGCCGGTGCTCCCGGCGGGCATCAGGATCCGCACCTTCGTGCCCGGCCAGGACGACGCGGCGTGGCTGGCGGTGAACGCGGCGGCGTTCGCCCACCACCCCGAGCAGGGCTCGCTGACCCAGCGCGACCTGGACGACCGCAAGGGCGAGCCGTGGTTCGACCCGCGCGGCTTCTTCCTCGCGTTCAAGGGCGACGAGCTGGTCGGCTTCCACTGGACCAAGGTGCACGCCGAGGAGCGGCTCGGCGAGGTGTACGTGGTCGGGGTGGCCCCCGAGGGCCAGGGCGGCGGCCTCGGCAAGGCGCTCACCGCGACGGGGCTGCGCCATCTCGCGGCGGCCGGGCTGCCGACCGCGATGCTCTACGTCGACGCGGACAACAAGGCGGCGGTGAGCGTGTACGAGCGGCTCGGCTTCACGACGTACGAAACGGACCTGATGTACCGAACGGAGTCATAACACCCCGGTTCCCGGGAGAGGGGGCGGCGTCACTTGACGCCGCCCCCTCTCTTGCATCACCCTTTCACTACTTGATTAGTGAAAGGGGGGTACGCCAGTGGCCAAGGACGACCGGCCGGCCGAGCCGGTGATCGAATTCCGCATCGACCGCCACAGTGGCGTCGCCACCTACCTGCAGATCGTCCACCAGACGGAGCAGGCGCTGCGGCTCGGCATGCTCGAGCCCGGCGACAAGCTGCCCACGGCCCGCGAGGTCGTCGAGGCGACGGCCATCAATCCGAACACGGTGCTCAAGGCGTACCGCGAGCTGGAGCGAGAGGGCCTCGTCGAGGCCCGCCGTGGCCTGGGCACGTTCGTGCGCAAGTCCCTGGGCTCCGGCCCGGGCGACTCACCGCTGCGCAGCGAGCTGGAGGACTGGACGAGACGGGCGAGGGAGGCGGGACTGGACCGCGAGGACGTCGCGGCCCTGTTCACCGTCGCACTGGAAGCACACTTCAGCACCACCACCAAGGGGACTTCATGAGTACGGCGATCGAGGCGACGGGTCTCGGAAAGCGCTACGGCCGACGGGGCACCGCGGCCCTCGACGACTGCTCGTTCCGGCTGCCCACGGGCCGGATCAGCGCCCTCGTCGGGCCGAACGGCGCGGGCAAGTCGACCCTGCTCTCGATAGCGGCCGGCCTGCTGCGGCAGAGCGCGGGAGAGCTGCGCGTGCTCGGCGCCGCCCCCGGCGAGGCCCGCGCCAAGGTCGCCTATCTCTCCCAGGACAAGCCGCTGCACCCCCAGCTCTCCGTCGCGGACACGCTGCGCATGGGCGCCGAGCTGAACCAGGAGCGCTGGGACGCGGCCTACGCGACACAGATCGTCGAGGCCGGCTCGCTCGACCCGAAGGCGAGGATCCGCTCGCTCTCCGGCGGCCAGCGCACCCGCGTCGCGCTCGCCCTCGCCCTCGGCAAGCGCCCCGAGCTGATGCTCCTCGACGAGCCGATGGCCGACCTCGACCCGCTGGCCCGGCACGAGCTGATGGGCACCCTGATGGCGGACGCCGCCGAGCACGGCACGACCGTGCTGATGTCGTCCCACATCGTCTCCGAGCTGGCCGACGCCTGCGACCACCTGCTGCTCCTCGGCGGCGGCCGGATCCGGCTCGGCGGCGGCATCGACGACCTGATCGGCGCGCACAGCCTGGTCACCGGCCGCGGCGAGCTGTCCGGCCACACCGTCATCGAGTCCCGCGCCTCGGGCCGCGGCGTCACCGCCCTGATCCGCAGGGACGGACCCGTGGGCGACGGCTGGCAGGTGCAGGAGCCCTCCCTGGAGGAGCTGCTCCTGGCCCACCTGCGCTCCCCCGACGCCCCGGCCCTGCTCACCCCGAGCACCGCGGCCGCGCACCGGACGGCGGTGACCGCGTGAGCACCACCCTCGACAAGCCCGCCACGACCTCCGGCAAGCCCCCGGTCCGGCGCACCCTGCCCGGCGCCGACGGCCTGGTGTGGACCGTGCTGCGGCTGCACCGCACCGCCCTGTGGGTGTGGACCGGTTATGTCGCCGTCAGCGTCGGACTGCTGCTGTGGCTGTGGGGCCCCGGCGCCTCCACGGCGCAGAAGGCCTTCGACGCGTTCGGGTACGCGGGGGCGCAGGAGATCGCCTGGAAGGGCAGGTCCTTCTCCCTGACCTCGTTCGGCACGTCCTTCGACTCCCTCTTCTACGACCCGGCGACGTTCACCCGGATCGCGGCGGTCGTCGTCGCCGTCTTCGCGGCGGGCCCGCTGGTCGCCCGGGAGCTGGAGCTGGGCACCGCCCGTCTCGCCTGGACCCAGTCGGTGTCCCCGGCCCGCTGGCTCACCGCCAAGCTGGCGCTGCCCGCGCTCGCCGTCACCGTCGGCACCGGCCTGATCGTCGCCCTGTACGTGCCGGTGTGGCGGTCGCACAACCACCTGCTGGTCGCCGGCATCGGCCCGCGCTCCTTCTACTTCAACATCGGCCCGGCGACGATCGCGAACGTCCTGTTCGGCCTGGCGCTCGGCGTCTGCGCCGCGCTGGTGATCCGCCGCACGCTGCCCGCGATCGTGGTCGCCGGGACCGGCACCTATCTGGCCGGCGCGCTGCGCTCCAACTCCTGGCCGTTCCAGGGCATGTACCAGCAGCCGGAGATCCCCGTCCACAACAAGGCGATCACCTCCACGGGCGCGGAGATCGCCGACCCCGGGTGCTACGAGGACCAGAAGTGCCTCGCCGCGCACCACGTCACCGGCTTCGACCGGCACTACCTGCCCTCGCCGGACTACTGGCCGCGCCAGCTCACCGAGACGGGCATCCTGCTCGCCCTCACCGCCGTCCTCGTCGTCGCGGCCTTCCTGGTCCTGCGCCGCTACCAGCCGAAGAAGGCCCCGAAGACCGCCGAGGGAGCCGCCGCGTGAGCACCCTCTCCTTCTCTCCGCGCACCGGACTGACCTGGACCGTGCTGCGGCTGCACCGGGGCACCCTGTGGCTGTGGACGGCGTACGTCGTCCTCCTCGCGGGCGTGCTGCTGTGGGCCTGGGGGCCGGGCGTCTCCGGCCTCGGCATCGCCGGCCCCTGCGACCCGTTGGAAGCCAATGTGTGCACCGCGAAGGGATCGACCGCGCAGAGCTTCCACTACGCCCTGTCCTTCGCGGACACCTTCCTCTCGCTGCTCCCGCTGGCTGTCGCGGTGTTCGCGGGCGGCGCCCTCATCGGCCGTGAACTGGAGAGCGGGACCGCCCAGTTGGCGTGGACCCAGTCCGTGCCGCCGGCCCGCTGGCTGGCCACGAAACTGGCGCTGCCCGCGATGGCGCTGGTCACCGGCACCGCGCTGCTGGTGGTGCTGCGCCGCCAGGTCGCCGCGGCGGCGCCCGGCCTCAGCCAGAACCAGTGGTTCTCCGGGGGCTTCGAGGTCCTCGGTCCCGTCGCGGTCGCGCTGCCGCTGCTCGGCCTCGCCTGCGGCGCGCTCATGGGGCTCCTCCGGCGGCGCTCCCTGGCCGGAGCCGGACTCGGCCTGGCGCTCGCCGCGGCACTGACGGCCGCCGCCGAACTGCTGCGCCCGTACCTGTGGCCGACCGTGACCCGGGTCGGCTCGGTCGCCGAGAACTACCCCGGGTTCACCGGTGAAGTCATGAGCGAGGGAGTGGTCACCGCGTCCGGCGCACACATCGCCGACCCGCTGTGCGTGGGCGACCGGGCCTGCATCACCGACCACCACGTCACCGGCTACTACCGCGAGGGCCACCCGCCCTCCCACTTCTGGCCGCTCCAACTCGTCGAGTCGGGCCTGCTGCTGGCCCTGACCGCCCTGATCGTGTTCATCACCTACCGCGTCCTGCGAAGGAGCGTCGCCCGATGAGTTCCGCGTCCTTGAGTTCCGTGTCCTGGAGTTCCGTGTCCTGGAGTTCCGTGTCCTGGAGTTCCGCGTCGGTGAGTTGCACGTTCGTGAGTTGCACGGCCCAGCCCGCCCCGGCACTCCGCGCGCCGCGGCCCCGCGGGAAGAGATTCGGCTCATGACCCAGACCCTCCCGGCACCCCCGCGCACCCTGCGCTCCCTGCGTCCCACCGGCCCCGTGTGGGCGTCGCTCCGCCTGCACCGGATCGCCCTGTGGGTGTGGCTCGCGGCGGTCCTGGCCACGAGCGGCCTGCTGCTGTGGCTGCTCGGGCCGGGAGCGGACGCGGCCGCCCGGCAGCTGGCCCAATGCGCGCCCTCGGACTGCGATTTCATCGGCGGCCCGTCGTTCCGGTACGACCAGCTCCTGCGGATGGTCAACGCGTTCCTCTATCTGACCCCGTACATCGCGGCACTCTTCATGGGAGCGGTCTGCGTGGGGCGCGAACTGGAGCGCGGGACAGCGCAGTTGGCCTGGGTGCAGTCCATCAGCCCGGCCCGCTGGCTGGCGACGACGCTCGGGGTGCCGGCGGCCTGGTTCCTCGCCGGGATGGTTCCCCTGGTCACGCTGAACCATCTCGTCTGGGCGACCGGTCCGGGTCCGCTCATCCCTTGGCACGACGAGTACCTGTTCCTCGGTACGGGACCGCTCGGCCCGTCCCGCGTCCTGCTGGGGCTCGCCGTCGGCGCGCTCGGCGGGGTCCTGTTCCGCAAGGTCCTGACCGGCGGCGTCGCCGGGATCGCCGCCCTCCTGGTGACCGGCTGGCTGGGCTCGCGCTACCGCGTCAGCCTGTGGCCCACGGTCACCGACCACGGCACGGTGCCGCCGGTCCCGCCCGCCGACTCGCAGGTGCTCAGGCGCGACGCCGTCACCGCGGCCGGCGAGCACGTCGCCAATGACCTGGCGTGCGTCGACGCGGGGACCAAGGCGGAGCTCGGGCGCTGTGTCCGCGGCTTCCAGGACTTCTCGGTGATCTACCACCCGCCGTCCCACTACTGGCCCCTCCAGCTGACGGAATCGGCCGGAACCCTGCTCCTGACAGCAGTGGCAACGGCCCTGACCTTCAAAGCCCTCCACCACCGCACCCCATAACCACCCCGCCGCCCCCGCCGCCTCGGGCAGTCCGCCCCCCGCCGTCTTGGGCAATCTGCCGCCAAGGGCGGCAGGGTGGGCAAGGCGGCCCCCCCAGCGCGGGGCAAGCGCCCATCGGACCCGCGCCACGACCCCGCCAACCCCGCACCACAGCCCCGCCGCAGCCCCACTCAGCCCGCGCCACGACCCCGCCCCACCCCCGCGCCCCCGCAAAGACACCCCCCGACCCCCCGTAGACGCCGGGGAGCCGCCCGCCCATATCCCGCACGTCATATCGCCGTAACCAGTGATTCAGACACGGTTGCGACCCTCACGGAATGCAGCCCCCCGCGCCCGACACCCCCTCGACCCCGCCGGAACCCCCCACCCCGCAAGCGCCCACCCCCGGCAGGCTCCGCCTGGCCCCCGCGCTCAGCGACCTTCCCGGCGCGCCCGAGACCGTCTCCGCGCGGAAGAATGGGCCCATGAGCCAGCCGAACGCCGCCCAGGACCAGTCCGCAGCCGAGTCCGAGCCCTCCCCGGCCCCCTCGGCATCGCACCCGCAGCCCTCCGTGGGCTCCCTAGCAGCGCACCGCCCGCACCCGGTGGCCAGCGGCGACTACGAACGGTCCGCCGCGAAGCTGGCCGGCATCGTCGCGGACATCGACGCGGACCCGGACGACTACGAGGAGGACTACGCGAGCCAGGACGGCGCGGAGCTGCCCCAGGGCCGCTTCCTGGACCGGGAGCGCAGCTGGCTGGCGTTCAACGAGCGGGTCCTGGAACTGGCGGAGGACCCGACCACGCCCCTCCTGGAGCGGGCGAACTTCCTGGCGATCTTCGCCTCGAACCTGGACGAGTTCTTCATGGTCCGCGTGGCCGGCCTCAAGCGCCGCATCGCGACCGGCGTCGCCACCCGTTCGGCCTCCGGGCTGCAACCCCGTGAAGTGCTCGAACTGATCTGGAACAGGTCCCGGGAACTCATGGCCCGGCACGCCGCCTGCTACCAGGACGAGGTCGCCCCGGCCCTGGCCGACGAGGGCATCCACGTCGTGCGCTGGAACGAGCTGACCGACAAGGAGCAGTCCCGGCTCTACACGCTGTTCATGCAGCAGATCTTCCCGGTGCTGACCCCCCTCGCGGTGGACCCGGCGCACCCCTTCCCGTACATCTCGGGCCTGTCCCTGAACCTCGCGGTCGTGGTCAGCAACCCGGTCTCCGGCCACCGCCACTTCGCCCGCGTCAAGGTCCCGCCGCTGCTCTCCCGCTTCCTTGAGGCGTCCCCGCAGCGCTACGTCCCCATCGAGGACGTGATCTCCGCGCCCCGGCACTTGGGCGAGCTGTTCCCCGGCATGACGATCGAGGAGCACCACATGTTCCGCGTCACGCGGAACGAGGACCTGGAGGTCGAGGAGGACGACGCAGAGAACCTCCTGAAGGCGCTGGAGAAGGAGCTCATGCGGCGCCGCTTCGGCCCGCCGGTGCGCCTGGAGGTCGAGGAGACGATCGACTCGGAGGTGCTCAGCCTCCTCGTCCGCGAGCTGAAGGTCAGCGAGGCGGAGGTCTATCCGCTGCCCGGCCCGCTCGATCTCACGGGCCTGTTCTCCATCGCGGGGATCGACCGCCCCGAGCTGAAGTACCCGAAGTTCGTCGCGGGGACGCACCGCGACCTCGCCGAGGTGGAGTCGGCGTCGGCGCCCGACATCTTCGCGGCCCTGCGCAGTCATGACGTGCTGCTCCACCACCCGTACGACTCGTTCTCCACCTCCGTCCAGGCGTTCCTGGAGCAGGCCGCCGCCGACCCGGACGTGCTGGCCATCAAGCAGACGCTGTACCGGACCTCGGGCGACTCCCCGATCGTCGACGCGCTGATAGAGGCCGCGGAGGCGGGCAAGCAGGTCCTCGTCCTGGTCGAGATCAAGGCGCGCTTCGACGAGCAGGCCAACATCAAGTGGGCGCGGAAGCTGGAGGAGGCGGGCTGCCACGTCGTCTACGGCCTGGTGGGCCTCAAGACGCACTGCAAGCTCTCCCTCGTGGTCCGCCAGGAGGGCGAGTCGCTCGTCCGCTACAGCCACGTCGGCACCGGCAACTACCACCCCAAGACCGCCCGCCTCTACGAGGACCTGGGGCTGCTCACCGCGAACCAGGAGGTCGGGGCCGACCTCTCCGACCTCTTCAACCGCCTCTCCGGCTACTCGCGCCGCGAGACCTACCGCCGCCTCCTCGTCGCCCCCAAGTCCCTGCGCACGGGGCTGATCACGCGGATCGAGAAGGAGGTCCAGCACCACCGTGCGGGCCGCCCGGCGTACGTCCGCATCAAGGTCAACTCGATGGTCGACGAGGCGATCATCGACGCCCTGTACCGGGCGTCGCAGGCAGGCGTCCCGGTCGACGTGTGGGTGCGCGGCATCTGTGCCGTGCGCCCCGGCGTCACCGGCCTGTCGGAGAACATCCGGGTCCGCTCGGTACTCGGCCGCTTCCTGGAGCACTCCCGGGTCTTCGCCTTCGGCAACGCCGGCGAGCCCGAGGTGTGGATAGGCAGCGCCGACATGATGCACCGCAACCTCGACCGCCGCATCGAGGCCCTGGTCCGCGTCGAGGACCCGGCCCACCGCGCCGCCCTCAACCGGCTGCTCGAAACGGGGATGTCCGACTCCACCGCCTCCTGGCACCTGGGCCCGGACGGCAACTGGACCCGGCACGCGACCGATCCGTCGGACCCGGCCGGACGCCCCCTGCGGAACGTACAGGAGATGCTCATAGACGCCCGGAGGCGCCGGCGTGGCACAGCAACACCTTGAGTCCGGCGAGCCGTCGGGAACCGGCCCGCACCCCGGACCGCAGCCCGGCCCGCACCGCGGACCGGCCGACGGCCCGCGCACAGCGGCACCCGCCGGACCGGAGGACGGCGACATCCTCGGGGCCTACCTCCAGGGGCAGGCGACCGAGTTCCTGCGCTCGCTGCGCCGGCACGGCGAGAGCGGCGCGGCGGGCGGCACCGCGGCCGACGCGGCCCGCACCCTGCGCCGCGCCGCCCGCCGGATCAGCGGCACCCTGCACACCTTCCGCCCGCTCCTCGACGCGGAGTGGTCGGACGAGCTGCGCCCCGAACTGGCGTGGCTGTCCGGCACGCTGGCGCAGGAGCACGCCTGCGCGGACCGGCTGCTCCGGCTGACCGACGCCCTGCACCGGCTGACGTCGGCCGCCTCCGGCACCACGGGCGGCGGCGCCCTGCCCCAGCAGGCGGCCACCGCCCCCGCCTCCGCCACCACCCTGGCCCTCGGCGCGGCCAAGGCGGCGGCCCTGCTCGACCGCCAGCTCACCCTCGCGAGAACGCGCGCCCACAGCGCCGCCCTGCAGTCCCTGGGCAGCCCCCGCTTCCACGCGGTCGCGGACCGGGTCGCCGTGCTGGCCAGCGAGGTGCCGCTGGCCGCCGGCGGTGTCGCGCTGCCCAAGCTGGCCGGGGAGGCCGAGTCCCGCCTCGCCGAGGCGGTGAACGCCCTGCACCACACGGGCGGCCGGCTCCCCACCCCGTACAACCCGGACGCGGACGCGCCCTGGCACCACGTACGGCTCCTGCTGCGCCTGCACCGCTACGCCCAGGAGGTACTGCCCGGCGCGGACCCGGCGCCCGTACGACTGACCGCGGCGGCGCACGCCCTGAACACGCACCGCGACGCCGCGGAGGCCGCGGCCGCGGCAGCGCACGCGGCGCGCACCCCGCGCATCGCCCCCGCGACGGCGTACGCCCTCGGCGTGCTCCACGCCGACCAGCGCCACCAGGTGGAGGCCGCAAGGAACGCGTTCGGAAAAGCGTGGCAGCGAGAGAGGGTGGGAACCCCATGACCGTGCCCCAGTGCCCCGACGACGACACCGACACCGTGCTGGCAGCGGGCTGCGTCCTGTGGCGCCGCGCCCTCCTCGACGACGGCCTGGAGATCTGCCTCGTCCACCGGCCGAAGTACGGGGACTGGTCGCACCCCAAGGGCAAGCTCAAGCGGGGCGAGGCCCCGCTGGCCGGCGCGCTGCGCGAGGTGCGCGAGGAGACCGGCCACGACTGCGCGCCGGGCGCCGCCCTGCCCACGATGCGCTACACGGTCAACGGCCGGCCCAAGAAGGTCAGCTACTGGGCGGCGGAGGCCACCTCGGGCGCCTTCCTGCCCAACCGCGAGGTCGACCGCATCCTCTGGCTCCCGCCCGTCGCGGCCCGCAACCGCCTCACCCAGCCCCGCGACCGCACCCTCGTCGACGCACTCCTCGACGCGCTGCACATGACGTGACGTCACGCGCCGTCACCCTTCCGTGACCTAACCACACCGCCTGCTTAGGTTCACCCTCCGTTCACTCACGGCCATCGGTCACTTCACCTGATCTGCTTAATTTCGGCCTTACGCGGTGCGGCCCCGGCAACGGGAAGCACCTCACCGCTCGACTGAAATTCCGCAGACTTTCGCACGCCGCCGCAGTGCCAGACACCCCGGCCGGCGGCTCCTGGAAGGAACATCCGAAGGTGAAGCTTCAGCGCAAGAACCGGCTCCGCGCCCTCTCCCTCGGCGCTCTCGCCGTCTCCGGCGCCCTGGCCCTCACGGCGTGCGGCTCGGACGACACGAACACCGGCGGCGGCAGCAGCGCCAGCTCGTCCTCCAACGCCAAGAACAACATCGAGTGCAAGGACGCCAAGGGCCAGCTCCTCGGCAACGGCTCGTCGGCGCAGGCGAACGCGATCGACGCGTGGCGCCAGACGTTCTCGCAGGCCTGCTCGGGCGTGCAGATCAACTACAAGCCCGAGGGTTCCGGCGCCGGTGTGACCGCCTTCAACCAGGGCCAGGTCGCCTTCGCCGGCTCCGACTCCGCGCTCAAGCCGGAAGAGGTCGCCGCCTCCAAGAAGGTCTGCTCCGGCGGCCAGGGCATCGACCTGCCGATGGTCGGCGGCCCGATCGCCGTCGCGTACAACCTGGACGGCGTCGACAACCTCGTCCTGGACGGCCCGACGCTCGCCAAGATCTTCGACTCGAAGATCACCAAGTGGAACGACGCGGCGATCAAGAAGCTGAACCCCGACGCGAAGCTCCCCGCCACCAAGATCCAGGCGTTCCACCGCTCGGACGAGTCCGGCACCACGGACAACTTCACCAAGTACCTCAAGGCCACGGCCGCGAGCGACTGGAAGTACGAGGGCGGCAAGGCCTGGCAGGCCAAGGGCGGCCAGTCCGCGCAGGGCTCCTCCGGCCTCGCCCAGCAGGTCAAGCAGACCTCCGGCTCGATCACCTACGTCGAGCTGTCCTACGCCAAGGACGGCCTGAAGACGGTCGACATCGACACCGGCGCCTCCGCCCCGGTCAAGGCCACCACGGAGAACGCCTCCAAGGCGATCGCCGACGCCAAGGTCGTGGGCACGGGCAAGGACCTCGCCCTGGAGCTGAACTACGCCACCAAGGCCGACGGCGCCTACCCGATCACCCTCGTCACCTACGAGATCGTCTGCGACAAGGGCAATAAGTCGGACACCCTCGCCGCCACCAAGTCCTTCCTGACCTACATGGCCAGCGAGGAGGGCCAGGGCGCCCTGTCGGACCTGGGCTACGCCCCGATCCCGGCCGAGATCAACGCGAAGGTCCGCGAGACCGTCGCCAGCATCAGCTGACCCACGTGCGGGCCGCCCTGCTCCCCTGAGCCGGGGCGGCCCGCACCGTCCGGTGCACCGCCGCCAGAAGCTCCGTAACTCCCCTGCCGGATACGGGACTTCGCAGACCGGAGATCCCATGGACATCACCACGCAACCACCGGCGCCACCAGCGCCCGCCGACCGCCCCACCACCGGCCAGGCCAAGCGCGCCGCCCGCGGCGCCACCCGCCCCGGAGACCGCGTCTTCCTCGGTCTCTCCCGCGGCGCGGGCATCCTGCTCCTGGTCGTCATGGCCGCGATCGCGGTCTTCCTGACCTACCGTGCCGCTCTCGTCCTCCCCGACAACAACGGCAACTTCCTCACCACCTTCGAGTGGAACGCGACGGCCGAGCCGCCCGTCTTCGGCATAGCCGTCCTCGCCTTCGGCACGATCGTCACCTCGATCGTCGCCATGCTGATCGCGGTCCCGGTCGCCGTCGGCATCGCGCTCTTCCTGACGCACTACGCGCCGAAGCGGCTGAGCGGCGCCATCGCCTACGTGATCGACCTGCTGGCCGCCGTGCCCTCGATCGTCTACGGCCTGTGGGGCGCCCTCTTCCTGGTGCCGCACATGGAGGGCCTGTTCGGCTGGCTCGACGACTACTTCGGCTGGACCGGCATCTTCGCCTGGGAGGGCGGCGCGCCGCGCACCTTGCTCACCGTCGGCATCCTGCTGGCGATCATGATCCTGCCGATCATCACGAACGTCTCCCGCGAGGTCTTCAAGCAGGCCCCCCTGATGCACCAGGAGGCGGCCCTCGCGCTCGGCGCCACCCGCTGGGAGGTCATCCGCATGTCGGTGATCCCCTTCGGCCGCTCCGGCGTGATCTCGGCCTCGATGCTCGGCCTCGGCCGCGCGCTCGGCGAGACGATGGCCGTCGCCACGGTCCTCTCCCCCGACTTCCTGATCCACGCCAGCCTGCTCGACCCGGGCGGCGGCACCTTCGCGCAGAACATCGCCGCGAAGTTCGCCGAGGCCAACGACCAGGGCCGCGACGCCCTCATCGCCTCCGGCCTCGTCCTCTTCGTCATCACGCTGATCGTGAACGGCGCGGCCCGCATGATCATCGCCCGCCGCAAGGAGTACTCGGGGGCCAACGCATGAGCACCACCACCCCTCTTGTGAAGCGCCCCGGCTCGCTCAGCGCCGCCCGCCTGCCCAAGTGGTTCCCCTGGGTCGCCGCCGTCGGCTCGATCGCCGTCGGCTGCGCGATCGGACTCGGCGCCGGACTCTCCAGCCACGTCCAGTGGGGCCTGCTCGCCGCCCTGGTCTTCGTCCTCGGCACCTACGCCATCGCCACGAAGGTCGAGGGCCGGCGCCAGGCCAAGGACCGGGTCGCGACCAGCATCGTCTGGGTCTCCTTCATCCTGGCCGTGATCCCGCTCGCCTCGCTCGTCTACGAGACGGTCAAGCGCGGCGTGAAGGTGCTCGACCCGTACTTCCTGACCCACTCGATGGGCTTCGTCACCAGCTACCAGCCCGGCGGCGGCATCTACCACGCCATCCTCGGCACCCTGGAGCAGGTCGGCCTCGCCACCCTGATCTCGGTCCCGATCGGCCTGCTGACGGCGATCTACCTGGTCGAGTACGGCCGCGGCAAGCTGGCGAAGGCCGTCACGTTCTTCGTGGACGTCATGACGGGCATCCCCTCCATCGTGGCGGGCCTGTTCATCCTGTCCTTCTGGATCCTCATCCTCGGCTTCGGCTACTCCGGCTTCGCCGGCTCGATGGCCCTGTCCATCCTGATGATCCCGGTCGTGGTCCGCTCCACCGAAGAGATGCTCAAGCTGGTCCCGAACGAGCTGCGCGAGGCCTCCCTCGCCCTCGGCGTGCCGAAGTGGCGCACGATCCTCAAGGTCGTCCTGCCGACGTCGATCGGCGGCATCACCACCGGCGTCATGCTGGCCGTCGCCCGTATCGCGGGCGAGACCGCCCCGGTCCTCCTCCTGGTGTTCGGCAACCCGCTGATCAACTCGAACCCCTTCGACGGACCGCAGGCGTCCCTGCCGCTCTACATCTACGACCAGTACGCCAAGAGCGGCGGCAGCCAGGCCGCGTACGACCGTGCCTGGGCCGCGGCCCTGGTGCTGATCGCCTTCATCATGATCCTCAACCTCGTGGCCCGCGGCATCGCCCGCTGGAAGGCCCCGAAGACGGGCCGCTGACGCGGCTGTATTCAGCGACTCGAATCTCTCGGAAGCGAAGTAATCCCATGGCCAAGCGAATCGACGTAAGCGGTCTGACCGCCTACTACGGATCCCACAAGGCGATCGAAGACATCTCCATGACCGTCGAGCCCCGCTCTGTGACGGCCTTCATCGGCCCCTCCGGCTGCGGCAAGTCGACGTTCCTGCGCACCCTCAACCGGATGCACGAGGTCACCCCCGGCGGCCGCGTCGAGGGCAAGGTCCTGCTGGACGACGAGGACCTGTACGCCTCCGCGGTCGACCCGGTCGCCGTGCGCCGTACGGTCGGCATGGTCTTCCAGCGCCCCAACCCCTTCCCCACCATGTCGATCTTCGACAACGTGGCGGCGGGCCTGAAGCTCAACGGCACGTACAAGAAGTCGGAGCTCTCCGACGTCGTCGAGAAGTCGCTGAAGGGCGCCAACCTCTGGAACGAGGTCAAGGACCGCCTGAACAAGCCCGGCTCCGGCCTCTCCGGCGGCCAGCAGCAGCGCCTGTGCATCGCCCGCGCCATCGCGGTCGAGCCGCAGGTCCTGCTCATGGACGAGCCCTGCTCGGCCCTCGACCCGATCTCCACCCTCGCCATCGAGGACCTGATCGGCGAGCTGAAGGAGCGCTTCACGATCGTCATCGTGACGCACAACATGCAGCAGGCGGCCCGCGTCTCGGACCGCACCGCGTTCTTCAACCTCGCGGCGGTCGGCCAGCCCGGCAAGCTCATAGAGATCGACGAGACGGAACGCATCTTCTCCAACCCCTCCGTCCAGGCCACCGAGGACTACATCTCGGGCCGCTTCGGCTAAACCCCCACCCCGATCCCCTCGTGGCGCTGCATGGCGGTGCCGCCACGAGGACAGAGAGAAGGCCCGCCCCCACCAGGGGGCGGGCCTTCGATCTTGACGCGGGGCAGAAGCGCCCCACCAGGGGCGCGGGGAACTGCGCGCTCAGCCACTGAAAAGCCGCGGTCGCGTCTGCTCGGTGCATGAGCAGACGCGACCGCGGCTTTTCAGTGGGCCGGGCCCGGCCGGGACCTAACCGAAGGCCAGCCAGACAATCCCGTAGGACGCGGCAGCGACCAGGGCTGCGGCCGGCATCGTGATGAACCACCCGATGACGATGTTCTTGGCGACACCCCACCGCACGGCGTTCACCCGCTTCGTCGCCCCGACACCCATGATCGCCGAGGTGATGACGTGGGTCGTCGAGATCGGCGCGTGGAACAGGAACGCCGAGCCGAACATGATCGAGGCGCCGGTCGTCTCGGCGGCGAACCCCTGCGGCGGGTCCAGCTCGATGATCTTGCGGCCGAGCGTCCGCATGATGCGCCAGCCGCCCGCGTACGTGCCGAGCGACAGCATCACGGCACAGACGATCTTGACCCAGACCGGAATCGGGTCCTCGAACGTCTCGTGGCCGCCGATGACCAGCGCCATGACCACGATGCCCATGGTCTTCTGCGCGTCCTGGAGGCCGTGGCCGAGCGCCATGCCGGCCGCCGAGACGGTCTGCGCGATCCGGAAGCCGCGCTTGGCCTTGTGCGGGTTGGAGCGCCGGAAGAGCCACATGATGGCCGTCATCACCAGGTAACCGACGACGAGACCGATCACCGGCGACGTGAACATCGGGATGACGATCTTCTCCCACACCCCGGACCAGTAGACGGTGGTCCCGCCCGCGAGGGCGGCACCCACCATTCCACCGAACAGGGCGTGCGAGGACGACGAGGGAAGCCCGAAGTACCAGGTGATGAGGTTCCACACGATGGCGCCGGCGAGGGCGGCGAACAGAATGCCCATGCCCTTGTCGCCCTCGGGGGTCGCGATGATCCCCTCACTCACCGTCTTGGCGACACCGCTGCCGAGGAAGGCACCGGCGAGGTTCATGACCGCGGCCATGGCGAGCGCCGCACGGGGCGTCAGGGCACGAGTGGATACGGAAGTGGCGATGGCGTTCGCGGAGTCGTGAAAGCCGTTCGTGTACGTGAATCCGAGCGCGACGCCGATCGTCACGATCAGGGAGAAGGTGTCCATGAGCCGGCCTCAGGACTCCTTCACGGCGATGGTCTCCACCGTGTTGGCGACATGCTCGAACGCGTCGGCGGCTTCCTCCAGCACATCCACGATCTGCTTCAGCTTCAGCACCTCGATGGCGTCGTACTTGCCGTTGAAGAGCGTGGCCAGAAGCTTGCGGTGGATCTGGTCGGCCTGGTTCTCCAGACGGTTGACCTCGATCCAGTACTCGGTGAGGTTGTCCATCGTCCGCAGATTGGGCATGGCCTCGGCGGTCAGCTCGGCCGCCCGGGCCAGGACCTCGATCTGCTGCTCGACGCCCTTGGGCAGCTCCTCGACCTGGTAGAGGACGACGAGGTCGACGGCCTCCTCCATGAAGTCCATGATGTCGTCGAGGGACGACGCGAGGTTGTAGATGTCCTCGCGGTCGAAGGGCGTGATGAACGAGGAGTTCAGCTGATGGAAGATCGCGTGGGTGGCGTCGTCACCGGCGTGTTCGGCTGCCCGCATCCGCTCCGCGATCTCGGCCCGGGCGGAGGAGTCCGCTCCGAGCAGTTCCATCAGGAGCTTCGAGCCCGTGACGATGTTGTCCGCGGATGCGGCGAACATGTCGTAGAAGCTCGTCTCCCTGGGGGTCAGACGAAAGCGCACTGGGGGTCCTCGGGGTGCTCTGGATTGGGTCAGGCTGATGCTAGGCGCATCATCCGGCCACGGCTAACCGGCGTTCCCCCAGTGTCGCCCATCAGGCACAGTGATCAGCACGGGGTGCGGCAAATCGGTTACCCTATACCCACCGGGGGTATACGAGCATGACAACGGGAGGTCGGACACGATGACCACGGACGCCACCGAAGCAGAGCCCACGGCCGAGATCGTGACCGACCACGACCGCGGCATCCACGGCTACCACCACCAGAAGGCCGAGCACCTCAAGCGCCTGCGCCGGATCGAGGGCCAGATCCGCGGGCTCCAGCGCATGGTGGACGAGGACGTCTACTGCATCGACATACTCACCCAGGTCTCGGCCTCCACGAAGGCCCTGCAGTCGTTCGCGCTGCAACTCCTGGAGGAGCACCTGCGCCACTGTGTGGCGGACGCCGCACTCAAGGGCGGCGAGGAGATCGACGCCAAGGTCGAGGAGGCCACGAAGGCGATCGCGCGGCTGCTGCGCACCTGAGCGCGCGGGGCGGGCGACGGCCCATGGGGGGCCGTCACCCGCGTCAGTGCAGGTCGTTCGGGCTTTCGGGCAACGCCTCTGCGACCCGCAGCACCTCGTCGATCCGGTCCGCGCTGAGCCGTCCCTCGGAGACGGCGGAGGCCGCGATGATCAGCTCTCCACAGAGCTCGATCTCGGCGAGGGCGACGTAGTCCTGAACAGCCGTACCGCCCAGCGGAGCCACGCACATCACCCCTTCCGCGGTTGCCGACTCATGGAGTCGGCTTCCTAGAGTAGGCAGCCGTTCACGCCCGGCGCATGGCACGGAAGAACCATTTCCGCTCCCCCGGAGGAACCCCGCGCGCACTGGATCACCGCGACTACGGCTCGGCGACCTTCCCCGCGTAGATGTCCTTCTTGTCGGGAAGCGCGACCTTCGCCGGCTTCCCGAACCCGTAGAGCAGCGTCGTCGAGGCGACGTCCACATCCTTCTTCGGCTGCCCGGCCGCCTGCTGCTCGGCGAAGCTGAAGCGGTGCGTGATCTTCCGGATCAGTCCCTCGTCGTCCAGGTACACGTCGAAGGGCACCGGCGAACTGCCGAACCCTTTCACCGCCGCGGCCAGCGCCTTCCGGTTCCCCGCGGACGCGGCCCTCGCGGCGGCGGCGAGATCGATGCGCCCCTTGTAGTGCCGGGTCGGCACCCCGGCGACCTCGCTCTCCCCGGCGTACGTCACCTCCCGCGCGCCGCGCAGCAGTTCGGCGGCGGTGAGCGGATCGGTGGCGCCGCCGGTGACGAGGTTCCCGTCGTTCAGGGAGGCGGTGTCGAGCCGCACCCACTTGTCGGCGGGCACGCCCGCGCCCCGGTTCTTCATGTAGAGGGCGCCGGGCGCGAGGAGCTCGGTGATGGGCCGGTGCTCCTGGGCGCCGGCCGCGTCCTGCGGGAGCCGCACCTGGAGCTGCCCGAGCCCGGCCCGGTAGTCGTAGACGCCCTCGCCCCGGATGGTGACCCGGGTGCCGCCGCTGGCCATCTGCATCGACGTACGCGCCTGGGAACTGCCCTCGCGGATCAGCCGGTCGGGGGCGTCCCGCACGGCCCTGGCCGGGTCGCTCTCGCGCTCTCCGGCGCTGGCGCCGCCACCGCATCCGGCCGCACCGGCCACGACGCCCGCCAGCGCGACGGCCACCGCCGCTCTGCGCGCCGACCGCGGCGGCCCCATCGGGCTCGCCGAGCCTGCCGAACGCCCGTCCTGCTGCACCACCATCGCTTGCCTACCCCCAAGCCTGTCTGTGCGTCGTGCGGCCCCTCTGTCGTTCCGGTTAACGACGAGTAGGGTCGCCCGTCACGCGAACGGGGGGTTTACAGGAGGGTTCACACAAGCCCGCTACCGTGGCGCCGTGGACGGGCGACAGCAGGACCAGCAGCAGACGCACCACGCCACGACGGTCGTGGAACAGGGCAGATTCTGTCTCGCCCGCTGTACCTGCGGCTGGCGCGGACCGGCCAGAAGGGCGCGCAGCAGAGCCCGTACGGACGCGGAGGAACACGTCGACGCCGCCTGACGGGCCCCGAGGGGGTACAGGGAACCCACGGCTCCCGGTTCACGTCTCGTACCCCGGGGGCTACGGGAGGCGGAACGGACATGGGCACGGGCATGGAACGGCGTACGTTCATGGCGGCATCGGCGGCGGCACTCACGGCGACAGCGGCCTCGGCCTGCACCGCGTCGTCCGGCGCGGCCCCGGCGGCATCCACCTCGGCATCGGCGTCGAACTCCTCCTCCCTCCGCTCGACGAGCGCTTCCACCAGCGCCTCGGCCCGCGCGACGGCCGCGGCGAACCTGGACGCGCTCGCCAAGGACCTCGACGGCTCCCTGGTCCGCCCCGGCCAGGCGCAGTGGGCGGCGGCCCGCCAGCTGTACAACACCCGCTTCGACGACCTGAGACCGACGGCGGTCGCCTATGTCGCGGGCCGCGACGACCTGCGGACGACGCTGGCGTACGCCCGCGCGCACCGGGTCCCGGTGGCGATACGCAACGGCGGCCACTCGTACGCGGGCTGGTCCTCGGGCAACGGCCGGCTGATCCTCGACGTGTCCCGCATGAAGTCGGTCCGCGCCTCGGGCGGCGAGGCGGTCGTCGGCGCCGGCGCGAAGCTCATCGACGTCTACCGGGCGCTGGCGGCCAAGGGCGTCACGATCCCGGCGGGCTCCTGCCCCACGGTCGGCGTCTCGGGCCTGGCGCTCGGCGGCGGCCACGGCGTCGTCTCCCGGGCCTACGGCCTGACCTGCGACAGCCTCACCGGCGCCACCCTGATCACGGCGGACGGCAAGGAGCTGACCGCCGACGCCCGCACCAACAAAGACCTGTTCTGGGCGCTGCGCGGCGCGGGCAACGGCCAGTTCGGGGTCGTCACCGAGCTCCGCTTCAAGACCCATCCGGCCCCGCAGGGCGTCTCCGCGTACATGTCCTGGCCCTGGTCGAAGGCGGCCACGGTCCTCAAGGCGTGGCAGAAGTGGGGCCCCGCCCAGCCGGACGAGATCTGGTCGTCGCTGCACGTGGCGAACGCGGCGGGCGGCACCCCCACCGTCTCCGTCTCCGCGTTCTCGCTGGGCACGTACACCGAGCTGCAGAACGCGGTGGACCGCCTCGCCGACGGCTCCGGCGGCCCCGGCCCGGCCTCCTCGGTCTCCCTCAAGCGCCACTCCTACGAGGAGGCCATGGAGATCTACGCGGGCTGCTCCGGCTTCTCCTCCGACGCCCAGTGCCATCTGCCGGGCGCCACCCCGGGCCGCTCGGCGCGGGGCGCGCTCCAGCGCGAGACGTACGCGGCCCACTCGGACTTCTTCGACCGGAACCTGTCGGACGCGGGCGTGCGCACGCTCCTGCGCCAGCTGTCGGCGGTCTCGTCGGGCGCGGGCTCGGTCGCCCTCACGGCGCTCGGCGGCGCGGTCAACCGGGTGGACCCGACGGCGACGGCGTTCGTCCACCGCCGCTCGCGGATGCTCGCGCAGTACATCGTGAGCTGGCGCGCGGGCACGTCCGGCGCGTCGGCCCGCGACTGGCTGAAAAGAGCACACGACGCGATGCGCCCGTACGCGTCCGGCGCGGCGTACCAGAACTACACGGACCCGACGCTGACCGACTGGAAGAAGGCCTACTACGGGGACGCGGCGCCCCGCCTGACGAAGCTGAAGAAGCAGTACGACCCCGAGGGCTTCTTCACGTTCCCGCAGTCGCTGTAGGGCGCGGGGAACCGCACGCGACGCGACGGCCCCTCAAGCGGCGAGATCCCGCTCCTCGGCCCCCCCGGAGGCCCCCCGGGCCTCAGGAATCTCCACGGCGGCCGGCACCGCGCTCGGCGCCCAGACCAGCCACGAAACCCGCCGGGTCCGCCCGACGGCCCGCGCGAGCGGCGTGATCAGCGCCGAGGCCAGCGGCGAGAGCAGCAGCGCGACGGCCGTACCGAGCGCGAACCCGCCGACGACGTCGGTCGGGTAGTGCACGCCCATGAAGACCCGGCAGAACCCTTCGAGAACGGCGAGCCCGATCGCGGCGAACCCGAGCCTGCGGTGGGCGACGAAGAGGGCCGCGCCCATGGCCATGGCCAGCGTGGCGTGGTCGCTGACGAACGAGAAGTCGTTCTTGCCGTCCACCAGGACGGTGAGCCCGTCGTGGTCTCTGAACGGCCGCGGCCGCTCGACGAACCCCCGGATCGGCACATTGACCAGAACCGCGACGGCGGCGGCCAGCGGCGCCCACACGACGGCGGCGACCGAGGACGCGGCGTCATCGAGGGTCTCGCGCTTGCGCGCGCCCCACCAGGTCCAGAGCGCGACGAGGACGAGGCCGAGCAGAATCCCGTACTCGCCGACGAACTCCATCGTGCGGTCGAACCAGCCGGGCGCGTCCGCGGCCAGTCCGTTGATGTCGTAGAGCAGCGTGACGTCAGGGTTCGACCCGGAAGTCTCGAGTGCTGCGAGTGCCTCGAGTCCAGCCATAGCTCAGCGGCCCCTTCATCATCTGCGTGCTACCCGTGTCGGCCACCCCCGTGGACTTCAATCGGTTCAGAAAAAGGAACGCACAGCCTCACTCACTCCGTTCCACATTCCACCGAATGATCACGCAGACGTTATCGAAGAGAGACACGAACCCGCAGCTCAGAGCCTGGGGTTAACGGAGAGTTCCGGCCACGTCACACTTCCGGCGACGCACTGGGCACCGCTTTCGCGCCATCCTCCGTTACCCGGGTCGCCCCGAAGTAATCAGGCGTGTCGACGGGATCGAACCGGATCACGGCGCCCGGCCGCGGCGCGTCGATCATGTATCCGCCGCCGACGTAGATCCCGACGTGCCGGATGGCCCGGCTGTTGGTGAGGTCGTCGGAGAAGAAGACCAGGTCACCGGGGAGCAGCTCGTCCCGCTTGGGGTGCGGGCCGGCGTTGTACTGGTCGTTGGCGACACGCGGCAGCTCGATCCCCACACTGGCGTACGAGGCCAGGGTCAGCCCCGAACAGTCGAACCGCCCGCCCTGGTCCGCCGTCCCGTTCCCGCCCCACAGGTACTCCGTGCCGAGCTTCTTCTGCGCGTAGGTGATGGCGGCCGCGGCCTGCTGCGAGGGCTGCACCCGCCCGACGGGCCGGGCGAAGCTCTGCTCCAGGGTCGTGATGGTCTTCACGTAGTTCTGGGTCTCGCGGTAGGGCGGCACGCCCTTGTACTTGATGACGGCGTAGGCGCCGGCGTTGTACGAGGCGAGCATGTTCTTCGTCTGGTCGCCGGGCACGTCCTTCACGTACGAGGCCAGCGCGCAGTCGTAGGAGGCGGCGGACGGGATGGCGTCGTTCGGGTCCCAGATGTCCTTGTCCCCGTCGCCGTCCCCGTCGACCCCGTGGGAGGCCCAGGTGCCCTCGATGAACTGGGCGATGCCGTACGCCTTCGCCGGCGACTTGGCGTTCGGGTTGAATCCGCTCTCCTGGTAGAGCTGGGCCGCGAGCAGCGCCGGATTGATGGATGGGCAGAGATTGCCCCACTTCTGGACCAGCGACTGGTAGGCGGCCGGCACGGCGCCCTTGGCGAGCCCGACGGCGCCCTGCCCCACCCCGTTCGTGAGGTTTCCGGCCACCATGTACGTCCCCACGACGAGCAGGGTCACGAACCCGGTCCCTCCGGCGACCCCCGCGCCCGCGACGATCCACGCCTTACGCACCGTCAACCGCCCTTCGCCGCACGGGAGTCCACCGAGGCCACAGTGTAGGCGGGGAAGCCTCCCCCGCACCGGCCCGCCCGAACCGCTGGTGCGTCACGCCCCGCCCCCGACCGGCCCGCGGGCTCATTGCTCCACGTAATCACACGTGATACATAGAGTGACCGTACGTTTCTTCGTATACGGATCCGTCCCACCGGCCTCCCGTACACCAAAGAAACGCGAAAAACACAGAAACTCGGCCAACGAATGGCGCCAAGTCGGCAGGCATGTGCGCGGTTCTGAGGAACAATGGGCGTGACCTCTGCGCTGCGGCGGAGGCGACAGAACTACCCACTTGGGGCGGTGAGTTACACATGCTGCTGGCAGCCGAAAAAGGCGACATCACGACCATCATCGGCGGGATCGCCCCGGACTGGGGCCCGTTCGGGACCCTGGGCAACGAGGCACGCGTGATGGTCGAGGTGGTGATGGCCGTGGCCATCCTCCTGTGCCTCGGGATCGCGATCTGGGGCGCCGCCAAGCAACGGATCGGGGCGACGGCGCTGCGCGACACCTTCAGCGCGGAGCAGGGCAAGGGCCTGATCATCGCGGGGCTGACCGGGGTCTTCATCATCGGGTCGCTCGGCACCCTTTTCACGATCGTGTACGGCATGGCCGTCTAGCCCGGCTCACGCACCATCAGTTTCGGGCCGGCCGTGTTCGGTTACCTCTTCTTCACCCCTGTCCCACTTGTCCCGTCGTGCCCACCGACTGAGGTTGCGTCCCCCTGATGCCGAGTCACCACAGCCCGCCCGCGCGGGAACCAGCACAGCTACCGTCGTACGTGGCGTTGGCGTATGCGGCGGTTCAGCACAAGGTTGAGGGGGCGTGCCCGGAATGAGTCTCGACGGCCGGCAAGGCGACGACGACCTCTACGGCGGCACCGGCCAGACCCGGACGCGGCTCCCGGAGGGGCCCGACGGGTACGGGGGCGGGCGCAGACCGGGCCGTTCGTCGTCCCGGTCGCTGGTCACCGTGGTGGGTGTCGTGGTGCTGCTCATCGCGGCCATCGCGTTCGCGAACCGGGGCGGTGACGACCACCCGTCCTCCGGCTCCAAGGGCAGTTCCGCCTCCGGCGCGGACTCCTCCCCCACGTCCCCGACCGGCACGAAGCCGGTGAGCTCGGGCTTCGCCCATGACGAGCAGGGGGCGCAGTCGGCTGCCGCCAATTATGCGGTGCAGCTCGGCTCCGCCGACATGTTCGACAAGGCCAAGCGGGACCGCATCGTCGACACCGTCTACACCTCGTCAGCCGCCAACGCCCGCCGCGCCGATCTCGACAAGGTCTACTCCAGCGAGCGCTTCCTGACCGGCATCGGCCTCAACAAGGACGGGTCGGCACCCACCGGCACGACGTTCGTCTCGCGCATCATCCCCGTGGGCACCAAGACCACCGCCTATCAGGACACGACGGCGACCGTCTCGATCTGGTACTCGTCCCTGTTCGGCCTGGCAGGTGAGAGCACCACGAACCCGGTCTCCGAAAGCTGGTATACCAACAGCTACAAGCTGCACTGGGTGAACGGCGACTGGAAGGTCGAGGACTTCACGCAGAAGGACGGCCCCGTCCCCGTGGGCCGTGACCAGCGGGCCTCCACGGCCGACGACATGGCCAAGGCCGTGGAGGAGTACGGAGGGTTCACCTATGCCCGCTAGCAGCCGCCGCACCCTCACGCTCGCCGGAGTGGTCACCACCGTCCAGGCCGGGGCAATCCTGCTGGCGACGCATGCCGTCGCCGCACCGGACCCCGGAAACGACCCCTGCGACCTCATCCGGGGCCCAGCCAAGAACTACTGCGAACGGGACGGCAGCGGGTCCGGTTCGTCCGGTGGTCCCGGCAGCAACCCCCTGGACAGCACCACCAACCCCCTGGACCCCCTCTCCAGCCTCGCCAAGGGCTGCGCCGACGCCGCCGCCTGGACCGTCGACAAGCTGAGCGAAGCCGTGCAGAAGACGGCACAGGTGGACTTCACCAACGAGAAGTTCCTCCAGCAGTACGCCGTCGTGTTCGCCGCCTCGACCATCCTGACCCTCGTCCTGTGGCTGATGGCCGTGGCCAAGCGCGCCGTGCGTGGCGTCCCCCTCAGCACCGCGCTGTCCGAGGCCGTCGGCTTCCTCTGGCTGACGGTGCTGGCCTCCGCGTTCACCCCGCTGATCCTCTACACGGTCGTCTCCGCGACGGACGGCGTGACCGACGTCCTGGCGAAGGCGACGGGCAATCAGACGGACGCGTTCTTCGGCACGTTCTCCGAAGCCCTGAAACAGGGCGACAACATCGGCGGCGGCCCGATCATGCTGATCGTCGTGTCGCTGGTGTCCATCGTCGCGGCGGGCGTGCTCTACCTGGAGCTGTACCTGCGCGCGGTCCTGCTCTACGTGGGCGCGCTGCTCGGCGTCGTCGTGTACTCGGGCCTCGTCGACAAGAACCTGTGGGGCCATGTCCGCCGCTGGGTCGGGATCATGGTCGCCGTCATCCTGGTGAAACCGGTCATCGTGATCGTGCTGGGACTGGCCGGAGCGCTGTCCACCAGCGCCGGCGGCCCCGACTCGCTCGCCGCGGTGGTCTCCGGCCTCGCCATCATCCTGCTCGCCATCTTCGCCAGCGGCATGATCTACCGCTTCGTCCCCGGCTTCGGCGACGAGATGGCCAACGTCCGCAAGAACCGGATCATGCAGGGCGCGGAGGGCAAGGCGGCCGCCGCGTTCACCTCGCCCGCCGCACTCGTCTCCCAGGGCATCAAGACCCACAGCGCCCGTCAGGACGGCGGCGGCGGGGGCGGCGCCGGCCAGGCCCGTCCCGCCAACCCCGTGTCCGGCGGGGTGGCCGCGCACAGCACGCGGCAGGGCGCGGCAGGGGGCGGCGGCGGAACTGTCCCCTCCGCCGCACCCCCGCCGCGCACCAGTCCCACGAACACCCCGCACGCCGGCAACCGCGGGAGCAGCACCGGCTCGACCGGCTCCACCAGTAACAACGGCAATCGGCAAGGAGGTGCAGGGCGTTGACGACCCAGTCCCACGTGTCCCCTCCGGTCACGCCCCGCCGTACATATCTGATCGGCCGCGCGCGGCCGAACGCGATCGTCGGCAGGAACCGCGAGTCGGGAGAGCTCTTCCTGATCATCGCGGGTGCCTTCCTCGGCATGATGTGCGGACTGCTCGTCCCCGTTCTGTCCCTGCGCATCGTGCTGCTCATGGGCTTCCCGCTGCTCGCCCTGGCGGCGGTCTACGTCCCGTACCGGCACCGCACCTTCTACAAGTGGTTCGAGATCAACCGCAGCTACAAGCGGCAGCTGAAGCGCGGCTCCGCCTACCGCTCGGGCGTCACCGAAGCCGGTGTCCGGCTCGACGGGCGCGAGGTCGAGATCGGCCCGCCGCCCGGCATCGGCCGGCTGACCTGGCTCGCGGCGCCGTTCGGCCCCGACGAGATCGCCGTCCTGCTGCACGCGGACCGGCGCACGGTGACCGCCGCGATCGAGATCGAGGGCCCGGGCGTCGGCCTGCGCGACTCCGAGGACCAGGAAGCCCTCGTCGACCGCTTCGGCACCCTGCTCAAGCACGTGGCGAACGGCGACGGGTTCGTCACCCGCCTCCAGATGCTCGCCCGGACCCTGCCCGCCGACCCCGACGCGCACGCCAAGGACGTCGCCGTCCGCGGCGACGAGCGTGCGCTCGGCTGGCTCCAGGAGTCGTACGACCAGCTGCAGTCCATGGTGTCGACCAGCAGCGAGCAGCACCGCGCGTATCTGGTGGCCTGCATGCACTACACGCGCGAGCTGGCCGCCGAGGCCAACGCGATGGCGCGCGCCTCCCGCCCCAAGGCCGGCCGGAAGGTCGACCGCGACGCGGGACTCGCCGTCGTCATGGCGCGCGAGCTGACCGACATCTGCTCGCGGCTCCAGGAAGCCGACATCCGCGTACGGCAGCCGCTGGGCCAGGGCCGGCTCGCCTCGCTCGTGCACTCCATGTACGACCCGGACCACCCCATCGACCACATCCAGGCGATGACCAAGCGCAACGCGTGGCCCGCCGAGCTGGACGCGATGGAGCCCACCTACCTCCAGGCGAAGACGCGCGAGTCGTCGACGCGGGCGCCGTGGTGCCACGCCACGGCCTGGGTGAAGGAGTGGCCGATGACGCCGGTCGGCGTCAACTTCCTGGCCCCGCTCCTCGTCCACACGCCCGACGTCATCCGCACGGTCGCCGTCACCATGGACCTCGAACCCACCGAGGTCGCCATCGAGCGCATGCTGACCGAGAAGACGAACGACGACGCGGAGGCGTCCCGCGCCGCCAAGATGAACCGGACGGTCGACCCGCGCGACATCGCCGCCCACGGCCGCCTCGACCAGCGCGGCGAGGACCTGGCGAGCGGCGCGGCGGGCGTGAACCTCGTCGGCTACATCACCGTCTCCTCCCGCAACCCCGACGCCCTCGCCCGCGACAAGCGCACCATCCGCGCCTCGGCCGGAAAGTCCTATCTGAAGCTGGAGTGGTGCGACCGTGAGCACCACCGGGCGTTCGTGAACACCTTGCCGTTCGCCACCGGCATCCGACGGTAGAGAGGGAGAGCGCGCTGATGCGGGATCCGTTGTCGATGCTCACGGACGCCTTCACCTCCTTCCTGTTCGGGAAGGTGGAGACGACCCGGTTGCCCGTGCGGACGTCGACGGGGCAGGCCCAGGCGGTCTATCTGCCGACGGCCGCGCCCGGACTCGGCGACTCGGGCGTGATCATCGGGCGTGAGGTGTACTCAGGCAAGGGGTACATCTACGACCCGTTCCAGCTGTACGGACAGCAGCTCCCGGCCCCGCACTGGCTGGTCCTGGGCGAGTCCGGGAACGGCAAGTCGGCGCTGGAGAAGACCTACGTCCTGCGGCAGCTGAGGTTCCGCGACCGCCAGGTCGTCGTCCTCGACGCGCAGGGCGAGGACGGCGTCGGCGAATGGAACCTCATCGCGCAGGAGCTGGGGATAACTCCCATCCGGCTCGACCCGACGGCCGCCCTCGACATGGGCATCCGCCTCAACCCGCTCGACCCCGCGATCACGACGACGGGCCAGCTCGCGCTGCTCCGCACGATCATCGAGGTCGCGATGGGCCACGGCCTGGACGAGCGCTCCGGCTTCGCCCTGAAGGTCGCGCACGCCTACGTCAACGAGACGATCGTCGAGCGCCAGCCCGTCCTGACCGACATCGTCGAGCAGCTGCGCCACCCGGAACCCGAGTCGGCGGAGGCGATGAACGTCGCCATAGACGACGTACGCGCCTGGGGCCTGGACGTCGCGCTGGTCCTGGACCGACTGGTCGACGGTGACCTGCGCGGCATGTTCGACGGCCCGACGACGGTCGGCATCGACCTCGACGCGCCGCTCATCGTCTTCGACCTGTCCCACATCGACCGCAACTCGATCGCGATGCCGATCCTGATGGCGATCGTCGGCGTCTGGCTGGAACACACCTGGATCCGCCCCGACCGCAAGAAGCGCATCTTCCTGGTTGAAGAGGCCTGGCACATCATCAACAGCCCGTTCGTGGCGCAGCTGTTCCAGCGCCTGCTGAAGTTCGGCCGACGGCTCGGCCTGTCCTTCGTGGCGGTCGTCCACCACCTGTCGGACGTGGTCGACGGCGCTGCGGCGAAGGAGGCGGCGGCGATCCTGAAGATGGCCTCCACGAGAACGATCTACGCGCAGAAGGCGGACGAGGCCCGCTCGACGGGCAGAGTCCTCGGCCTGCCGCGCTGGGCGGTGGAGATCATCCCCACCCTCACCCCCGGCATCGCGGTCTGGGACGTCAACGGCAATGTCCAGGTGGTCAAACACCTGGTCACCGAGACCGAGCGCCCCCTGGTCTTCACCGACCGCGCCATGACCGAGTCCTCCGACGAGTTCCTGGGCGACGACGACGCCATGCGCGCCGCCGAGCTGGAGGCGGAGGAGCGGGCGGCGGCCTTCGTGGAACAGCGCCTCGGCGACACCTCCGAGTCCACGGTGGCGTGACGATGGCGCGCGACGACAGAGAGCGGAACCGGGGGGACCGGGGCGTCCCCGACGGCCTGTTGATCGGCGTACTGGCGTTCCTGCTGGGCATGACGATCCTGGTGTGGACGGCGACGGGCCTGTCGGGCCGCTTCGCGAAGGGCGCTTGGCCGGACGAGGTGACGTTCGCCCACACCCCGCTGGCGATGCGCCACTTGATCGGCCGGCCGCACGACATCACGGGCGCCTGGCCGAACACCCCCGACGACCAGCTGTCGGGCTACGGCCTGTTCTGGGGCCTGTTCATCGGCCAGGTGATGATCCTCCTGGTCCTGACGGTCTTCACGGCGGGCACCCTGGCACGATGGCGAGCGGTCCGCCGCCAGGGGCGCGAAGACGCCCTGTACGAGAAGCCCCGTAAGGGGCGCGGGGAACTGCGCGAGAACCCCGACGAACGCGCACCCGAGAAGACCCTTGAGCCCACCCCCCTGGAAGCACCGAGGGCGAAGCCCTCAAGGACGGGACGGGACGGGGAGGAGGGGACGACCCCCAAAACCTCAGCCACCCCCGAACCAGCACCCGTACCGACACCCGCACCGACACCCACCCCAGTCCCACCCCCACCGACGGCCCCGGAAACCCCCCTGGCGGCAACCCCCCTCCCCCTCCCGCGCACACCCCTCCACCTGGGCCCCCCGTCCCACCGCCACCCCCTGGCCATCGAAGCCGTACGAGAGGCAGCGGGCCCGGCCCTGGTCATCACCTCGGCCCCCACGGTCTGGCAGGAGACGAAGGACGCCCGCGCCAAACTCGGCCCGGTCCTCCTCTACGACCCCACCCACCTGTGCGACACCCCGGCCCGCCTGCACTGGAACCCGTCGGCGGGCTGCGAGAACCGCTCGACGGCAGCGGACCGCGCCATCGCCCTGCTCGCCCCGATAAGACCGACGGCCAGACTCGACTCGGCCCTGGCCGAAACGGCCGACACCCTGCTGCGCAGCTACCTGCACGCGGCGGCCGTCGAGGGCAAACCGTTCCGCCACGTCCACCGCTGGGCCCAGGGCAGCCAGGTCCAGGAGGCCGTACGCATCCTGCGGACCAACCCGAAGGCCACCTCGGGCACGGCCGGCGAGCTGGAGGCGGCGCTCACCGCGCACCCGGAACGCCGTGACATGGCGCAGGAGTTGACGGCCCGTGCGCTGTCCTCGCTCTTCACCGTGCACATCCGCGACGCCTGCACCCCGAACCGAACTGATGCGCTGACCCTGGATTCCTTCATCGCCGAAGGGGGCACGCTCTATGTGGTGGGTGAACCCATCGAGGACCCGAAGGGAAATCCCGGTGCGATGCCCCTTCTGACGGCCCTCGCCTCAAGCGTGGTCGAGCACGGCCGCCGCATGGCCGAACGGTCACCTGCCGGCCGGCTCGACCCACCAATGACGCTCGTCCTGGACGACGTCGCGGCAGTGGCTCCGCTTCCCCAACTGCCGGAGCTGCTGGCCACCGGAGCGGACCGGGGCCTGGAGACCCTGGCCCTGCTCCGGTCCCGTGAACAGGGCCGCACCCGCTGGCCGGACGCCGAACTCCCGCTGCCCCTGCCCTAATCGCCCTCGGTGACGTCACCGGCGACGGCGAAGAGCCGCAGGAAGACCCGCACCCCGCTCTCGACCCGTTCATCGACCTCGGCGCTGCTCATCGGCACGGCCCCGAAGAACGTGTCCACGGTGACGGACCCGGCGATCAGCAGGGTGAAGTACCGAGCGGCTTCGGCGGAGTTGCCCTCGTCCACGGTCAGCAGCCCGTCCCCGCCCAGCCGCACGAACGCGTCCCGCACCGCCTCGCGCACGGCCAGCGGCCCGGTCCTCTGCCACTCCTCGACGACGTCGCCGGGCAGATGCGTGCCCTCGGCGATGACCTGCCGGACGAGCAGCCCGTGGTCGGCGTGCTCACCGCGCCGCCCCATCCACTCCCGCGCGAGGGCGCGCAGGTCCGCCTCGATGTCCGTGACCTTGTTCAAGTGCCGTTCGATGAGGGCGACATGGGCGGCGGTGACGGCCGCGGCGCTGTCCAGCAGCGTCTCGCGGAAGAGGTTCTCCTTGCCGCCGAAGTGGTTGTAGAGGGTGCGCGT